>NZ_JBEGCI010000002.1:0-364891 GCF_040196315.1 Halomonas pelophila
GGAACCACCTGATCCCTTGCCGAACTCAGCAGTGAAACCGATCAGCGCCGATGGTAGTGTGGGGTCTCCCCATGCGAGAGTAGGTCATCGTCAGGCACCTATTCCGAGAAAACCCCGAGCTCATTGAGCTCGGGGTTTTTTCATGTTCAGTCCGTGACAGCAGTGCCTGTCACCATGAGCGTAGCCATGCTCCCGGAGATCGCCCGTGACGCTGACCACTCCCGCCCTGCTGTTTCCCGCCATCTCGCTGTTGCTGCTGGCCTATACCAACCGTTTTCTCACCCTGGCGCAGCTGATTCGCAAGCTGGCCGACGAGGAGAGGACCCAGCACCACGAGGGCAATGCCAAGCAGATCGTGCTGCTGCGCCGGCGCATCTCCCTGACCAAGCGGATGCAGCTGGCCGGCGTGCTGAGCTTTCTGTTCTGCACTCTGTCGATGTTTGCGCTCTTCCTGTCGCTGGATCTGCCGGGGCTGGTGCTGTTCGGTGCCAGCCTGGTGCTGCTGTCCGTCTCACTGATCTACTCCTGCTGGGAAATCCAGATATCCACCAATGCCCTCAACGTCCAGCTCCAGGATATCGAGGCGCTGGTGGCCTCCGGTTCCCGGCGGACACCGTCGAGCAAGGAACACCATGACCACACCGAGTGAACTGCTGCTCTACTGCCGTCCGGGCTTCGAGCCGGACCTGGCCGCCGAGATCACCGACAAGGCCTCTACCCTGGGCCGACCCGGGACCACCGAGTATCGACCCGATGGCGGCTTCGTGCGCTTCCTGGTCGAGGGGGGCGAGCCGGCCAACGGGCTGCATCGGGACCTGCCGCTTTCTGGCCTGGTGTTTGCGCGCCAGAGCCTGGTGGCCCTGCCACCGCTGTCGCTCTCCCGGGAGGATCGGCTGTCGCCCATCCTCGACCAGGTGAAGGCCAGCGGCTGGAGTTTCGAGTCGCTGTGGCAGGAGACCCCCGATACCAACGAGGCCAAGGCTCTGGCCGGCCTGATCAAGGCGCTGAAGCGTCCGCTGGAATCGATGCTGAAGAAGCGAGGCGCCCTGCGCCGAAAGGCGGGTGGTCGCAGGCTGCACCTGCTGTGGAGCGACGGGGATCGGGTCCAGCTGGGCATGAGCTTTCCCGGCAACCGCAGCGAGCTGGTGGGGGGCATCCGACGGTTGCGCTTTCCCCACGCGGCCCCCAGCCGGTCCACGCTCAAGCTGGAGGAGGCCTGGCACGAGTTCGTGCCGCGCGACGAATGGGAAGAACGGCTGGGCGAGGGCATGCAGGCGGCCGACCTGGGCGCGGCGCCCGGCGGCTGGACCTGGCAGCTGGTGCAGCGCGGCATGCATGTCTATGCCATCGACAATGGCCCGATGGACAAGGGGCTGATGGCCACCGGCATGGTGGAGCATCTGCGCGAGGACGGCTTCGTCTGGGCGCCTCCGGGGCGGCTCGACTGGCTGGTCTGCGATATCGTCGACCAGCCGTCGCGGGTCATGTCGATGGTGCAGCGCTGGCTGGTACGCCGCTGGTGCCGCGAGGCGGTGTTCAACCTCAAGCTGCCGATGAAGCGGCGCTGGCAGGAGGTCGAGAGCTGCCTGTCACGCCTCGAGTCAGCTCTCGCCGAGGCCGGTGTGCGGGCGGAGGTGGCGTGTCGCCACCTCTACCACGACCGTGAAGAGGTGACGGTGCACGTGCGGCTGCGGGACTGAGGCGACCATCAGCCGCTGGTCGCCTCGTAGATCCGGATGCGCTCATCCTCGGTCAGCAGCGGCAGCAGGCCCTGCATGACCCGGGCGCGGGTCTCGCTCTGGTACCACTCCTTCCAGGCGCGCAGGTCGCGCCACTTGGTGATCATCAGGCGTCGATCGCTGTGGCCGAACTCGACGAGGCTCTCGCCCCCGACGAAGCCCGGCGCGCCGAGGGAATGGCGCATGGCGTCCCGGGCGGCCGCCTCGTATTCTTCCTCCAGGCCGGGCATGATACGACGTTCGATAATGATCTTGATCATCCGGTAACTCTCCTACTTTCCTGTCCTGCAACGAGGTCATCGATGGTTGATTCCGCGGATTCCTTGCCGCCCACTGATGCACAGCTCGACACCACCGGGCTCTACTGTCCCGAACCGATCATGCTGATGCACAACCGGGTGCGCGACATGCGCCCCGGAGAGGTGCTTGAGGTGGTGGCCAGCGATCCGGCCACGACGCGTGATATTCCCAAGTTCTGCAGCTTTCTCGGCCACGAGCTTATCTACCAGCACGAGGACGACGGCCGCTACCGCTACCTGATCCGGCTCGGCTGAGGCGCGCCCGGCCCATCACCCCGCTGAGGGGGCCGTGTCGCTGTCGGGCATGACCATCAGGGCTAGGGCCTCGAGGGTCGTGGGATCTTCCTCGCGGATACGGCTGGCGATCTGACGCTGGAAGAAGTAGACCACCCGGTGCTGGCTATGGCCGGGATAGAGACAGGGGTCGCCGGGCAGGATCGGCGTCGTCTTTACGAGGCGTTCGTCGGCGAGCAGGGCCTCCACCGCGCCGTCGCTGTAGAGGCGCCAGCCGAAGACCTGCTTGAGCTGCCAGGGCGCATCACCCTCGTCCATGCACAGGGCATGGGTCCCCTGAGTCTCCGGGAGCTGCTGGATCAACGTGATCTCGTCGGTCTCCTCGTAGTCGAAGTAGGCCGCGGCGTGCTCGAGCTCCAGCACCTTGTGCTCCGGCGCCTGCTCGAAGAGCTCTTCGGTCTCCGGGTCGCGATAGCCGACGAAATGGCCGTGCTCGGCGTCATCGAGGCGGTGGCAGGGCGTCAGGGCCTCCATCCAGGGCACCAGGCCCACCACCTCACCATCTTCCTGGAGCCCCCACGCCAGCAGGGGCATGCCGTAGAGGGTGTCGCCATCCGAGGAGAGGCGATAGACCATCTCCAGGTTATCCAGCTCGGGTGACAGCCGAACGAGCCGGCGGCGTGCCAGCTGGCGTTGGCGCATGGTCTCGAGATCGATGACTCGAGCGCTGCGGTGTGACTGCGGGATTCCCATGATGTCCCTCCAAGTGCTGCATGGTCGCGGCATCGGCCTGGTTAGCAGCGCACTGCGTCACTGTAGCTTCATCAATAGCACAGAGTGATTGCCGAGGTTAAGTCCCGGTGATCGATTGGCAGCGACGGCTGAGGCGAGACAGCAGCGCCCGATGGTGGTCACGGGTCTCGGCGAAGGCCGGCAGGGGCGCCTCGGGATGGCTCAGCGACAGCCAGTCGCGGCGATACTCGGCGACCGCCGGGGGCGGCGCCACCTGAGCGTCGAGCAGGGCATCGATGGCCTCGAGCCAGTGGCGGGCCGAGCGCTCCAGGCTCGCCAGCCACTCGCTCAGGCGTGTGGCCTCGGGGGCGTCGCTCAGTCGCGCGAACTCGACGGGGCAGGCCTGACCTTCGGGGCGGTCCAGCGCCTGCTCGACCAGCGCCGAGGCCTCCCTCAGGCGCTGCTCGGCCAGCAGCAGGGTGCGCAGCAGCTCGGCAGAGAACGGGCGCTCCTGCAGGGTCTTGAAATGGCCTTCCAGGGTGGCGGAATCGGCGGCCCAGTCGGGGTCGAACTGGCGCAGGGTCGTTTCGCGCAGGTAGGCCAGGGCCGCGCTGCGCGGCCGTGCCTCGACGAGCGCCTCGGGTGCGAGGGGCGCGCTGGCTCGGGAGAAGTTCTTGACCCACTCCTCGGAGGCGAACAGGGCATTCCAGCTCACCCGCGGCAGCTGCTCGGTCTTGATGTCGGTGAGCCGCGAGAGACGTTCGCGGCTGGTCTCGGAAAGCGTCGCCGGCACCTCGGTGTTCCAGCACTGGCTGAGCCGTCGCCAGAGCTCGAGCTCGTAGAGCCAGCGCTGGCTGGGCGGTGCCACTCGCCCCAGCTGATTGTTGCGTCCCGCCACCAGAGAGGGGAGGTGGCAGTCGCGCAGGGCGTAGATATCGAGCATCCCCTCTCGGGTCTCGGCGACCTCGAAGAGCCGCTCATCCTGCTCGGGGAAGGCGCCGATATTGTCCGGGTCGGCCTGAGTCGGTGCCTCGAGGGCCAGGGTGTCGGCCAAATGCCGCTGGTAGTCGCCCAACAGTGTCTCGCTCGCGCCCTCGCCGCAGCCGGCCAGCAGCGTCACCGCCGCGGCCAGCAGCAGGCGCCGCCCGCCGCGGCGGCTCGTTTGCCGATGCTTAGTGGCGGGAAGTCTCGAACGTGTCATGGGCCCTCGCCTTGCTGATGCGCCTGAGTCGCTCGCCCAACAGTACCGCGGCGGTGGTCAGGCCGGCCACCAGGCCGATCCAGTAGCCGTGTACGCCCAGCGGCTCGATCCAGCCGGCGAGGCCGACCTGGCCGAGCCAGTGACCGCCCCCCAGCCCCACCAGCCAGTAGGCCAGCAGGGTGATCAGCATGATGATGCGGGTGTCCTTGTAGCCGCGCAGCGCCCCGGCCAGGTTGACCTGCAGGGCGTCCGAGACCTGGTAGAGCATGGCCAGGCCGACCAGTGACAGGGTCAGACGCGCCACCTCGCTGTTGTGAGTGTAGAGCGCGATCACCGGCTCGGCCGTGAGCCACAGCAGCAGGCTGTTGAGCCCCGCCACGCCGACGGACACCAGGATGCCGTTCCAGGCCACCAGGCGCGCCTGGTCGGGGCGGCCCTGGCCGAGGGTGTTGCCCACCCGCACGGTCAGCGCCATGCCGAGCGACAGCGGCAGCATGAAGAGGATCGAGGTGTAGTTGAGCGCGACCTGGTGAGCCGCCACGGTGATCTCGCCGAGGCTGGCCACGAACAGCGCGATCAGCGTGAACAGCGTCACTTCGACGAAGATCGCCACCCCGATCGGTACCCCCACGCGCAGCAGTTCGGCGATCAGCGGCCAGCGGGGCTTGGAGGGCGCCTGCCAGAGGTCGACGTCGCCATAGGCCCTGGAGCGTCGGGTATAGGCGACCATGGCCAGGCACATTACCCACATGGAGATCGCCGTGGCGATGCCGCAGCCCAGCGCGCCGAGGGCGGGCAGACCCTGCAGCCAGGTGGGAAGCCCGGCGCCGAACAGGCCTGTGAGGCCGTCGCCGCCGTAGATCAGCACGAAGTTGCAGGGGATGTTGACGGCGAGCCCCACTAGGCTGATCCACAGCGAAGGGCGGGTGTGGTTCATGCCGTCCGAGAAGGCGCGCAGCGCCTGGAACAGCGCCACCCCCGGCATGCCGAAGGCCAGCGCTGCCAGATAGGCCGTGGCGCGGCTGGCGACCTCTTCGGGCACCGCCATCAGCCGGAAGATCGGCATCACTACGCTCCACAGCAGCAGCGCGGCGACGATGCCCAGCGACAGGGCCACCCACAGCGCCTGGTGGACGCTGGGCCTGATGCCTGCGGTGCGCCCGCCGCCGAGCAGCTGGGCGACGATGGGCGTCAGCCCCATCAGGGTGCCGGTCATGAACAGCATCAGCGGCATCCACAGGCTGGCGCCCACTGAGACCGCCGCCAGGTCCGTGGCGCTGAGCCGCCCGGTCATCATCACGTCGACGACACTCATGCCGGCCTGGGCCAGCTGGGCCCCGCAAATCGGCAGGGCCAGGCGCATCAGGGAGGAGGTTTCCCTGCGGCTACTGGCCAGCAGGCGTGAGGAAAACGGCACCAAGGCGCGGCTCCATGCAGCAGAAGGGAAGGCAACGTCGATCCGCGACGCGCGCCGGGAAGGCGCTCAGTCTATCAGGGGCCAGCGATTTTCGCTCCGCCCATCCAGCGCCTATAATGGCGCCCTTTGCCATTGCCCGGGAGAGCGCGTGAGCCACCGACTCGAGGATGTCATCGCCCTGTTCGACGGCCTCTTCCAGCCGACCTTCCAGACTCGGCTGGTGCGAGGCGGCGACGAGCCGCTCTACCTGCCGGCGGACGCGCAGAGCCCCTGGCATCGGGTGATCTTCGCCCGGGGCTTCTTCGCCAGCGCCCTGCACGAGATCAGCCACTGGTGCATCGCCGGGGCGCGGCGCCGCGAGCTCGAGGACTACGGCTACTGGTACCTGCCCGACGGCCGCGATGCCGACCAGCAGCGCCAGTTCGAGTCGGTCGAGGTGGCGCCCCAGGCGCTGGAGCGGCTCTTCGCCGAGGCCTGTGCGCTGCCGTTCAACGTCAGCGTCGACAACCTGGGCGAGGTCCAGGTCGATCGCGAGGGCTTCCGGGCGCGGGTCGAGGCGCGTGCCGAGCGCTACCTGCACGAGGGCCTGCCCGGGCGAGCGGCGGCCTTCCGTCGTGCCCTGGCGGCCTTCTATCGCGAGGGCGCGAGTCGGGAGGCCGCCGTTGCCGCCGGGCGTGCCCTGCTCGAGCCGCAGGCTGTGGCCGGGTCGCGGCGGCGCGAGACGGTCGACTAGGCTGTAAGCACCCGCCGCCGGGCGATTAGTGGTACTAACCAGTGGTACTAATGGGCGATTTCGTGTGCGAGCACGACCCCGCCACTGTCTTCCACGTCAACCAGAACATCGAACCCGGCGAGGCCGACTGAGGCGATGCGACCGGCTCCCCGGCGCCCGAGATAGGCTCAGGCGTCGGGGGCGGCTCGCTCGACCCCGGCGAACGGGCTGAGCCGCAACCAGCCGATAAAGCGGCGGCGAAGGTCGGCGGGACCACGCAGGTCGAGCTCGCCATTGTGACGGGCGGCCTGGAGCGAGCGGTCGCCGAGCCAGATCGCCGTCAGGACAGGCAGGGGCACGGCGATGTAAAGGTCGACGGCGAAGCCCGGGTCCTTAAGGCAGATATCCACCTGGTCACGCTCGACGACCAGCCAATAGAAGCGTCGCTTGGCGGGGACGTCGGTGAGCTCGAAGCGCAGCACCGAGCGTCCCGCGGGGAAGCGGTCGATATGCAGGCGGCGATGGATATCCCACATCAAGAGCCCCGGGTCGAGGTCGTCGGCGCTGTCATCGGCTTTCCGGCGCACCCAGCGCTTCCCCCAGGCGCCCAGCGATTCGATGACCGGGCGCAGGGCCTCGCCGGCCTCGCTGAGCCGATACTCGCTGCCGCCCCCCGGGATCGCTCGTCGGACGACCAGGCCCTCGTCCTCGAGCCGCTTGAGGCGCTGGGACAGCAGCGAGGGCGACATCAACGGCACGCCCCGGCGCAGGTCATTGAAGTGGCGACTGCCGCACAGCAGCTCGCGAATCACCAGCGGCGTCCAGCGCTCGGCGACGATTTCGGCGGCCTTGGCCACCGGGCAGAACTGGCCATAGCCCTTGGTCATGTCCCTGACGCTAGTCCAGTGCCGCCGAGGGTACAAATATCGAACTGGTCGGGGCGAGGGGGAGGACCCAAGCTCAAGCTACGCCATCTCCTTTCACGAGCCGGTCGTGACGCACCAGACGGCCGGCCTCTCGAGCAGGGATAACGGTGTTATCCCGGGAGTCCGACCATGAATCCTTTCACTTCCCATCCTGACAGCTCCGCGACCTGCCTGGCGGAGCAGGACATCGCGCCGCTGCGCGGCATGCTGCGAGGCCCCGCCCTATTGCCTGGTGAGTCGGGCTATGACCAGGCGCGAGCGATCTGGAACGCCATGATCGACCGCCATCCGGCGCTGATCGTCCGGGCGCGGGGGACGGCCGACGTCATGGCGGCGGTCCGTTTCGCCCGGGAGCAGGGGCTGGAGCTCGCCATTCGCGGCGGTGGGCACAACGTGGCCGGCCATGCGGTCTGTGAGGGGGGGCTGATGCTCGACCTCTCGACCATGCCTGCGGCCCAGGTCGACCCGCGGCGGCGTGTCGTCCGAGTCGAGCCCGGCGCCCTGCTGGCGGACCTCGACAAGGAGACCCAGGCCCATGGGCTGGTCACCCCGGGTGGTTTCATCTCTTCCACCGGAGTGGCGGGTCTCACCCTGGGCGGCGGCTTCGGCTACCTGTCGCGGCGCTTCGGGCTGACCGTCGACAATCTGAGGTCGGTCGAACTGGTCACCGCCGGGGCCGAGCCCGTGCAGGCCAGCAAGGAAGAGCACCCGGAGCTGTTCTGGGGGCTGCGCGGCGGCGGAGGCAACTTCGGTGTCGCCACGGCCTTCGAATTCGACCTGCATGACCAGCCGCCCGAGGTCATGGCCGGACCGGTGGTACATGATGCGGCCGATGCGCCGGCGGTGCTGCGACGGGTCGCGGAGGTCATGCGCGAGGCCCCCGACGAGGTGGCCTGCCTGCCGGTGTTGCGGCATGCCCCGCCCAAGCCCTTCATCCCCGAGGCCTTCCATGGCGAGATGATCCTGCTGCTGGCGATGATCCACAGCGGTGACCCTGCCCACAGCGAGGCCGCGCTGGCGCCGCTGCGCCGGATCGGCCGTCCCATCGCCGATGTCGTGGCGCGGCGGCCCTATGTCACCTTCCAGTCGATGTTCGATGCCACCGCCAGCGCCGGGGCGCGCAACTACTGGAAGGGCCACTACCTCGACACGCTGGAGGGGGAGGCCATCGACGTGCTGTGCGACCGGGCCCGGCTCATGCCCGGCCAGGAGTCGTCCATCGGCATGCTCTCGCTGGGCGGCGAGACCGCCCGGCGGCCCGCGGACTCGACCCCCTATCCACACCGGCAGGCCGCCTGGGTCCTCAACATTCAGGCCCGCTGGCGCGAACCCGAGGATGACGAGCGCCAGATCGCCTGGGCCCGGGACACCTTCGAGGCCATGGTGCCCTTCACCACCGGTGGGGTATACGTCAACTTCATCAGCGGCGACGAGGGTGAGGCTCGGGTGCGGGCCGCCTACGGGGAGGACGTCCATGCGCGGCTGGTGGCGCTGAAGCGGCGCTGGGATCCCGACAACGTCTTCCACCTCAACCAGAACATCATCCCGAGCGCCTGACCCCCCGGGGGGCCGGGGTTTCCCGCCCCCACGCCGGGCTCGCTACCCTGGGGCGCCCATTTCCCACGCCCGGGTGCCCCAGTGCCCCATCGCCACGACGGCGTCATCGCCCTGTTCGCCGGCCTCTTCCAGCCGACCTTCCAGACTCGGCCGGGTGCCCCAGTGCCCCATCGCCACGACGGCGTCATCGCCCTGTTCGCCGGCCTCTTCCAGCCGACCTTCCAGACTCGGCCGGGTCGCGGCGGCGCGAGACGGTCGACTAGGCTGTAAGCACCCGCCGCCGACCGGAGGCCGCCCGTGGCCGACGCCGTTTCCCAGGAGCAGCGCTTCCTCGATGCCCTGCAGCGCGATGACTGGCCCGCGCCCGACCAGGATCACGGGCTCGATGAGGTCGGTCTCGACGCAGCGGCGCTCATCGAGCTGTTCGAGTCCCAGCTGATCAGCCGCCACCTCGATCTTGAGGCCCGCCGCCTGCAGGCCCGGGGCCAGGGGTTCTACACCATCGGCAGCGCCGGCCACGAGGGCAATGCGGCCATCGCCCGCGCCTTTCGTCCCGATGATCCCGCCTTCCTGCACTATCGCGACGCCGCCTTCCTGATCCAGCGCAGCCGTGCCGTGGCGGATCAGACGCCGATCCGCGACCTGCTGTTGAGCTTCGTCGCCTCGGCCGCGGATCCGATCTCCGGAGGGCGCCACAAGGTGCTGGGCTCGAGGGCCCTGCACATTCCGCCCCAGACCAGCACCATCGCCTCCCACCTGCCCAAGGCGGTCGGGGCGGCGCATGGCCTCGGCCTGTGGCGGCGTCTGGGGGGCGGCGGCGAGTGGTCGGCGGACAGCGTGGTGATCTGCAGCTTCGGCGATGCTTCCTTCAACCACTCCACCGCCCAGGGGGCCCTCAATGCCGCGGGCTGGGCCGCCTTCCAGGGCGCGCCCATGCCGCTGGTGATGGTCTGCGAGGACAACGGCCTCGGCGTCTCCATGCCCACGCCGCCCGGCTGGATCGCCGCCAGCATGCGTGCCCGCCCCGGCATCCACTACCTCGCCGGCGACGGCCTCGATCTGCTGGACACCTGGCGGGCGGCCCGCGAGGCGGCGCACATCGCCCGTATCCGCCGCCAGCCGGTGTTCCTGCACCTGCGCTGCGTGCGGCTCTTCGGCCACGCCGGCTCGGATGCCGAGCAGGCCTATCGCTCGGCGGCGCGCATCGCGGCCGACGAGGCCCGCGACCCGCTGCTGGTCAGCGCCGGGCTGCTGCGCCGCCACGGCCTGCTCTCGGCCGACGAGATCGCCGAGCGCTACCGGGCGATCGGTGATCGAGTGGCCCGCGAGGCCGAGTGGGCGGTGGGCCAGCCGAAGCTCGAGCGCGCGGCGCAGGTCATGGCGAGCATCGTGCCGCCGCCGCGTGCCGGTCGCCGGCAGGCTTGGCAGGGCGAGGTCGACGCCACCCCGGCGCCCATGGCCAGGCTGATCAACCAGGCGCTGGCGCGGCTGATGGCACGCTATCCGCACCTGGTGATGGCCGGGGAGGACATCGGCCGCAAGGGCGGGGTCTACGGCGTCACCCAGCGGCTGCAGGCACGCTTCGGGCCGCATCGGGTGATCGACACCCTGCTCGACGAGCAGAGCATCCTCGGGCTCGGCATCGGCCTCGCCCAGAGCGGGCTGGTGCCGATCCTCGAGATCCAGTTCCTCGCCTACCTGCACAACGCCGAGGATCAGCTGCGCGGCGAGGCGGCGACCCTGAGCTTCTTCTCCTGTGGCCAGTACACCAATCCCCTGGTGGTGCGTATCGCGGGGCTCGGCTACCAGAAGGGCTTCGGCGGCCACTTCCACAACGACAACGCCATCGCCGTGCTGCGCGATATCCCGGGGCTGCTGGTGGCCTGTCCGTCCGGCGGGGTCGAGGCGGTGGGGCTCCTGCAGGAGGCGGTGCGCCTGGCCGACGAGGAGCAGCGGGTGGTGGTGATCCTCGAGCCGATCGCCCGCTACCACGGCCGCGACCTGCTGGAGGAGGGCGATGAGCGCGCCTGTGGCGTCGATCCGGGCCCGGACTATCGCCTGGCCGTGGGGGAGTTCGGCCAGTGGGGCGAGGGGCGCGACCTGGCCATCGTCAGCTACGGCAACGGGGTGCACCTGTCGCGACGGGCCGCCGTGCGCCTCGAGGCCGAGGGCATCGCCGTGCGCATCATCGACCTGCGCTGGCTCACCACCATCGACCACGCGGCCCTGCATGACCGGGTGGCCGAGTGCGCACGGGTGCTGGTGGTGGACGAGTGCCGCCGCAGCGGCTCGCTCAGCGAGGAGCTGATCACCGGCCTGGTCGAGGGCGGCATGGCGGGCGAGCGGCTGGCGCGGCTGACCGCCGAGGACAGCTTCATCGCCCTGGGGCCCGCCGCCACGCTCACCCTGCCCTCGGTGGAGGGCATCGTCGAGCGGGCCCTCGGCCTGGTGGGGCGGGGCGGTCGCTAGCGGCTGATGCTGGCGCTTCGCGAGCGCCCCGCTCAGTCGTCGACGTCGTCGCCATCCATCAGCCGGCCATCGAAGGGCATGGCTTCGCGGGCTTCGGCGTCCGGGGAGAGGCGCTGGTGCAGGTGCAGCATGACCTCCACCTCGTGCTCCGGGCGCAGCGGCTCGAGGCCCAGTTCGCCGAACAGGTCGCCGCGGGCGCGCGGCCAGTCGCCGGGTTCCAGGTCGCCATAGAGGCTCTCGGCCGGGGCCAGTTCCACGAAGGGGTCGAGGCCGTAGGTGTCGAAGAGGCGCGAGATGGCCGCCTCGTCGTCGCCGACGCCCGCCGTGTAGAGGGTCTGGTTGAAGTGGTCGTTCTCCAGCTCGCGGATCACGTCCAGCGGGCTCACCCCGATGCTGTTGAGCTCTTCCATGCTGTAGCCGCCCAGCGAGTGCATCTCGCTGTCGAGCCAGTCGTCGTCGGGCTGGATCAGCGTGTGCTTGATGCGCCCGTCGGTGAGCGTCCAGGCGATCGCCAGCGGCAGGCCGTCGTCGTCGCCGGTCTCCACGGCGATGAAGCCGGGCGTCTCGTTCGTGCCGGAACCGGCCATGTCAGGAGTCCTCGTGTTCGGTGTCGGGGGGCGTCTCGCCCGTCGGCAGGCGGAAGAAGGCGCGGGCGGTGGCCGTGGTGGTCCGTGCCAGCTCGGCCTCGTCCAGGCCCCGCCAGTGGGCGATCTCGCGCACGATCCAGGGCAGCAGGGCCGGCTCGTGGCGCCTGCCCTTGAGTTTGGCAGGTAAATTGCGCGGCAGCAGGTAGGGGCAGTCGGTTTCCACCATCAGCCGATCCAGGGGGATCTCGCCGACCAGCTCACGCAGGTGGTGACCGCGGCGCTCGTCGCACAGCCAGCCGGTCAGGCCGATGTGCAGGTCGAGGTCCTGGTAGCCGTAGAGTGTCTCGCGATCGGCGGTGAAGCAGTGGATCACGGCGTCAGCGATGTCGTCACGCCAGGCGTAAAGCATCTCGCGCATGCGCCGTCCGGCATCGCGCTCGTGGAGGAACAGCGGCTTGCCGCTCTGGGCCGCCAGGCCGAGCTGGGCCTCGAAGGCGCGCTCCTGATCGGCGGGGCTCGAGAAGTTGCGATTGAAGTCCAGGCCGCATTCGCCCACCGCGACCACCTCCGGGGCGCGGTGGAGCTCGCCCATGGCCGCGGCGAGGCTCGGCGACCACCGGCTGGCATCGTGGGGATGCACGCCGGCGGTGGCGTAGAGCCCCGGGTAGCGTTGCGCCAGCGCCACGGCCTGCTCGGCGTGCTCCCGGTCGGTGCCGGTGAGGATCAGGGTGGTCACGTTGGCGGCCCGGGCGCGCCGGATCGTCGCCTCGAGGTCGCGGGCGAAGCTCTCGTGGGTCAGGTTGGCGCCGATGTCGACCAGCGGGGCCGGTGAGCGGAACCTCAGCGCCTCGGGCAGCACGTCATCGAAGGGGGGCGTCGCGTCGGCCACGGCGGAACACTCCTGTGAAAGCGGGCGCGCATTGTACCCGGGAGGACGGGGGTGGGGCCACGCCGGCCCGACCATGCGTTACACTAGCGCCCTTGATGAACGACGAGGTGAACGCGTGACCCTGCTACGACTGGAACAGCTGCAACTGGCTTACGGTACCCACGTACTGCTCGACGGCGCCGACCTGGTGCTGGAGAGGGGCGAACGCCTGGCCCTGGTGGGGCGCAACGGCACCGGCAAGTCGACCCTGCTGAAGATCGTGGCGGGGGAGATCCAGGCCGACGGCGGCCATATCTGGCGCGCGCCGGGGCTGAAGATCGGCGTGCTCGCCCAGGAACTGCCGGACGCCTGCGGGCAGACGATCTTCGACGTGGTGGCCCAAGGCCTGCCCGAGGCCGGTGAGCTGCTCTCCGAGTACCATCACCTGATCCACGACGACGATCCGGACATGGATCGCATGGCCAGGCTGCAGACCCGCATCGAGGCCATCGACGGCTGGTCCTTCCACCAGCGCATCGACGTGGTGCTGACCCGGCTGGGGCTGCCCGAAGACGCCGCCATGGCCGATCTCTCCGGCGGCTGGCGCCGGCGCGTGGCGCTGGCCCGAGCGCTGGTCGCCGAGCCCGACCTGCTGCTGCTCGACGAGCCCACCAACCACCTGGACCTGGACACCATCGCCTGGCTGGAGGAGCAGCTCGCCGACTTCAACGGCGCGGTGCTCTTCATCACCCACGACCGGGCCTTCCTGTCGAAGCTCGCCACGGCGATCCTCGAGCTCGATCGCGGGCGCCTCGGCCGCTACCCGGGTGACTACGCCGCCTACCAGGAGCAGAAACAGCACGAGCTGGAGGTCGAGGCCCGCGAGAACGCCGAGTTCGACAAGAAGCTCGCCCGCGAGGAGGCGTGGATCCGCCAGGGCATCAAGGCGCGGCGGACCCGCAACGAGGGTCGGGTGCGGGCGCTGCAGCAGCTGCGCCACGAGCGCAGCGAGCGCCGCGAGCGCCAGGGCAAGGCCGCGCTCTCCGTGGACAGCGGCGCGCGCAGCGGCAAGCGGGTGGTGGAGCTCTCCCACGTCACCCATCGCTTCGGCGACGAGGTGGTGATCGACGATCTCAGCCTGGAGATCCAGCGCGGCGATCGGCTCGGCTTCATCGGCCGCAACGGCGCCGGCAAGACGACGCTGCTCAAGATCCTGCTCGGCGAGCTCGAGCCAAGCGAGGGCCAGGTGCTGCTGGGTACCAAGCTGCAGGTGGCCTACTTCGACCAGCTGCGCGCCGGCCTGGAGCCGGAGAAGACCGTCTACGACAACGTCGCCCAGGGCAGCGATCGCATCAGCGTGGGGGGCCGCGACCGCCACGTGATGAGTTACCTGCAGGACTTCCTGTTCACCCCGGACCGCGTGCGCCAGCCGGTCAAGGCGCTCTCCGGCGGCGAATCCAACCGCCTGCTGCTGGCCAAGCTGTTTACCCAGCCGGCCAACGTGCTGGTGCTCGACGAGCCGACCAACGACCTGGACGTCGAGACCCTGGAGCTGCTCGAGGAGCTGCTGCTCGACTTCGACGGCACCCTGCTGCTGGTCTCCCACGACCGGGCCTTCATGGACAACGTGGTGACCAGCGTGCTGGCCTTCGAGGGTGAGGGCCGGGTGCGCGAGTACGTGGGTGGCTACACCGACTGGGTGCGCCAGGGCGGCACGCTGCCGCCGGCGCCCTGGGAAGGGGCGGCCCGCCAGGGCGTCGAGCCGACGGCCGCGGCGGCCGCCGCCGAGCCCGCCAGGGCACAGAGCGAGGCGGCCCCGTCGCCGACGGCCCCCAAGCGGGTCAAGCTCTCCTACAAGCTGCAGCGCGAGCTCGACGGCCTGCCCGCCGAGATCGAGCGCCTCGAGGCGGACGTCGTGGCCTTCGAGGAGCAGGTGGGAGCGCCGTCCTTCTATCAGCAGGAGGCCGAGACCGTCGCCGCCACCCTGCAGTCGCTCAATGACACCCAGGCCGCGCTGGACGCGGCGATGGAGCGTTGGATGGAGCTGGAGGCGATGGCCGCCGGCGAGTGACGGTGTCGGCCGGTATCGCCCACGGCCCGATGAGCCGGGGGCGGACACGAGAAAGGCGCCCGGGGGGCGCCTTTCCGATGGGGCATCGCGGGGTCGTCTAAGCGGGTTACTCCTCGCTCTTGGCACCGACCCGCACGGCCAGCACGTCGCACTGGGCGCCATGCAGCACGCCGGTGGAGGTGGAGCCCAGCAGCAGGGCGAAGCCGTGCCGGCCGTGGGAGCCGACCACGATCAGATCGACGTCCTGCTCCTCGGCGAAGCGATGGATCTCGGTGTCCGGCATGCCGACCACCACGTGCTGGTTGTCGCGGTCGACGTGGCCGTCGGCGATCTCGGCGAGGCGCTGCTTGGCGTGCTCGTCGAGCTGGTCCTGGATGCTGGTCAGGTCCATGGGGATGTCGCCGCCATAGGCGAAGCCCAGCGGCTCCAGGGTGTGCATGATGGACAGCTTGGCCTCGTTGCGATCGGCGATCTGCATCGCGCGCTCGAGGACCTTGTGGGAGTCCTTGGTCAGGTCGACGGCGACCAGGACATGACGATATTCATTGCTCATGGTGTGACTCTCCGTACCGCGTCCAGCGTGTCTGTTGGTGTCTCAACTCTATGACCCCTTGTAAGACAAGACAACGACTTGCGTCAATATTCACCGAGGAGACCCCCATGGTCTGGTTACTCATCATCGTCATCGTCGGCCTGGTCTTCGCCCCGGTGATGTGGCTCAAGCCATCGCCCAGCCAGCGGCGCATGGGCAGGCTACGCACGGCGGCTCGCCAGGCGGACGTGACGGTGCGGCTCGAGTCGCCACCGCTTCATGGGGCGGGCGGGACCATGGCGGCCTACCGCTGGGCCTATCCCCAGCAGCACCCGGGGCCGGACTTCGTGCTGGTGCGCGACGAGGCGGCCAGCGCCTCGCTCAAGCCCTTCCGGGAGGGCTGGCGCTGGCGCGTCGAGCCGCTGCGCCCGCTGCCGGCCGAGGCCCTGGAACGACTGGAGGACGCCCTGGCGGCGCTGCCCGGGGATGCGCTGGTGCTGGAGTCCGGCAGCCTTGCCCTGACCCTGTGGTGGGAGGAATCCCTGGCGGTCGAGGCCCTGTCGCCGCTGCTGGCACGGCTCACGGCGCTGCGCGATGCCCTCTCGGGGCGGCCCGACCGGCCACGCCGTCAGGCGCGCACGCCTTCGATGCCGCGCTGAGGCCGATCACTCCTGGGCTTCGCGGGCCTGGATCGCCAGGCCGTTCTCCTCGATGCGCGACAAAAGACTCGTCAGGTGAGCCACGTCATCGGCGTCGAGGCCGGCCAGCATCTCGGCGCGGGCCTGGTTGACCACCGCATCGATCTGCTGGAGCAGGGGGGTGGCCTCGTCGGTCAGGAAGATCCGCTTGGTGCGCCGGTCCTGGTCGCAGCCGCGCCGCTCGATCAGCCCCTGCTCGGAGAGCTGGTCGAGAGTGCGCACCAGCGACGGCGCCTCGACACCGATGGCGCGGGCCAGGTCGCACTGAGGCTGGCCGTCGCCAAGGCGCCACAGGTGATAGAGGGTGATCCAGCGCGTCTGGGTCAGGCCCAGAGGGGCCAGACGGCGGTCGAGGACGGCGCGCCACAGGCGCGGCACGCGAGACAGCTGGAAGCCGATGTTCTGGGGCATGGGTCTGTGCATCCGCGGGAAGTCTGACGGGATTGTCGGAACCACTGGCGTGAAATGCAAGCAGGCTTACCATTTCACTGGCGGCACCCCGCATCGCGTGCCCCTTCTTCCGTGACTCCTGTCGTATCTCGCCCTTCGCCGACCGGCCCTTCGTCAACGCTCCCTGCGACGATCACTCTCCCGGCAGCGGTCGCCGACGCGGGCCGACGCGCTCATGGCGACCCGCTTACTTCTCTTCGTCGCTCGCTCCATCGGCCGGTGGCGACGCCTGCTGCGTGGCGCTTGCCTTCCCCGTCGACGCCGGAGCGTCGTCGGGCGACGCGGGCTGTGGCAGCAGGCGGCGGATGTCCAGGCCGGGAATGCCGGAGGGCGCCTGGATCGTGCCGTCGGCCAGGGTGGCCGCCTCCCTGTCGTCGCTGACGGTGAAGCGCAGCACCCCGATGCGCTGGTCGCTGTCGGTCATCACGTCGATGCGCCAGGCACCGCTCGAATCCTCGGGGAAGTTCTGCTTGTGGCTCCAGGCCCGGTAGCCCGCCGCTCGACCGCCCCGGATCGCCAGTGGGATGCGGTCGACCTCCACCCCCTCGTGCCGCCAGACGTGCACGATCTCCTCATTCAGCCCGCGGGGCGCATGGATCGCCGTGTAGGCATAGAGCCCCTGGCCGCTCAGGGCAGCCGGGGTCAGCGGCGTGCTGCCCAGCGGGTGCCGCGCCTGTCGCGCGAAGGCCGGGGAGAGCGCGCTGCCCGAGATCCACAGGCTGGCCGGTGGCACCCAGGCCCGGCCGGCCCAGGCGGCGCCCGCCAGCAGCGGCAGCAGGGCCAGCATCGCCAGCACGCGGGGCGTGCTCAGCGGGCGCAGCAGGTGTATGAGGCTCGGCAGGCTGAACAGCAGCATGGCGCCGATGGCCAGCACCAGGCTCTGGCCGGTGGTCAGGTGCAGCAGGGTCGGCAGGGTGACCAGTACCACCACGAACACGCACTGGGCGTGGAAGGCGAAGTAGAGCCAGCGATGGCGTTCGGCCATCCGGTAGTAGAGCGGATCGAGGATCGACAGCAGCGCCATGGAGAGGATCAGCAGGGTGAACAGCGCCTGGCCGCTCTGCCATACCGTGGTGGCCAGCAGAAATGGGAGGGTGAAGAACAGGGTCTCCTGGTGAATCAGCTGGGCGATGAAGGCGGTCACCCCGCGGGGCAGCGCCGGGTAGCCGCGCCGCACCAGCAGGCGGCCGATCAGGCTCTCGGAGAGCAGCAGGATCCAGGCCATCAGCATGCCCAGGGCGAGCATGGCCCCCAGCCACTGCTGGCGCTCCACCAAAAAGAAGCTGGCCAGCCCCGCCGCCAGGGCCATCGGTGGCCACAGCCAGCGCCAGGGACGCAGGCGCGCCATCAGGCGCTCGAGTCGTGCCTGCCAGGCCGCCAGCCGCGAGGGTGGCCCGTCGGCAGGCGGCTCGGCGGAGCGAGAGCGGGGATCGGTATCGGGCGCTGGCGTCATGGCCGCATCTTACCAGCATGGCCTCTCACGGGGTGAGCCGCCCGCCACGTGCCATGCTGGAGGGACGGGCTTGACGTGGACGCAGGACTGTCCCAAGCTGTCGAAAATCAAACGGCCGTATGAATTCCTGTAGGGAGATGCGTGGATGATCTATCAAGGCAATGCCATCACGGTGGCGCGGGGTCCCGAGGGTGGCGGCGATGACATCGCCAGGCTCACTCTCGATCTGAAGGACGAGTCCATCAACAAGCTCTCCAGCGCCGTGATCGAGGAGCTTGGTCAGGCGGTCGAGGCGATCCGTGCCGAGCGGGGCCTCACGGGGCTTCTGATCGGCAGCGCCAAGGAGGTCTTCATCGTCGGTGCCGACATCACCGAGTTTCACGGCATGTTCGAGCAGGGCAGTGAGTCGCTTGCGGCCATGCTCGAGCGCGTGCACGGCATCTTCAACGCCATCGAGGACCTGCCGTTTCCCACCGTCACCGCGATCAACGGCCTGGCGCTGGGCGGTGGCTGCGAGCTGACCCTGACCACCGATTTTCGCGTCATGGCCGAGTCGGCGAAGATCGGCCTGCCCGAGACTCAGCTCGGCATCCTGCCGGGCTGGGGCGGCTGCGTGCGCCTGCCGCGGCTGATCGGCGCCGACAACGCCGTGGAGTGGATCGCCGGCGGCAAGGAGAATCGCGCCGAGGCAGCCCTCTCGATGGGTGCCGTGGATGCGGTGGTGCCCCAGGCGGAGC
The DNA here is from genome assembly GCF_040196315.1 of Halomonas pelophila. Lineage (NCBI taxonomy): Bacteria > Pseudomonadati > Pseudomonadota > Gammaproteobacteria > Oceanospirillales > Halomonadaceae > Halomonas > Halomonas pelophila. Next base: position 18,683 of record NZ_JBEGCI010000002.1, read on the forward strand.
TCGAGGCGGCGGCGCTGGACATCCTGGCCCGCGCCAACAACGGCGAGTTCGACTACCGCGGGCGCCGGGCGCAGAAGCAGGCCCCGCTTAACCTCGGTCCCATCGAGCAGATGATGGCCTTCGAGACCGCCAAGGGCTATGTGGCCGGCAAGGCGGGCCCGCACTACCCGGCCCCGGTGGAGGCTATCAAGGTCATCCAGAAGGGGGCCGGCGAGACCCGCGAGCGCGCCCAGGCCATCGAGGGCAAGGCCTTCGCCAAGCTGGCGCTCTCCGATGTGGCCTTCAACCTGGTGGGGCTGTTCCTGAACGACCAGGTGGTCAAGAAGAAGGGCAGCCGCTACGAGCGCCAGGCCCGCCCGATCGAGCAGGCCGCGGTGCTGGGCGCGGGCATCATGGGCGGCGGCATCGCCTACCAGAGCGCCTCGAAGGGCACGCCGATCCTGATGAAGGACATCAAGGACGACGCCATCGAGCTCGGCCTCAAGGAGGCACGCAAGCTGTTCGCCAAGCAGGTCGAGCGCAAGAAGCTGACCACCGGCCAGATGGCCGAGAAGCTGACCAACATCCGCCCGACGCTCTCCTACGGCGATTTCGATCATGTCGACCTGGTGGTCGAGGCGGTGGTCGAGAACCCCAAGGTGAAGGATGCCGTGCTCACCGAGGTGGAAGGACAGGTCGGCGAGGAGACCATCCTCACCTCCAACACCTCGACCATCTCTATCACGCGTCTGGCCGAGAACCTCAAGCGTCCCGAGAACTTCTGCGGCATGCACTTCTTCAACCCGGTGCACCGCATGCCGCTGGTCGAGGTCATCCGCGGCGAGAAGACCTCGGATGCCGCCGTGGCGGCGACCGTGGCCTACGCCCGTGCCATGGGCAAGACCCCCATCGTGGTCAACGACTGCCCCGGGTTCCTGGTCAACCGGGTGCTCTTCCCCTACTTCGGCGGCTTCAGCCAGCTGGTGGCGCAGGGCGCCGACTTCCAGCGCATCGACAAGGTGATGGAGCGCTTCGGCTGGCCGATGGGCCCCGCCTACCTGCTCGACGTGGTGGGCATGGATACCGCGGTGCATGCCGGCGAGGTGATGGCCGAGGGCTTCCCGGAGCGCATGGCCGGCATGGGCGGCGATGGCGACCGGAGCGCCATCCAGGTCATGGTCGACCACGACCGCCTGGGCCAGAAGAACGCCAAGGGCTTCTACGCCTACGAGGAAGACCGGAAGGGCAAGCCGAGAAAGGTCGAGGACGCGGCGGCCATCGACCTGGTCAAGGGCGTGGCGAAGGAGAGCCGCGAGTTCTCCGACGAGGAGATCATCGCCCGCATGATGGTGCCGCTGTGCCTGGAGGCCGTGCGCTGCCTCGAGGACGACATCGTGGCAAGCCCGGCCGAGGCCGACATGGCGCTGATCTACGGCATTGGCTTCCCGCCGTTTCGCGGCGGCGCGCTGCGCTACATCGACGCCATGGGCCTTTCGGCCTTCGTCGAGCAGGCCGACCGCCTGGCCGAGGAGCTGGGGCCGCTGTATGCGCCCACCGAGCGGCTGCGCGAGATGGCCCGCGCCGGCGAGCGGTTCTATCCCGCCCCGTCCCTGGCCTGAGGCCACGACCCACGATCGGCAAGTGTCGGACAGAATTCCAAGGAGTAATCGATGAGCGTGAATCCGAGAGACGTGGTGGTGGTCGACTGTGCCCGTTCCGCCATGGCCAAGGCCAAGCAGGGGGCCTTTCGCCACGTGCGGGCCGAGAACCTTTCCGCCGCGGTGATGCAGGCGCTGCTGGACCGCAACCCGGGGCTTGACCCGGCCGAGGTCGACGACGTGATCTGGGGCTGCGTCAACCAGACCCTGGAGCAGGGCATGAACATCGCCCGCAACGCGGCGATCCTGACCGGCATCCCGCGCAGCGTGCCGGCCCAGACGGTCAACCGCCTGTGCGGCTCCTCCATGAGTGCGCTGCATATCGCCACGGCCAACATCCGCGCCGGCATGGGCGATGTCTACCTGATCGGCGGCGTCGAGCACATGGAGCACGTCGGCATGACCCATGGCGTCGACGTCAATCCGGCGGCCAGCCGGCACGTGGCCAAGGCGGCCATGATGATGGGCCTGACTGCGGAGTTGCTAGGCAAGATGCACGGCATCTCCCGCGAGGAGCAGGACGCCTTCGGCGTGCGCTCCCACCAGCGCGCCCAGGCGGCCATGGAGAACGGCGGCTTCGATCGTGAGATCGTCGGCATCGAGGGCCACGACGCCCGGGGCTTCCGGGTGCGGGTCGATCGGGATGAGGTGATCCGCGCCGACGCCAGCCTCGCGAAGATGGCCGAGCTCAAGCCTGCCTTCGACCCGCGCGGGGGCACCGTCACCGCCGGCACCTCCTCGGCGCTCTCGGTGGGCGCCGCCGGCCTGGTGGTGATGAGCGGCGAGCGCGCCCGGGCCCTGGGCCTTACGCCTATCGCCCGCATCCTCTCCACCGGCGTGGCCGGCTGTGATGCCTCGATCATGGGCTACGGGCCGGTGCCGGCCTCGAAGCAGGCGCTGAAGGCCGCCGGCCTGACCATCGACGAGATCCAGACCGTAGAGCTCAACGAGGCCTTCGCCGCCCAGGCGCTGCCGGTGCTCAAGGACCTGGGACTGCGCGATGCCATGGAGGAGAAGGTCAACCTCCACGGCGGTGCCATTGCCCTGGGCCATCCGCTGGGCTGCTCCGGTGCCCGCATCAGCACCACCCTGCTCAACGTGATGCAGGAGCGTGACACCACCCTGGGCCTGGCCACCATGTGCATCGGCATGGGGCAGGGCGTGGCCACGGTGTTCGAGCGGCTGAGGTAGCCTAGAGCTCTCGGGCCAGGCCAAGCCACGACGCAGAACGTACGACGGCACCCCCAGGGGTGCCGTCGTACGTTGTGAAGGGGCGTTGTGGCGGGGCGTTTCGGCCCTTGTGCTCGGCTCGCTGCCTCGTGGGATGGCGATCAGTCGGTCTCGGGTACCATGCCGTCCTCCTCAATCCACCCCCGCTCGCGGTAGTAGCGCAGGGCGCCCTTGTGCAGGGGCGCGGTGAGTCCGTCCCGAATCATCTCCTCGGGGGTCAGCACCCCCAGCGCCGGATGCGAGGCCTTGAAGCGCTCGAAGTCGTCGAAGACCGCGGCCACCAGCCGGTAGACCACGTCCGGATCGGTATCCGCCGAGGCGACCAGGGTGGCCTTGACCCCGAAGGTGTGCACGGCCGGCTGGTCGGGGCCGTAGAGGTCGGCGGGGATCCAGGCGCGGGTGAAGTAGGGGTAGGCATCCACCAGCAAGTCGACGATGTCACCCTCCACGTCGACCAGGACGGCATCGCACAGCCGGATGGCCTTGGCCACCGACGCGTTGGGATGGCCCACCGTATAGACCATGGCATCGATGTTGCCGTGACACAGCTCCAGCGCCTGCTGATCGGCCGGCAGGTGGTGGATCGAGCTGAAGTCGCTGCGGCTCCAGCCCTCCGCGTCCATCAGCCGCAGCATGGTGCCCCGCTGGCCCGAGCCTGGGTTGCCGATGTTCACGTTGTGCCCGGTGATGTCCTCCAGGCGATGGATGCCGGCGTCCCGTCGCGCCACCAGGGTGAAGGGTTCGTTGTGCAGCGAGAAGACCGAGCGCAGGCTCTCGTCCGGCCCATCCTTCTGGAATCCCTCCGTGCCCAGGGTGGCATAGAGGTGGAGATCGGACTGGGCGAAGGCGAGCTTCAGCTCGCCCCGTCGCAGGGCCCTCAGGTTGGCGCTGGAGCCGTCGGTGGGCTGTGCCCGGCAGGGCATCTCGAGGGTGCGGCACAGCGCGCGCCCGACCACATGGTAGACCCCCGAGGGGCTGGCGGTCGCGATGACCAGGGGCTCCTCGTCCTGTGCCGCTACCGGACCCGAGAGCAGCAGGCCGCCCAGGAAGGCGGCCAGGAGTCTGGTGGATACTTTCATGATTCACCTCATGCGAGATCGTCGGCGAGGGTCCACTGTGGCGGAGGCGGAACCTGGGCATGGAAGAGCCAGGTACCACCTGACCTGGCCTGGTCGACGGGGTACTATTGGACTGTTTTTCTTTCTGCTTCGCGATCTTGCCAAGACACCCTTGAGGTATAGCATGACGCGCTCGAGGGGAGAGGTGGTGTTCGTCATGCTTTAGGAATAGAAGTCACTCTTTCGAATGAGGCCCGTCACAGGATGCCGGCGTCCAGTCCCGCCGCCATCGCCATGCCCAGCTCCTCTACCTGGTCGACGAAGCCCTCTTGCCACTCGCCGCGCAGGAGCAGCGGTGCCTGCACCCACTTCCAGCGCAGGCCGGTGACGATGCTCTCCACGGCGCGCTTGGTGCCGGTGCCGTCATGGCCGGCGCGAACGTAGAGCGCGCAGGGCAGCCCCTGCTGCTCCTCGAGCACCGGATAGTAGCTGCGGTCGAAGAAGTCCTTGAGCGCGCCGCTCATGTACCCGAGGTTCTCGGGCGTGCCGAGCAGGATGGCATCGCAGGCCCGCACGTCCTCGGGGCCCGCCTCCAGCGGCGGCTTGATCACCACCTCCACGGCCTCGATGTCCGGATGGCGCGCGCCGCGCGCGGCGGCCTCGCGTAGTCGTTGTGTATTAGGCGAGGGCGCATGGGCGACGATCAGCAGGCGGGGCATGGCGATCTCCGGGGGTTGAGGGTCGCCCGCCATCATGGCCGCTGGCGGGCGCGTCGACAGGGGGCGCGTCGCTCTCGTCATGCCTCGTCAGCGCTCGCGGCGAGCCGACCAGTGGCGCTGCATCTCCAGGAAGGTGATCGAGGCCGACCAGGTGATCAGCATCAGGCCGATCAGCGCCTCGGTGCCGGTAGTGAAGCGGATCGGTCCCGTCGGCACCAGGTCACCGAAGCCCAGGGTGGTGTAGGTGATCGCCGAGAAGTAGACGTAGTCGAGGAAGTTGAGGCTCGCCATGCCGACCAGGTCGCCGGTCAGGGGGTGCGCGCCGAGCAGCGCGAGGGCCACGGCGAAGAGCCAGATCTGGGCGACATGGGTGCCGAACAGCACGAAGCTCAGCATCAGGAAGCGCGCGCGCAGCGAGCGCCGCGACGTCTCCAGGTGCTGCCAGAGGCGCAGTGATACCTCGTAGTGCATCAGGATGCAGATCAGGACGGTGACCATGGTGATCGCCACCGCCCAGAGATGGCCGTTGTAGAGGGTGGCAACGAGCACGATGGGCATTCCCTTGAGCGGATAGAGAGCAAGACTAGCGCGATCCCGACCCCGCCGTCACGGGCGCGGCGGGGCGCGTGAGCTCACTTCGTGGCGATCGTGATCGCGGCTATTGCCGTTGCAGCTGGCGCTCCAGGCGTTGCAGTCGAGGATCGTCGGGCTGCAGTCGGCGCAGCCGCTCCAGATGCGACAGCGCCTGGGGGATATTGCCCGCGGCGGCATTCAGGTAGACCGCGGCATAGAGCAGGTCCGGCGCCTCTGGCGCCAGGCTGAGCCCGCGTTCCAGGGCCGCCAGCGCCTGCGGCTTGCGACCCAGGCGATCGAGCAGCAGGGCGCGATTGTAATGGGTGCGCACGTGCTCGGGGCGCCATTCGGCGGCGCGGTCCAGCCAGCTCAGGGCCTCGTCGAAGCGTTGCGCTTCGGCAAGCGACAGGGCGAGCAGGTAGGCCAGGTGGGCGCGGTCGGTCGGCGGCATGTCCTCCAGCGCCAGGCCATCCTCCAGCACCCGCTGCGCCTCCTGCGCCTTGCCCCGCTGCGAGAGCAGCGTGATCAGGTTGCTCCGGGCGGGCAGGAAGTACGGATCCATCGCCAGCGCCGCCCGGTAGTGGGTGATCGCCTCGTCCGCCCGGCCACTCCGGCTGAGCAGCACGGCCAGGTTGAGACGATTGCCCGGCAGATCGGCGTTCTCTCTCAGGCGACGCTCGTAGTCGCGTCGCGCGCGCAGGAGGTCATCGCGCCGCGCCTCGGGCAGTCGCATCAGCGAGACGCCGGCCAGCGCCTTCACCACCTCGTCGCGCACGGCCAGCAGCGGATCATCGAGCAGCGGCAGCAGCAGCGCCACCCTGGCCGCGTCGGGCGCGCGGGCGAAGGCAGGGACGCCGGCGGCGCGTACCAGACCGGCCTCGTCGACCAGGGCGGCCTCCAGGGTGGGCAGCGCCGGCACGCCGAAGTCGGCCAGCGCATCGACCGCCGTGGCTCTGACGATCGCCGGCGTGCCCTCGTCGGCCGCCAGCCGCTGCAGGTGGGGCAGGGCGTCATCGCGCCCCTGACGGGCGGCGGCGAAGATCTCGCCGTAGTGGGTGGCGCCGCCCTCGGCACGGGCGAGATCGCCGAACCATGTGGCGATGCTCGTGGCCGCCCGTTCGGGGGCCATGTCGTCGTGGCAGCTGGTACAGGCATCCGGGCTGCCCGTGGCCTCGTTGAGATCGGGGCGCGGCACGCGAAAGCTGTGGTCTCGCCGGGGATCGACCACCATGTAGGTGGTCTCGGGCATGTGGCAGCTCACGCACTGTGCTCCCTCGCTGCCGGGAGGGTGATGGTGATGCTCGACGCTGTCGTAGTCTGTCGGTGTGATGCCGGGAAACCGTGAGGGGGGAGCGGCATTGTGGCACTGGGTGCAGACCGCATTTCCCTCCAGGCGCAGGCGGTTCGTGTGGGGATCATGGCAGTTCGTGCAGGTCACGCCTTCCTGGTACATCCTGCTCTGGGCGAAGGAGCCGTAGACGTAGACCTCGCCCTGGATCTGGCCGTCGGCGTGGTAGAGCCTCTCCGTCAGAAGGCTGGGCAGGGCGCTGTCGAGCAGCGGCTGGCCATGTGCCGGGCCCATGCCGAGGGGCTGGCGGCGGCTGTGGCAGCGGGCGCACTGGCCAACGAGTTGCTGGCCCGATATGGCGTCGAGATCCACGCCCAGCCCCTTGTCGGTGGCGCTCATCTCATCGCGGGGCGGCGAGGGATCATCAGAGCGGGGTGACCATGTCTCGGCCCACTCGAGGTGTTGCCGGCTCGGACCGTGACAGCTCTGGCAGCCCACGCTCTGCTCATGCCAGGTGGTGGCGAAGCTATCCGTGGTCGGGTCGTAGTGTTTCTGCAGGTTGGTGGAGTGGCAATCGGCGCACATGGCGTTCCAGTTCTGGTAGCGCCCCTGCCAGTGCAGCGGGTCATCCGGCGTGAACGCCTGCCCCGGGTAGAGGGAGAACCAGCGTTGCCCGCCGTCCTCCGCCTCGCGTGAGTCCCAGGCGATGGTCAGGCTCTGCAGCCGGCCGCCCGGCATCTCGATCAGGTACTGCTGAAGCGGAAAATAGCCGAAGGTGTAGGCGATCTCTCGGGTGGCCTCGGGCTCGCCGGGGCCCTCGAGGGTGACGAGGAAGCGTTCGTCCTCCCGGTGAAAGTGCGCCTTGACGTCTCCCTCCGCGAAGCGGGCATCGGCAAAGTCGCCGAGCACGTTGTCCGGGGTCGCCTCGCGCATGGCCCAGCCGTGGTCGGAGTCCTGCCAAGCGGCCGTCTGTTCCTGATGACAGCCCGCGCAGCTGCCTTCCGGGGCATAGCCCTCGGCCTCGCTGGCCAGGCGCGGCGAGGCGGCCTGGACGCTGCCGACGAACAGCAGCGTCAGCAGTGCCGCGATCGCCAGGCGCCGCATCGGGCGGCGAGTGAGGGGAAAGCCGGGGGTGGTGACGGGTGAGGCGTTGGCGTCCACTGCGATGGCGCTCCCTGTGTCGTGCTGTGTCGTGTCGGTGCATGGCGTCCAGACGTGACCCCGCCATGGCCACCCGGGGTGGCCATGGCGGAGACGATCGGCCGCTTACTGCATGGCCTTCGAGGCGAAGTCCTCGATGATGTTGGACATGTCGAAGGAGGCGCCGCCCTGCACCGGCGGATATTCGGCCAGCGAGGTCAGGTGCTGCTCCATCAGCACCGACATCGGTTGGATGAGCCAGGAGACCTTCTGCATCAGGTGGCCGTAGCTGTCCGTCGAGTCGTAGCTCTCGTAGGGATCCATGCGGATGTTGAACACCAGCGGTACGGTCCTCGGCACCACATTGGCGTAATAGTCCTCCTTGGTGGAGAAGTGGAACTTCCAGGGGCCCATGCGCACCGCGGTCAGCTTGCTCTCGTAGTAGTGGAAGATGTGATCGCGGGCGGAGTGGTCGCTGTCGCCGCGCCAGTAGGGCAGGTTGTTGACGCCGTCGATGTACTGATCCATCTCCGTCTTCACGCGCTCGACCGGATCCTCGATGCCGGCCGCCACCGCCAGGCTGGTGAACATGTCCTGATGGGCCTGGATGCCGTTGCGCACGCTGCCGGAGGGGATTTCCCCGGGCCAGCGCAGCACCGAGGGCACCCGCACGCCGCCCTCATAGGTGGTCATCTTCTCGCCGCGGAAGGGCGTCGTGCCGCCGTGGGGCCAGGAGCTGTGCTCGGGGCCGTTGTCGGTGGAGTACCAGACGATGGTGTTGTCGGCCAGGCCCTGATCCTCCAGCCAGTCCAGCACGTTGCCGATGTCGTGGTCGTGCTGCAGCATCCCCGAGCCGTGGATATCGGCCTCGGAGGTGTGCTCCTCCGCAGCGTAGCGCCACTCGTCGCCGAGACGGGTGTAGAGATGCATGCGGCTGGTGTTCAGCCACACGAAGAAGGGGTCGCCCGCCTCCTTGGCCCTTTCCATGAAGTCCAGGGCCAGAGGAATGACCTCCTCAGCATCGAAGTTCTCCATGCGCTCGCGGGTCAGCGGACCGGTGTCCTCGATGGTCTGGGCGCCGATCACCCCGAAACGCGGCATCTCGGTATCGTCGAACTCCTCGGTGGCGAAGGTGTGCAGCACGCCGCGGGTGCCGAACCGCTCCTCGTAGGCCTCCAGCGAGCCGGAGAACGCCTCGCCGAAGCGCTGGTAGTCGCGCTGCTCCGCCTCTTCCTGGGTGTTGAGGTGGTAGAGGTTGCCGAAGAACTCGTCGAAGCCGTGCACGGTGGGCAGGTGCTCATTGCGGTCGCCCAGGTGGTTCTTGCCGAACTGGCCCGTGCGGTAGCCCTCCGCCTTCAAGAGCTCGGCGATGGTCGGCGACTCGGCCTGCAGGCCCAGGGGCGAGCCGGGCTGTCCCACCGTGGTCATGCCCGAGCGGATCGGGTACTGCCCGGTCAGGAAGGCGGCGCGTCCCGCGGTGCAGGAGGGCTGGGCGTAGTGGTCCGTGAACAGCACCCCCTCGTCGGCGATCCGGTCGATATTGGGCGTGGCATAGCCCATCACCGAATGCTCGTAGCTCGACAGGTTCGTCCAGCCGATGTCGTCGCCCCAGATCACCAGGATATTGGGGGGACCATCGCCTCCGCCGGCCGCGCTCGGCGTCGTTGCGCCGGACTCCTCCTCGTGTTCGCCAGCCCATGCCGAGCCGCCCAGGGAGAGCGCCATCACCGCCGCTATCCCCACCGTTGTTTTGTTCATCCTCATCCTGACCTCCGAGTACTCGTGATACGTCCGTCGATCCTGGGCATGAACGGGCTCGCTGGGGAGTCACCTCGACGTCGGGCCGCACGCCCACTCCCTCAAGCTAGCCCACGGCGCGGCGTTGGCAAGAAAGGGCGTGGCCCCGGCAGGGGAACCCCGGTGCGTGCGCCGAGGCGCGATGACGCTGTCTCGGGGCGCTGCTAGGATGAAGCCATTCCTCATTCGGGTGACCGGCCCGCGCGCCCCGGGCGCGGGCCGGTCACCCCCGCAAGGACGACACGATGACCCGCTCCCCCGTCGCCGAGGCGGCACCCGCTCAGGATCACCTCTCGCCGCTCAAGCTGACGCGCGTCGGCATCGATACCTACCGGGAGAACGTGGCCTACATGCACCGGGAGTGCGACCGCTACCGGGCCGAGGGCTTCCAGGCGCTGGCCAAGGTGGAGGTGCGGGCCAACGGCCAGCGCATCCTCGCCTCGCTCAACGTGGTCGACGATGCCTCGATCGTCTCCTGCGGGGAGCTGGGGTTATCCGAGGACGCCTTCGCCACGTTGGGGGTGGCCGAGGGCCATCCGGTGAGCATCCTGCAGGCCGAACCGCCGCCATCGATTCCCGCCCTGCATCGCAAGATCGCCGGCGAGCGGCTGACCCGCGACGACTTCCTGCATATCGTTCAGGACATCGCCGAGCGGCGCTACTCTAAGATCGAGCTGACCGCCTTCGTGGTGGCCTGCGATCGCAACGAGCTCGACCGCGAGGAGGTGTTCTACCTGAGCGATGCCATGAGCCGGGTGGGGCGCCGGCTCGACTGGCACGAGCATCCGGTGGTCGACAAGCACTGCATCGGCGGCATCCCCGGCAACCGCACCTCGATGCTGGTGGTGCCGATCGTCGCCGCCCACGGCCTGCTGTGCCCCAAGACCTCCTCCCGCGCCATCACCTCGCCCTCGGGCACCGCCGACACCATGGAAGTGCTGGCCAACGTCGACCTGCCCTTCGAGGAGCTGGGTCAGCTAGTGCGTACTCACCGGGGGTGCCTGGCCTGGGGCGGCACCAGCCAACTCTCGCCGGCCGACGACGTGCTGATCTCGGTGGAGCGCCCGCTCTCCATCGACTCGCCGGGACAGATGGTCGCCTCGATCCTCTCCAAGAAGGTCGCCGCCGGCTCCACCCACCTGCTGCTCGACATCCCCATCGGCCCTCACGCCAAGGTGCGCTCGATGCCCGAGGCGCGCCGGCTACGCCGGCTCTTCGAGTTCGTGGCCGGGCGCATGGGCCTGACCCTGGACGTGGTGATCACCGACGGCAGCCAGCCGGTAGGGCGGGGCATCGGTCCCGTACTGGAGGCCCGGGACGTGATGCGAGTGCTCACCAACCACCCCGAGGCGCCCATGGACCTGCGCCTGAAGGCCCTGCGCCTGGCCGGGCGAATGCTGGAGTTCGATCCGGACGTGCGCGGCGGCGACGGCTTCGGCCTGGCGCGGGAGATCCTCGACTCCGGCCGGGCTTTTGAGAAGATGCAGGCCATCATCGCGGCCCAGGGCGCCAAGCCCTTCGATCCCGAGCAACCGCCGCTGGCGCCGCACTGCGTGGAAGTGACCGCTCGCTCCGGCGGCGTGGTGACCGCCATCGACAACCTGCAGCTGGCGCGAATCGCCCGGCTCGCCGGAGCGCCGCGGGCGATCGGTGCCGGGGTCGACGTGCTGGCGCGAATCGGCGATGCGGTCGAGGCCGGCCAGCCGCTGTATCGCGTCTATGCCGCCTACCCCAACGAGCTGACCTTCTCCCGCCAGGCCAGCGAGCGCGACAGCGGCTTCGCCATCGGCCGGCCCGACCAGATCACCCGACTCAACGTGGAGTGCTGATGACCCCCGTGCTGCTCTACTGCGACGACGAGGCCGCCGCCGCCTGCCGCCTGGCCGAGGCCGCGGGGCTTTCTGCCGCCGCCATCGAGCGCCACCGCTTCCCCGACGCGGAGCTGCGCCTGACGCTGCCCCTCCATGACGCCCCGGCCTTCCCCGAGACCCTGGTGATCTATCGCAGCCTCGACCGGCCCAACGACAAGCTCGTCGAGCTGCTGCTGATCGCCCGCCACGCCCGGGCCCGGGGCGTGCGCCGGCTGGTGCTGGTGGCGCCCTATCTCGCCTACATGCGCCAGGACATCGCCTTCCACCCCGGCGAGGTAGTCAGCCAGCCGCTGATCGGCCACTTCCTCGCCGAGCTGTTCGACGCGGTGATCACCGTCGACCCCCACCTGCACCGCATCGATCGCCTCGACCAGGCCATCCCCCTCGAGCACGCCATCGCGCTCTCCGGCGCCCCGCGACTCGCCGAGCTGATCGCCGAGAAGCGCGCGAACCCCCTGCTGGTCGGCCCCGACGCCGAGGCGCGCCAGTGGGTGCAGAGTGCGGCCGCCGTGACCGGGTTCGAGGTCGGCGTCTGCCACAAGACGCGCAACGGCGACCGTAACGTGGCGATCAGGCTGCCTGACCTCGAGATCAAGGGCCGCGAGGTGGTGCTGATGGACGACGTGGCGAGTTCCGGCCACACCCTGGCCCGTGCCGCCGAGGCGCTGCTGGCCGCCGGAGCGGCCTCGGTGGACGTGGCCGTCACCCATGCGCTCTTCGCCGGGGATGCCCTGGCGGTGATTCGCGCCGCCGGGGTGGGGGAGGTCTGGAGCACCGACTGCATCGCCCACGAGAGCAACGCCATCGCCATGGCGCCGGTGCTGGGGGAGGCGTTGAAAGGGCTCGCGACGGCAGGGGGATAGATGTCCGACCGCTCCATGCTCAAGGTCTACTATGACGCCGACTGCCCCATCTGCCGGCGCGACAGGGCGCGCTACGAGCGCTGGGCCGGGGAGGCGTCCGCCTCGGTGGCGTGGATCGATGTCAACCGCCACGATGAACGGCTGCGACGACGCGGCGTGGAGCCCAAGGCCGCGCTGCTGTCGCTGCACGTGGAGGATGCCCAGGGTCGCATCGTCGACGGTATCGATGCCTATATCCTGCTGATGCGCCGCGTGCCACGACTGCGGCCGCTGGCATGGCTGATCGGACTGCCGGTCGTGAGGCCGCTACTGGCGAGGGCCTATCGGCGCTGGGTCAGGCGGCGCCTGGCGCGGCAGGGGCGATTGCCATGAGCCGCCCCCGCCGGTGGCCTACTGTTTGTCCTGCCCCGCTTCGGGCTTGTCACTTCCCTGGTGCCCTAATGCCCCGGCCTGATCCAGGCGCGGATGGTGGTCGAGGAACTCGCGATGCGGGTCCGGCAGGGCGTCCAGGGCCTGGACGGTGTGGGTGATGGCGTGGATCGCCGCCAGCACGTCCTTGGTGTAGCCGGTCTCGGAGATGGTGTGCATGTTGCGGATCGGGAAGCCGATCGAAGTGGCCACGCAGTCCACGGCGGCGAGCACCCCGGCCATGCCGTCGGTGCCGGTGTCGGGCCCCACGATATCGCGCTGCATGGGGATGCCCCGCTGCCGGGCGGTGGTCTCGACGATCCGGTTGAGCTGCTCGCTGGCGATGGCGCCCACCGACATGGTGAAGCCCTTGCCCATCTCCAGCGGTTGCATGCGACGATCGCCGATGCCCGGGGCGGCCACGTAGTCGTGGTTCACGTCCACGGCGATGATGGCGTCGGGGCGTAGCTCTCCGGCCAGCACCCGACTGCCGAAGCGGCCGATCTCCTCGTAGCTGGCGATGGCGAACAGCACGCGCACCTGCTCGGTGCCGCCCGCCTCGGCGATCAGCCGCGCCACCTCGGCGGTGACGAAGCAGCCCAGGCCGTTGTCCAGGTAGGCGCCGTAGAAGGTGTCCGGGCTGAAGCCTTCACGGATCGGCCGGTTCAGCAGGATGGCATCGCCGGGGCGCACGCCGAGATTCTCCACCTGCTGCTTCTTGTTCTCGCCGTGGATCTGCAGGTCGAGGTAGATCTGCTCCTTCTTGATGCCCTTCTCTCCGGAGCGCTGTGCCGGGTCGGAGAAGTGGATGGCGCCCAGCGCCTCCACGGTACCGCCCTCGAGGCGCCGATAGCGGCCCGGCGCCGCGGGATCCTCGCTGAACAGCGTGACCTCGTGGCCGATCAGCACGCCCGGCAGGAAGGAGTCGGTGTTGATCCAGATCTTGCCGTCCTCGCCGATGGAGCGTACCTGCATGCGGATCTTGTCGGCGTGGCCGATGATCATCACCTTGAACAGGTCGTCGCGACCCGGGTGGGTGTCGAGCACCACGCCCGCGTGGCCCTTGAACTGCTGAAGCTGCCAGTGGGCGGGGGTGGTGGCCTCGAAGCGGGGCTTCAGCACGCCGTAGGTCATCGCGCCCTCGAGTCCCACGGGGCTCGGGGCGGCGAGGATGCGCCGCATCAGGTCGAACTGCGCCTCGGGCATGGCCTGGGTCCAGGGGGCTTGGGGATCGCTCATGGGGCTTCTCTCTCGATGGTTCTGGTAAGGGATCGGGTCATGGTTCTTGTCATGGATCGGGTCATGGCGCCGGGCCGTGTTCCACAGGATGCGGCCTCGCGCCGCAGGCGCGCAAATCAGCGACGCAGCCAGTAACCTCGGCCCAGGGGGCCCGGCGGCTCGTCGATCATCGGGGAGTGAGCTGGGTCGCCGACGGGCCAGGGCGGGGCGTGACCCGCGGGCGCCTCGGCCGCCAGCAGCCGACGGATGCGTTCGCGGGTCGAGGGATGGGTGCGCAGCCACTCGGGGCCGGCGGGCGGATGGCGGCCGAAGAGCGCCAAGAGCCAGCGGCCGTGACGGCGCTCCAGCACGGCCAGGGCCGAGGCCAGGCCCTGGGGGTCGCCGGTCAGACTCGCGGCCTCCAGGTCGGCGGCGTATTCGCGGTGTCGGGAGAGGGCCAGCTGCAGCAGGGTGCTGAGGGTGGGCGAGAACGCCACGATCAGCAGCACCCCCCAGGGCAGTCGCAGCTCGCCGGCCAGTATCATGGGCAGCATCAGCAGCAGGCTGACCTGCAGCACGGTGGTGAGGAAGAGCGTCAGGCGCGTCATGGCCGCGGCCATCGACATCACTCGGGTGTCGCCATGGCGCAGGTGGCTGACCTCGTGGGCGAGCACCCCGGCCAGTTCGCGCATGGTCAGGGTGCGCAGCAGGCCGGCGGTGACGGCGATGCCGCCGTCGTGGCGAGTGCCCACGGCGAAGGCGTTGAGGTCGGGGGACGGCGTGTAGAAGAGCTGGGGCGGCCCGGCGAGTCCGGCGCGTCGATAGAGGGCGTCGAGCAGGCGATAGAGGGTCGGCGCCTGATGGCGCTCGACCAGGCCGGCGCCGGCCTCGGCGAGGATGACCCGGGCCGGCACCCAGCTGCCGGCCAGCGCCCCGACCACTGCCGCGCCGAGGCTCATCAGCAGGCCGAGGCCGCCGGCCAGCAGGTAGCCGGGGACCGCCAGCACCAGCGCCAGCCCGCCCATGATCAGCAGGGTCTGCAGGCCGTTCTTCAGGCGGCTTTGCTCGCGACGCGCGGTCTCGGTCGTCATGAGGCGCGGTGACCTGAGGAGGGTGGGCGATACACCCAGTATCCCTCGTCGAGGCGAGGCTGTCATGGCCGGCGACGGCCCCGGCGGACGGTGATGCAGGCAGGCCAGGCCCCTCGCGGGGCCTGGCCTTCAGGGAATATGCAGGGTGTCTCGTCAGTCGCCGTATCGAACGGGATGTCGTGACCGGCTCGAGCCTCCGTGGCCTTCGCGCATGGTCTTGGAGCTAGCGAGACAGGCGTTGCATTACCGTCGATGTCACTTCCACCAGCGATCCTGATCCTGCTGGAAGCCCCGTGTTTCCCGGCGCTGGATACGCTCGGTTCCCATCATCTGTTGGCTCTCCGGTTGGCTCAGTTCCTGATGCAGGCGAGCACTGCGCTCTTCCAGAAAGGTGGAATCGCCAGCCAGGGAGGCACTCACGGAGAACAGACTGATCACCAGGATGGCCGTCAGGGTTGTGAGTTTCATGGGACGCCTCGTCGTGTCGTGTCGTGGCGCTGACGCTGTGGGGTCGGTCCGGCGCCAACCATCGAACCGATCCGCAAGTGTCCAACTTCGCAGGGATCGCCGGTCGGGTGCGGGCGTGCCCTGGCGGACACTCGGGGTGCCGGTCGTCAAGGCGTGCTGAGCAAGAAGAGGGTCGCGTGAAGAAGGAGGTGGCTGGAATTCACATGACCGCCGTGGTTCTTTGCGCTGGCCTTCCGGTCGCCGCTGCGGGCACCTTGGCGCTGGCTCTAATAGTATAGTGCCCGGCGCTCGCGGCGCGGGACGCTGGCGCCCGAAAGCGCCGCCTGGCCGGCGAAAATCAGGTGTTCGACTGGGCGTCGCCGCGGCCCCATCGGCCCCTGAGATGACAAAGGTAGGGCGCTGGACCCGGGCCCCGGGGCGGCGACCCGCGAGGCCCCGCGGCGCCTCGTCCCGGCTTTTGCTTCGGGCCCTGCGTTCAGCCCCTGTCTTCAGGCCTTCAGCCGGTGCAGGGTGTCGACCAGCCGCTGGCACAGGGCGTCGAGGGTCTGCTGCTGCCCATCGTCGATGAGCCGGCCCCGGTCGTCGAAGGCCTCGGCGGCGCGGGCCACGGCGAGCTGGTCGGGCAGCACTGTCACGCCGATGTTGGTGAGCAGCTGGCGGGTCAGCGTCAGGCTGCGCAGGCCGCCGAGCCCTCCCGGGGAGGCGGAGACCACCCCGGCCAGCTTGCCCGCGAAGAGCGCAAGGCCGCTCTCGCCCTGGTGGGGGCGGCTCAGCCAGTCGATGGTGTTCTTGAGTAGCGGGGTGATGAAGCCGTTGTACTCCGGCGAGGCGATCAGCAGGCCGTCGTGCTCGGCCAGGCCGCGCCGCAGCACCAGGGCGTTCTCGGGCAGGCCCTGCTCGGCCTCCAGGTCGCCGTCGTAGAGGGGCATCGGGTGGTCACGCAGGTCGATGAAGGTGGGGCGACCGCCCGCCCGCTCGATGCTCTCGGCGGCCTGGCGGGCCAGGGCCTTGTTGTACGAGCCGGCGCGGGTGCTGCCGGCGAAGACCAGGATGCGGGGGTGGGGCTGGCGATCGGTCATGGGAGCTCCTCGTCGTTCCGTCGATGTGGCGCGCCTCCCGAAGAGGGAGGCGGGGCCTGCCATACCATCCTCGGGGTCATGCCGTATTCTGGGGCCGTCGGCCACCCGGTGGTCAAGCCTGTCGTGCACCGTATGCGTCGGCGAAGTCGCGTCGGCCAAAGTCCCCTGTCATCACCGGATCTCGGCGATCACCTCGCCGGTGGCCTCGCTCAGCCCTATCTCCTGGAAGCCGAGGCCGGCATAGAAGTCCCGGGCGACCTGGTTGGTGGGCACATAGCAGATCAAGATGCGCTCGAAGGGCCCCTGCGCCCTGATCTCGTCCAGCACACACCGCAGGGCCCGGTGCCCGATGCCTCGTCCCTGGTGGTGTCGGTCGACCATCAGGCGAAAGATGCTGTAGGCGGGAGGCCGTCCCTCCTGCTCGAACGACTCGTACATGAGAAAGCCCGCTACCTCGCCGTCGCAGTGAATGGCGCGGGGTCGGAGGGTGGGCTGGAAGGACGATTCGGCAAGGGAGTAGAGGTTGCTGGCCACATAGCCGCGCTGGGAAGTCGCCACCTCCAGCGCGATGACGGCCTCGAAGTTCTCGCGGGTGACCTGCTTCAGTACGACGTCCATGGGGTGCTCATCTTCGCGGAGTGTCAGGGGCGGCCCGGGCAGGGGCTCGCGGAGCGGTCATTCGTGGGTCGGGGGTATCCGTATGCTGCGGGACACCCTGCCCAGCCGGGGGCTGGTGATGTGGATAGTCACCTCGCCCTCACCCTGGATCACCCATCCGGTATGGGCCTGGTGGCTGTTGCCGCGGGAGCGCTGGTACCAGGGCATCTGGGCGCCGTCGCCGAGGCCCCGGCCCCAGCCTTCCAGGTGGCCCAGCCGCTGGCGTGCCTGGGCGGGGTCGTGGAGTCGACAGCCCGTGGTGCTGGCCTCGGCTTCCAGTCCACTGTTCCAGGGACGCTGTCGGGCCGCCTGGACGCCGTAGCTCGGCAGGTAGCCATGGTTGGCGACCGTCACGTCCAGGGCATGGAACCCCTCGCCCAGGGGCGTGCAGTGCACCGCCTCGATGACGAGGCGCGGCATCATCGAGGCGACCCGCAGCCAGTAGCTGCCCAGGCCGTCGCAGATCGCCGGCAGCTCTTCAGGCGGCGGGTTCCAGATGCCGAGGCACGGGTCCAGCCCGCCGACCTCCACCTCGCCCAGCTGAGGGTGCGTTATGGGATGCCAGTCGACGAACAGCCGTCCGCCGTTGCTGACTCGATCCCACCGGGCGAGCCGCGCCATCTGCTCGCGGTCCAGCGCGGTGTAATGGTCGATGAAGCGTTCGGGACGGGGCAGGTCGAGGCGCTGGAAGAGGTCCCAGAGCTCGCAGACCTGGGCCAGGCAGCCGCGCTGGTGATAGGCGAATTCGATGAGGTCGCCATGCAGCGGGGTCTCCGGCTGGTAGCTGAACTCCTCGAAGCTGCTCACGGTGGGGTAGCCGGTGAACGAGGCGCCCCAGGCGGCGAGCTGTCGGTAGACCGCGAGGTCCTGGGGGTCCATGTCACGGTCCGGGGCATCGACCAGCGGACGTATGAAGACCCCCCCGAAGGTGTGGAGGTTGAGCCAGGCGTAGAGGTTTGGGTGGGCGAGGGCGAAGTCGATGATGGCCCGGGTCTCGGGTGCGTCGCCGGGGTAGTGGCCGGCGCCGACCTGATCCGGCTCGGGCCGCCAGCCCCAGGGAAAGTTGCGGTTGAAGTCCGGGGTGTCGGCCAGCCAGTCGGGCTCGGGAACCGTCACCCCATCCCAGTGATCGATCATCCCCTCGGGATAGAGCCGCCAGTAGGGAGGTGGGTCCTCCACCTGGCGAGGCAGCATCAGGCCCGGGTGGTCAGGTGAGGCGACGAAGTCGCCCGCCTCGTCCTGGCAACGCAGGTAGCGGCAGCGATCGTCGCCATCCAGGTCCTCGCTGCGCCAACTCGGGCGAACTGGGCTGCCGGGGGTTCGCCGAGGGGCGGAGCGCACGAAGCCGCCCTGGCGCAGCACCTGCTCGGCGCCGTCCGGCGAGATGCGCGGGCAGACATGGAACACTACCTCCCGCAGATGCCGGCACTGGTGCTCGGGCCAGTCGACCGGCAGTCGGTCCGGGGCGAGGTGCAGCGCCAGGACCATCTCTGCCACCGCCAGGGCGGCGCTGGAGCCGGCCAGTTCGGTGCCGTGCATGTTGCCGTCCACCCAGACGGCGGGACGCCGGCGATCCGGTTCGGGGCCGAGGGTCAGCACCCAGATGTCGCGCCCCTCGGGGCTTACGCCAATGCTGTCCAGGCGGGCCAGTCGGGGATGGTCCTGTGCCCAGGTCTCGAGCTGGCGGGTCAGCGCCTCGTGGCTGAGGTAGCGGCGGCGGAAGAGGCCATTGAAGGTGTCCTGGGTCATGCCGATGCCTCGCCGTGTCGTGCTGTCAGTATGGCGCATCCGTGGGGAAGCGGGCCTCGGCAGGGCGGCTTATCCCTCCCGGGCCCGCTGTGCCAAGCTGACAGCGGGATGAGCAACGCGACGATGCGAGGCCATATGAACGATCGGCGGCGGGACGCGCTGGAGCAGGAGCATCGGCCGGAGATGATCGAGCGGCGGCTTCGAGCCCCCTCCCGTCACCGGCACCTGCCCGACGCCATCCTCGGCGGTATCGACGGCTGCGTGACCACCTTCGCCGTGGTCACCGGAGCCTTCGGTGCAGGGTTCTCCTCCACGGTCGCGCTGGTGCTGGGGGTCGCCAACCTGCTCGCGGACGGCTTCAGCATGGCGATCAGCAACTACGAGGCGGTCCATGCCCAGCGCGAGCATGTCGACGGGGTGCGTCGCGCCGAGCATCACCATATCGACGTGGTGCCGGAGGGGGAGCGCGAGGAGATCCGCCAGATCTTCCAGCGCAAGGGGTTCGCGGGGGAAACCCTGGAACGGGTGGTGGAGACCATCTGCAGCAATCGCGAGACATGGGTAGAGACCATGGTGTCCGAGGAGCATGGCCTGCAAACGGTCGGACTCAGCCCGATGCGCTCGGCGTGGGCGACCTTTCTGGCCTTCATGGTCGTCGGCGCCATGCCGCTCGTGCCCTATGCGATGCCTTGGCTCGATCCCACACGGCAGTTCCTGACGAGCCTGGCGGTGGCCGGGCTGATGTTCTTCCTGATCGGCATGGGCAAGAGCCTCGTCTATCACCAGCCGCTGCTGACGTCGGGGCTGCGAACCCTGCTGATCGGCGGGGCCGCGGCGGGACTGGCCTTCTTCACCGGCTACTTGGCACAGGCGATGTTCGGCGTGGGGCCGTGACGGGGGTGCGGCTCGCGATGCTCAGGAGGCGGAAGTGTCGCCGCTCGGGTCGACGAAGGCGCTGCGATGGTAGGCGGCGGCCGCTTCCACCTCGGCCATCCCACAGCTGCCAGGCTCGGGGGGCGGCTCGCCGGCCAGCACCGAGAGCACTGCCCGGGTGCCCCGGGAGAGCGACTCGAGGTTGTAGCCGCCCTCCAGCACGAAGACCAGGCGGCCGTCGCAGTGTCGCTCGGCGAGTGACCGCAGCAGGCCGGTCATGGCCCCGAAGCCCTCGTAGGAGACGTTCAGCGCCAGGTCGTGCCAGTGCGGGTCGAAGCCCGCCGAGACCAGGATCAGATCGGGGCGGAACCAGTCCGCGGCGGGGAACAGGATGTCGCGAAAGGCCTTGAGGTAGGCCTCATCCCCGGTGCCCGCGGGAACCGGAACGTTGATGATGGTGCCCTCGCCGCGGCCGGCGCCGATCTCGTCGAGCTGACCCGAACCGGGGTAGAAGGGGCTGGCGCGGTGGATGTCGAAGAACAGCACATCGGGATCGGCCCAGAAGATCTCCTGGGTGCCGTTGCCGTGATGGGCGTCCCAATCGATGATCATCACCCGCCGGCAGCCCAGAGCTTCTCGGGCGTGGGCGGCGGCCACCGCGACGTTGTTGAACAGGCAGAACCCCCTCGCTCGAACCGGCTCCGCATGATGGCCGGGAGGGCGCACCAGGGCGAAGGCACTCTCGGACCGGCCCTTCATGACGGCCTCCACGGCGGCGATGGAGGTGCCGGCGGCGACCTCGGCGGCCTCGATGCTGCCCGGTGAGACCGCCGTGGTATCCACGTCCAGCCAGGCATTCTGACCGCGCAGGTCGAAGATCTCGTTCAGGTAGGAGGTGGTATGGACCCGGCCAAGCTGCTCGCGGGTGGCGGCTCTCCCTGGTTCGAAGACAAGCCCTGGAATCGGTTCGCGCTCCAGCAGATGGTGAATGGCCGTCAGGCGTCCAGGGTGCTCCGGATATTTCCAGGGGGTGCCGAGCCCGGCGAGCAGCTGACGGATCCGCTTGTCCATGCGGTCGGGCAGGAAGGGCACCTCGATGTTGGGCTGGTGGTCCAGCATTCGCTCGTCATAGAAGGTGATCACACGGGTCTGGCTAACCACGATGGCGACTCCCGAAGGGTAGGACGGCACCCGGGAGCGGATGCCTGGCTACACCATAGCCGGGTTGCGTGGCGGCCTGCATTCAACGCAGGGCGCCTTGTCGACCGGCACGGGGCTGGCGCGCTTGTGGCCGAGCAACGTAGGCTGGGGCGCATCGTCACCCGGCAGGAGTCCGCCAATGGAACACTTCATGCAGGCCGCACTCGAGGAGGCCCGTCAGGGGCTCGATGAGGGCGGCATCCCCATCGGCTCGGTGCTGGTGCACCGCGGCGTCATCCTCGGCCGCGGCCGGAACCGTCGCGTGCAGCTGGGCAGCGCGGTGCTGCATGGCGAGATGGATGCCCTGGAGAACGCCGGGCGCCATCCGGCCGAGGTCTACCGGGAGAGCACGCTCTATACCACGCTTTCGCCCTGCGCGATGTGCAGCGGCGCCATCCTGCTCTACGGCATCCCCCGGGTGGTGATCGGCGAGAACCAGACCTTCCTGGGCGAGGAGGCGCTGCTCAAGGAACGCGGCGTCGAGGTAGAGGTGTGGCAGGATCCCGAGTGCATTGCGCTGATGGCGTCCTTCATCGCGGCCTCGCCCGAGCTGTGGCACGAGGACATCGGCGAGTAGCGCTTAGCCGTCGGGGCTTGGCGAGACGCCCTTGATCCGGGTCAAGCCGGCCGAGTACTGCTACCTTGAGAGCATCTGCTCCGGGATGACGCCTCGTCGCCTTGGAGCAGGATGCGAGTGACATCGCAGCCGCTCGTTCGGGCTAGCCTGGCAGATGGTCTCCAGCCGCCAGGGCGCGTGCGCCCGGCATGATGTTCTTCTCTGTCTTTGGAGACAGACGCTGCCAGGACCTTCATCTTGCCGACTCTCCGCCTTTCCGGGCCGTTTCTCCGCGCCCTCCGTGCCCCATGATCCTCCCCCTGCCGCGTGCCGTGTGCTTCGCGTTGGGCGCGGCGATGATCGGGCTCGTGGTCGTGCCGACCGAGGCGGCATTCGACCGAGGTCTCAGTACCTCCGAGCTCGTCACGGGGCGCCTCTTCTGGGGGGCCGTGGCCGTGATGGGGGCCTGTTGCCTGCAGCGCGCAAGGGCGCCCGGCCGGCGACTCCCGCGGGACCATCTCTCGCTACTGCGTAACGGCCTGCTCATCGGGTGGGCGACCATCTTTCTCTACAGCCTGGCGCTCGAGACCAACGACGTGACCCCGGTGATCATCACGCTGGTCGGCACGTCGGCCGTCGTCGGGTTCCTGGTCGAGACCTCAGGGCGTCTGCGCCTCGAGCATGTCTTCATCCTCACCTCCGTTCTGGTGGCGTTGATCGCCACGGTGCTCTCGGCGCACAACGCCCGTGCACAGGTCTCCTGGTCGCTCTGGGCGGCCGTGGTGAGTGGTGCGATCTACGGTCTGCTGCCCGTGCTGCTGCGTAGCCGGCATGCCGCCGACGACCTGGCGTCCGTCGGCTGGTACCTCGCCTACGGGTGCATCATCGCCGCGGCGCTGGCGCTGCTGACCACCGACACGACGCTCTCGGCCCTGCTCGAGGCCGCCGGCAACGGCGATGTCATCCTCGCGGGCGTGGTGGGCACCGGCCTCGGGTACACGCTGCTCCAGCTCGGCGTGGCCCGAGGCGCTGGGGACGACCCCCTGAGCCCCGGGGTGGCGGGCCTCCTCTACGGTTTCGAGCCGATCACGGCGATCATCGCGGCGGCGCTCTGGCTGCGACAGCCGATCTCGCCCGAAACGCTCTTCTTCAGCGGCGCCTTCCTGCTGCTGGCGTTCTCGGCAGGGTCGGTGCTCAAGGCGCAAATGGACTGAGCCCGAGGCGTCGCGGTCCCGGCCGATGGCGATACGCCCTTGATATGGATCAATGCGGGGGAGCGGGGCGAGACTATATTTACCTTGGGCGAGCCCTCCCCGGCGTGTTCTCCCGGGCTTCCCCGCTCGCTCCCCTTACGATCCGATCAAAAGGAGGTAGCGTCATGGCCAAGAAAACCGCTAAGGATGTCCCGGTCTCCACCGAGTCGTCTGCCCAGCCGACGGAGTCCCGGGCGATGAGCCCGTTCCGCGAGTTCGACCGCATGTTAGAGAGCTTCTTCGATCGCGGCCGGATGCCCTCCCGCTGGGAGAACCCCCTCTGGGAGCGCTTTGCCGCCTTCGAGAAGGGCATGCCCAAGGTCGATATCATCGACCGGGACGCCGAGGTCGTAGTGCGGGCCGAGGCCCCGGGCTTCGAGCGCGAGGAGCTCGATGTCTCGGTGACCGACGGTGCGGTGACCATCAAGGGCGACCACCGCGAGGAGAGCAAGAAGGAGGAGGGCGAGTACTTTCGCTCCGAGATCTCTCACGGCTCCTTCACGCGCACCGTGGCCCTGCCCGGCGAGGTCGACACCGACCAGGCCAAGGCACGCTTCACCAACGGCGTCCTGGAGCTGACGCTGCCGAAGCTCAAGCGGGCCAATCGCCGCAAGGTCGAGGTGAAGTAGCTCGGGCGCTAGCGTGCCCTAACCCATCAGGTCAGCCCATCAGATCGCGCAGTCGCTCGACGGCAAGGAATAGCTGCCGGCGCGGCTGGGCGCCTTCGAGTACTCCGGCGTGTTCGCCGTCCAACGAGAAGCGCAGACCCGGCACGCCGCCGATGCCGAGCTCGCTGGCGAGGCGCTGATCGGCCAGCACCTGCTCGCGGTAGTCACCCGCCATGAGCGCTCGGTGCAGGGCCGCGCCGTCGAGCGCGAGGGCATCGGCCACCCGGGCGAGGGCCTCGGGGTCGGCCAGGTCCAGGCTCTCCTCGAAGAAGCCGCGAAAGAGCGCCGTGCGCATCGTCGCAGCGGTACCCGTGTTGTGCTGATCTTCGGCCCAGGCGCTGGCCTCGTGGGCCAGTCGCGAGCGCGGCTGCAGGCGGGGCAGGCGCAGGGTCATGCCGCGCTCCGCCGCCATGGGGTAGACGGCCCGCGCCCAGACGTCGTGGAGGTAGTCGCCGTCGGGGTCGAGGGTCGGTTCCGGCGCGGGGCGCAGCTCGAAGGCGCGCCAGCGGATCATGATCTCGCCCGTGAAGCGCTCGGCCAGGGCATCGAGCTCCGGCGCCTCCAGGTAACAGAAGGGACAGACGAAGTCGCTGAAGACGTCGAGGGTGATGCGCGGCCGGGTCATCGGGGCTCCTGAGTGTCGCGGCATGGCCCGGCAGCGTAGCAGCAGGTACTTCGGAGGAAAATGACTCGGAGCGAACGTGGAACGTTGCGTGGTGTGGTGTCAGGCGCTGCGTGAGGCGGGTTCGGCGCGGATATGCAGGTGTACCGCGCAGGCGACCCGCAGCATCGACGTGAGGTTGGGCACGGCTCCCTTGGTCGCCAGGACTTCCATGTAGAGCTCGCTGATGAACCGGCTGGTGGAGAGCTGCTGGTCTTGGGCCATCTGGTCGAGGATCTCCCAAAACTCCTGTTCAAGGCGAACGCTGGTCACGCTGCCCTGGACGCGCAGCGAGCGGGTGACGCATTCGTAGCGTCGGGGATCGGTGGAGGCGTAGACGTGGCACATGGCATCACTCCGCAGGATCAGGGCGCCGGAACCACCCCGGCACCTTCGACCTTGCCTGCTGCCGCTTGGCTTGAGCATTAGACCATCGTCGATGTAGTAACCCGCTGTTACCCCTCCGGCCATGCTTGTCACTACTCTCAATATCAGGTGGCCGGTACGCCGGTGTATCCCAACAACAAGAAACCAGGCGCGGCCCAGAGGGCGCAGCGCCGCTCACCCCGGAGAGTTCAGCGATGAGTTCACCAACGATGTCCCGCCGTGTCTTTCTCAAGGCGAGTGGCGGCGTTCTGGCCGGTACCCTGGCCTTTGCCAGCGGCTCCATTGCTCTGCTGGCGCCCTCGCGGAGCTGGGCCATGCCGCTCGATAACTTGACCAGTCGCCAGGGCGAGGTCCTGCTGGCCGTCACCCGTCAAATCTTCCCCCATCCCGACCTCGAGGACGCCGTCTACGCCCATGTCGTGAAGAGTCTGGATCGCAAGACTCGGGCGGCGGATAACCTGGATCAGGTGAGCGCACTGGGCCACCTGCTCGACGAGGGCATTGCCGAGCTGGATGCCGCCGCCGGGGGCGACTTCCTGACCATCGACGATGCCAGGCGGCTCGAGATCCTCACCCCCATGGGCGGGACTCCCTTCTTCGAGGCCATCCGTGGCGATGCCGTGGTATCGCTCTACGACAACCCTCTGGCCTTTGCCCATTTCGGCTACCAGGGCGCCGAGGGTGATGGCGGCTACCTGACGAAAGGCTTCAACGACCTCACCTGGCTGCCCGACCCTCCCCAGCCTCAGGGTGGTTACCTGCCCTTCGAGGAACCGACGGCCTGACCGCGCCGCCGGGCGACCAACGAGAGAACAAAAACGCAACTGGAGAGGCCAAGATGGCAATTACCGATAATCAGAAGACGTTTGACCATGATGACGATAGCGTCGTGGTGGTGATCGGATCGGGGGCCGGAGGCGGAACCCTGGCCAACGAGCTCGCTCAGCAGGGTATCGATGTGGTGGTGTTGGAGGCCGGTGCCTTGCACACCACCGGCGACTTCCTGGCCGACGAGTGGGCCTCCTTTGCTCAGCTCGCCTGGCTGGATCCCCGGACCACCTCGGGCAGTTTCCGCCTCGCCAAGGACTTCCCCAACCTGCCGGCATGGATCGTCAAGTCGGTGGGCGGCACCACCGTTCACTGGGCTGGCGCCAGCCTGCGCCTCCAGCCCCACGAATTCGCCGCGCTGTCGACCTACGGCGAGGTGGAGGGGGCCAACCTGCTCGACTGGCCGCTCAGCTATGACGATCTTGCCCCCTATTACGACCTCGCCGAACGGCGCATGGGGGTAACACGGACCAATGACATCAAGGGGTTGCCTGGCAACAACAACTTCAAGGTGATGTACAACGGGGCGAAGAACCTCGGTTATTCCTGCAACACGGGACACATGGCCATCAACAGCGCGCCTCGCGACGGACGCGCCGCCTGTCAGCAGCGCGGCTTCTGCTTCCAGGGCTGCAAGACCGGCGCCAAGTGGTCGACGCTCTACACCGAGCTGCCGGCGGGGATCGCCACCGGTCATCTGGAGCTGCGTCCCGAGTCCCATGTGGCACGCATCGAGCACGATGGCAGTGGCAAGGTCACGGCGGTGGTCTATTTCGATGCCGCCGGCAAGGAGCAGCGTCAAAAGGCGCGACTCGTGGCGGTAGCAGGCAACTCCCTGGAGACGCCGCGACTGCTGCTCAACTCGGCCAGCACGATGTTTCCGGAGGGGCTTGCTAATGGCTCGGGCCAGGTGGGCCGCAACTACATGCGCCACATGACCGGCTCGGTCTACGCCACCTTCGATGAGCCCGTGCACATGTATCGCGGCACCACCATGGCCGGCATCGTCTCCGACGAGGCGCACCATGATCCCGAGCGGGGCTTCGTCGGCGGCTACGAGATGGAGACCCTGTCGCTGGGCCTGCCGTTCATGGCGGCCTTCCTCGACCCCGGCGCCTGGGGGCCGCGCTTCACCGGTGCCCTCGGCCAGTACGAGAACATGGCCGGCATGTGGCTGGTGGGCGAGGACCTGCCCCAGGAGAGCAACCGCGTGACCCTCAACCCCGAGGTCACCGACCGCTACGGGCTACCGGTGGCCAACGTCCATTACGACGACCATCCCAATGACATCGCCATGCGCGAGCACGGCTACCGCCAGGGCACCGAGCTCTATCGCTCGGTGGGGGCCAGGGATATCTACGAGGTGCCGCCGTATCCCTCGACCCATAACCTGGGCACCTGCCGGATGAGCGAGCGGCCCGAGGATGGCGTCTGCAACGGCTACGGCCAGGCCCACGAGATTCCCAACCTCTTCATCTCGGACGGCAGCCAGTTCACGACCTCCGCCGCGGAGAACCCCACACTGACGATCGTGTCGTTGGCCATCCGCCAGGCCGAGCATATCGGCCGGCTGATGCAGCAAGGCGTGGTCTGATGCGGTCACGGGACGCGCCCGGAGGAGCGGGCGCGTCTCTCGTCCCTCATAGGTTATCGATCAAGGAGTTGCGATATGAGCTTTGCAGGTGAGCAGTATCCCGGCGTACAGGTGCCGCCTCCCGAGGCCGACGGCTTTCGCCTCAACCACACCATGCTCAGGATCAAGGACCCCGAGGCGTCGCTGAGCTTCTATACTCGGGTGTTCGGCATGAGGGTGCTGCGCAGGCTCGACTTCGAGGCGATGCAGTTCTCGCTCTACTTCCTGGCCCGTCCGGAAGCCGGCGAGACCGTTCCCGAGGAGACAGGCGAGCGCACCGTCTGGACCTTCAGTCAGCGCGGCGTGCTGGAGTTGACCCACAATTGGGGAACCGAGGGCCAGGAGGGGCGGATCTACCACGACGGCAATGCCGAACCGCAGGGCTTCGGCCACATCTGCTTCTCGGTGCCGGACCTGGAGGCGGCCGAGGCCTGGTTCGATGCCAACGAGGTGGAGTTCGTCAAGCGCTCCGACCAGGGCAAGATGAAGGACGTGGTGTTCGTCAAGGATGTCGACGGCTACTGGATCGAGGTCGTGCAGGCCGACCGACTCTCCGCCCTGGGAGACGGAGCACCGGGCTAAAGGAGGGGACGTCCGTCTCCCCGTGATGGGCGGGGAGGCCGCAAAGGCCGCCGTGCATGGCGGTCACGTCGACAGGCTCGGCCAGACGGTCGGCGGCCTCACCCACCATCGACCTGCTGCCTCGATCGCGCTCTCCGGCACGGGGCATCGCTCGTGACAGCCCGGGCCATGGTCACGCCGCCCTGTGACGCAGCAGCTTAACCTTCGCGACCCATGACCGAATGCTTCATCCGATGGCTGGGTTGTCTTGTGGCCGCTGCTCCCGGAGGCTCACCGCTGCGGTCGCATCAGCGCGATGGTCAACTGGAGCATCGCGGGCGCGGGGTGTAGGCTTGCCGCCTTTCTCCCCATGCACAGGACCTCTGCGATGAGCGATCTGCCCAACTGCCCCGAGTGCGGCTCCGAGTTCACCTACGACGACGGCATGCAGTACGTCTGCCCGGAGTGCGGCCACGAGTGGTCGAAGGACGCCGCGGCGGCGAGCGAGGATGAGGCGGTGATCCGCGATGCCAATGGCAACCCGCTGGCCGACGGCGACAGCGTGACCGTGATCAAGGACCTCAAGATCAAGGGCTCCTCCTCGGTGGTGAAGGTCGGTACCAAGGTCAAGAACATCCGCCTGGTCGAGGGAGATCACGACATCGACTGCAAGATCGACGGTATCGGGCCGATGAAGCTCAAGTCGGAGTTCGTCAAGAAGGCCTGAGATCAGCCCCGGGCGGGCGGTGTCGGCAGGCAGCTCGGCAGGCTCTCGCACAGCGTGTGGGGCAGGATCTTCAGGTCACGGAAGCCGCCGACATCCTCTTCGGCGACGTTGTCGGTCTGCATCAGGATCACCTGGTCGCGGGTCAGCGGCGGCACGGGCAGCCGGCTGGCCAGGGCGGCGACGAACCGCCACGCCAGGAAGGGCAGCGGCACCAGAGGCCGTTCTCGCCCGAGGTGGTCGAGCAGCAGTTCGAGGATCTCGCGGTAGCGCAGCACCTCGGGGCCGCCGAGCTCGAAGAGGCGCCGCGGGGTCGCGGGGCGGCCGGTCAGCTGGGCGATGGCCCGGGCCACGTCATTCACATGCACCGGCTGCAGCCGGGTCGCGCCGCGGCCGAACAGAGGAATCAGCGGCAGCCGGGTGAGGCCTGCAAGGCCCGAGAGGAAGGCGTCGTCGGGGCCGAACAGCACGCTGGGGCGCACGATGATCGCCTTGGGCATGGCGTCCAGTACTGCCGCCTCGCCGCGGGCCCGGGCCTGCACATAGGCCGAGGGCGAGTCGGGGGAGACGCCGATGCCCGAGACCTGCACCAGCCGCGCGATGCCCGCCGCCCGCGCCAGGCGGGCCAGTCGACCGGCCCCGTCGACATGGATCGCCTCGAAGCTCGCCTCGCGGGTCTCCACATAGAGGCTGACGGCATTCACCACGGCGCCGGCGCCCGCCAGTGCCGCGCTCACGCTCGCCTCGTCACGCAGGTCGGCGGTGGCGAGCTCGATGACGTCGCCCTCCTCGGCCCAGGCGGGCAGCGCCGGGTGGCGGGCGGCGATGCGCACCGCGCGGCCGGTTTCCACCAGCTCTCGAACGATGGCGTCACCGAGAAAGCCGGTGCCGCCGAAGACCACGACCGGGGCCTCGCGCATCATCGTCTCTCCTGTCGCCGTGCAGCCTCTGCTGCGGGGCGGCGTCGCTCAGTCCCGGCGCGGGTCATCGTGCTGCCGGTTCGTTTCCGAGCGGGTGATCGCCCGCTTGACCAGGCGAAACACCAGCCAGTGCAGGGCGGCGAGCGCGGCCAGCGCCGCGCCGATCAGCAGCATGAAGGTCGTCGTCATGGTGTCGGCCTCGCGGGAAACGACGGAAGGGATTAACGACATGCTACCGAGGCGTCGCGTCGCTGGAAAGATCGGTAGCATATCAAATGAGAATGATTGGCATTATTGTGCGAATGGCGGCGAACGTGCCGCGATCCTGTCGGTTCTGACGCTTCCCGGGCGGCGGGGCTTCACATCAAATTCATACAGGACTAAACTGGTCCCCAATCGAATATGAGGGGGTCAAACCCCGGGGAGTCAGGCCTTGCTGAAGCTTTCCAGACTGACCGACTACGCGGCGGTGGTGATGGCGCAGATCGCCCGGCACCCCGAGCAGCCCCACGCCGCGGCGGAACTCGCCGAGGCGGTCCAGCTGCCGCACCCTACGGTCAGCAAGACGCTGAAGATGCTGGTGCGTGCCGGGCTGCTGGAGTCGCGACGCGGCGCCCAGGGGGGCTACTCGCTGGCGCGGCCTGCGTCCCGGATCACCGCCAGCGACATCATCTCGGCCATCGAGGGCCCCGTGGCCATGACCGAGTGCAGTCAGGCTGGCGGCGACTGTGACCTGGCCGCCACCTGCGGCGTCGCGGATAACTGGCAGCGCGTCTCACTGGCCATCCGCACCCTGCTGGACGGCGTGACCCTGGCCCACCTGGCCGATACCCATCCGATCAAGCTGCCGGTGCAGCTGCCCATTCAAAGCGTGAGTCTGGCCACCGAAGCCTGATCCACTCGAGTATTTCACTACCCGAGGCGAGCCAGTGCTCGCCGACCCAACCGCCCGGGAGGGGAAACATCATGGCAAGTCAGGAAATGGAACAGCTTGTCCGTCGCGAATATAAAGAAGGTTTCGTGACCGACATCGAGAGCGACACGATACCGCCCGGCCTGGACGAGAGCACCATCGCCTTCATCTCGAACAAGAAGGGCGAGCCGGAATGGATGCTGGAGTGGCGCCTCAAGGCCTACCAACAGTGGCTCAAGATGACGCCGCCCTCCTGGGCGCATCTCGACTATCCACCCATCGACTATCAGGCGATCTCCTACTTCAGCGCCCCCAAGCGCGACGAGGACAAGCCCCAGAGCCTCGACGAGGTCGATCCCAAGCTGCTCGAGACCTATGAAAAGCTTGGCATTCCTCTGCACGAGCGGGCGGCCCTGGCGGGCGTGGCGGTGGACGCGGTCTTCGACTCCGTCTCGGTGACCACCACCTTCAAGGAGAAGCTGCACGAGGCGGGGGTAATCTTCTGCTCCATCTCCGAGGCGGTCCGCGACTACCCGGAGCTGGTCCGGCAGTACCTGGGCAGCGTGGTGCCCCAGGGCGACAACTACTTCGCGGCGCTCAACTCGGCGGTGTTCACCGACGGCTCCTTCGTCTTCGTGCCCGAGGGCGTGACCTGCCCGATGGAGCTCTCCACCTACTTCCGCATCAACGCCGCCAACACCGGGCAGTTCGAGCGCACGCTGATCGTCTGCGAGAGCCGCGCCCAGGTGTCGTATCTGGAAGGCTGCACCGCGCCCCAGCGCGACGAGAACCAGCTGCACGCCGCGGTGGTCGAACTGGTGGCCCTGGAAGACGCCTACATCAAGTACTCCACGGTGCAGAACTGGTACCCCGGCGACGAGGACGGCAAGGGCGGCATCTACAACTTCGTCACCAAGCGCGGCGACTGCCGCGGCGATCGCTCGCGGATCAGCTGGACTCAGGTCGAGACCGGCTCCGCCATCACCTGGAAGTACCCCTCCTGCGTGCTGCGCGGCAAGGACAGCATCGGCGAGTTCTACTCCGTGGCGGTGACCAACGGTCGCCAGCAGGCCGACACCGGCACCAAGATGATCCATATCGGCGAGGGCACCCGCTCGAGCATCATCTCCAAGGGCATCTCCGCCGGACGCAGCAACCAGTCCTACCGCGGCCTGGTGAAGGTGGGCCCACGGGCCAAGGGCGCGCGCAACTTCACCCAGTGCGACTCGCTGCTGATCGGCGATCAGTGCGGCGCCCACACCTTCCCCTACCAGGAGATCGGCAACAGCACCGCCACGGTGGAGCACGAGGCCACCACCTCCAAGATCGGCGAGGATCAGCTCTTCTACTGCCAGAGCCGGGGCATCTCCGAGGAGGACGCGGTCAGCATGATCGTCAACGGCTTCTGCAAGGACGTCTTCCAGGAGCTGCCGATGGAGTTCGCCGTGGAGGCCGAGGCGCTGCTGAACGTCACTCTGGAAGGCGCCGTGGGTTAACGAACGTCACTCGAGGGCCCGGCGATATGAGCGCCGGGGTCGGGCCTAAGCGAGGGTCCTTTGCCATGGATGGCAAAGGTAGCGCCCAGGGAGGGGCTCACAGCGCCCTCGCGGTGGTCCGGCGCCGGAACAGCTCATCCTTGTCAGAGACAAGGCACCAGGGAGCGTCCCTGCGGGCGGGAAAAGAATCAACTTATGCAAGTCGCCGCGGCGGCTGATAGCTCAAAAGGTAGTCAACATGCTCGAAGTCAAGGATCTGCACGTAACGGTCGAGGGTTCCGAGATCCTCAAGGGCCTCACGCTGACCATCAACGCCGGTGAGGTCCACGCCATCATGGGTCCCAATGGGGCCGGCAAGTCGACCCTCTCGGCGGTGATCGCCGGCAAGGACGGCTATGAGGTAACGCAGGGCTCGATCACCTTCGAGGGCCAGGACGTGCTGGAGATGGAGATCGAGGAGCGCGCCCGTGCCGGCCTGCTGCTGGGCTTCCAGTACCCGGTGGAGATCCCGGGGGTGAAGAATATCTACCTGCTCAAGGCGGCGCTGAACGCCAAGCGCGAGGCCGAGGGGCTGGGCGAGATCCCCGCGCCGGAGTTCATGAAGTTGATCAAGGAGAAGGTGGCCTCCATGAAGATGGACACCAGCTTCCTGCAGCGGGCCGTGAACGAGGGCTTCTCCGGGGGCGAGAAGAAGCGCAACGAGATCCTGCAGATGCTGGTGCTCGAGCCGCGCCTCGCCATGCTCGACGAGATCGACTCCGGCCTCGACATCGATGCCATGAAGGTGGTGGCCGATGGCGTCAACTCCCTGCGCGCCGAGGACCGGGCCATCCTGCTGGTGACCCACTACCAGCGCCTGCTCGACTACATCGTGCCGGACCGGGTCCACGTGCTGGTCGACGGCCGCATCGTCAAGAGCGGCGATGCCGCGCTGGCCCTCGAGCTCGAGAGCCGTGGTTATGACTGGGTGCAGGAGGAGTCCGCCGCATGAGTGAAGACGTGAAGACCTTCCTCGACCGCCTGGCCGAGCGCAACGCCGCCCGCGGGCCGGAACCCACCTGGATCGCCGCGCGGCGCCAGGCGGGTGCGGCACGCTTCGAGGCCATGGGCTTTCCCCATCGCCGGGTCGAGGAGTGGAAGTACACCGACGTGCGCGCCATCGCCCGGGGCGACTTCGCCCTGGCCAGCGACGCCGAGTTCTCGCCCGCCAGCGCGGCGGCGCTGACGCTGCCGATCGAGGCGCACCGCCTGACCTTCGTCGACGGCGTCTTCGCCCCGGCGCTGTCGCGGCTCGATGAGCTGCCCGAGGGCGTTGCGCTGATGCCGCTCTCGGCGGCCCTCGAGGAGAACCACGAGGCCGTGGGCGGGCCGCTGGGCCGGCTGACCGGCGTCGAGTTTTCATCCTTCGCCGCGCTCAACACCGCCTTCATGGAGGAGGGCGCCGTGCTGCGCCTGGCGCCGGGCACCGTGGTCGAGAAGCCCATCGTGCTGCAGTTCCTCTCCCGGGCCGGCGAGCAGGCGGTGATGAGCCATCCGCGCATCCTGATCCAGATGGCCGGGCGCAGCGAGGCCACGGTGATCGAGCATCATGTGGGTCAGGAGGAGGCCGCCAACTTCACCAACCTGGTCGAGGAGATCATCCTCGAGCGCGGCGCGATGCTTACCCACTACAAGCTGCAGGAGGCCTCGCTCAAGGACCTGCACGTGGCCAGCATTCACGTGGAGCAGGCCCGCGACAGCCGCTACGCCTCGTGCAATCTCAACCTGGGCGGCGCGCTGGTGCGCAATGACCTGGTGGCCGAACTCAACGGCCAGGGCGCGGAGACGCAGTTCAACGGCCTCTTCTACGGCCAGGGTCGCCAGCACGTGGACAACCACACCCTGGTCAACCACAACGCGCCGCACACCGTGTCCCGCGAGAACTACAAGGGCATCCTCGACGACCGCGCCCATGGCGTCTTCAACGGCAAGGTGATCGTCAAGCGCGACAGCCAGAAGATCGAGGCGGAGCAGAGCAACGCCAACCTGCTGCTCTCCGACCGCGCGGAGATCGACACCAAGCCCGAGCTCGAGATCTACGCCGACGACGTGAAGTGCGCCCACGGCGCCACCACCGGCCAGCTCGACGAGGAGGCGGTGTTCGCCCTGCGCACCCGCGGCCTCGACGAGCAGACCGCCCGCGGCCTGCTGACCCTGGCCTTCGCCGGCGAGGTGATGGAGCAGGTGAATCTCGATGTGGTGGCCGAACGGGTCGAGCTGGCGGTCGCCGGCAAGCTGCCCGAGCGCTTCAACCTGGCCGGCCTGGTGGAAGCCGCCGTGGCCCTGAACGAGGAGTAAGCCATGGCCGATTTCAGCGACCTGACCCTGGACGTGGCGAAGCTTCGACGCGACTTCCCGATCCTCGATCGGGAGGTCCACGGCAAGCCACTCATCTATCTGGACAATGCCGCCACCAGCCAGACGCCGCGCCAGGTGATCGAGGTGTTCGACGACTACTACGGTCGTTACAACGCCAACATCCACCGCGGCCTGCACACCCTGTCCGACGAGGCCACCGCGGCCTTCGAGGGCACTCGGGAGACGGTGCGCGCCTTCCTGAACGCCGCGGACCATCGCGAGATCGTCTTCACCCGCGGCACCACCGAGGCGATCAACCTGGTGGCCAACGCCTGGGGCCGGGCCAACTTGAAGGCCGGCGACGAGGTGCTGATCTCGCGCCTCGAGCACCACTCCAACATCGTGCCGTGGCAGCTGCTGGCCGGCGAGCTCGGCTTCACCATCAAGGTGATTCCAGTCGACGAGCGCGGCGTGCTGGACCTCGCGGCCTACTGCGATCTCTTCACCGAGCGCACCCGCCTGGTCGCCGTGAACCACGTCTCCAACGCCTTCGGCACCGTCAACCCGGTGGCCGAGATGGCCCGCGTGGCCCATGAGCACGGCGCCCGCATCCTGATCGATGGCGCCCAGGCCGCGCCCCATCAGGCCATCGACGTCCAGGCCATCGACGCCGACTTCTACGCCTTCTCTGGCCACAAGGTCTACGGGCCCACGGGGGTGGGCGTGCTCTATGGCCGTGCCGAGCTGCTCGAGGCGATGCCGCCCTGGCAGGGCGGCGGCGAGATGATCAAGACGGTCTCTCTCGAGGTGCCGACCACCTTCGCCGACATCCCGCACAAGTTCGAGGCCGGCACGCCGGCCATCGCCGAGGTGATCGCCCTCGGGCGGGCCCTCAGGTGGGTCGGCGACATCGGCCTGCCGCTGATCGGCGCCTGGGAGGCGCGCCTGCTCGAGCATGCCACCGAGGGGGTGGCCGGCATCGAGGGGCTGCGCATCCTCGGCACCGCACCGGACAAGGCCGGCGTGCTCTCCTTCGTGGTCGACGGCGCCCACTCCCAGGACATCGGGCTCTTGATCGATCAGCTCGGCGTCGCGATCCGCACCGGCCACCACTGCGCCCAGCCGCTGCTGTCGCAGTTCGGCGTGGACGCGACCTGCCGCGCCTCCTTCGCCGCCTACAACACGCCCGAGGAGATCGACGTCTTCGTCGAGGGGCTCGAGCGCGTCGTCGGCATGCTGCGCTGAGGCTTATCAAGGAGCGACATGAGCGATATCGAGCAGATAGCCACCCTGCACAAGGGGCAGGAGCTGCCCCTGCAGCGTGACGTGGCGGCGATTTCCATTCCCTTCGGCAAGACCGTGACCCTGCCCGAGGACAGCATCGTCAGCGTCATGCAGGCCAAGGGCAGCACGGTCAGCGTGGGCTATGAGGGGCGCCTCTTCCTGGTCGAGGGCGCCAATCTGGACGCGCTGGGCCTGGAGGCGCTGCCGCGTCCGACGCTACCCGAGGACGCCTCGGAGGAGGAGATAGAGCAGTTCGTGTGGGACCAGCTGCGCACCTGCTTCGACCCTGAGATCCCGGTCAACATCGTCGACCTCGGCCTGGTCTACGGCTGTCGCATCGAGCGGCTGATCAGTGGCGAGCGCATCGTCACCATCCGCATGACCCTGACCGCCCCGGGCTGCGGCATGGGCGATGTGATCGCCGCCGATGCGCGCAACAAGATCCTCGGCGCCCCCCAGATCAGCAAGGTGCACACCGAGATCGTGTTCGATCCCCCCTGGAGTCGTGAGATGATGAGCGACGAAGCGAAGCTGGAACTGGGAATGTTCTAGCGGTTGCGCCGGGGAGATCCATGCGCCTGCCATTCTGGACGCTCTGCAAGGGAGTACTGATGACGCTGGGAGCGCTTGCGCTCCTGGCGGTGTTGCTGTTCGTGCTGGCCAACGTCTACGTCCTGGGTCGCACCGTGGGGCGCATCGAGTCGGTCTCCTCGCAGTGCGTCAGCGAACCGGTAGGCATCGTCTTCGGCACGTCCCACTGGACGCGCAGCGGGAGTCGCAACCCGCACTTCGAGGGGCGCATGGAGGCCGCCGCCAAGCTGATCCACCAG
Source organism: Halomonas pelophila (assembly GCF_040196315.1). Classification (NCBI taxonomy): domain Bacteria; kingdom Pseudomonadati; phylum Pseudomonadota; class Gammaproteobacteria; order Oceanospirillales; family Halomonadaceae; genus Halomonas; species Halomonas pelophila. The sequence continues at coordinate 54,653 of NZ_JBEGCI010000002.1, forward strand.
GGACGGGTCGATCACCTGCTGATCTCCGGTGATAACAGCACCCGCTACTACAACGAGCCGGTGACCATGTGGCGCGACCTGCGAAGCCGCGACGTGCGCGACGTGGACATGACCCTGGACTATGCCGGCTTCAGCACTTTCGACACCCTGTCGCGGGCAAGGGACGTGTTCGGCGTGAAGCGCGCGCTGCTGATCACCCAGGACTGGCACCTGCCGCGGGCGCTGTTCATCGGTGAGGCGCTGGGCCTGGAGGTTCGCGGCTGTGCGGCGCCGGAGCGCGCGGTGTCCGGGCTCTGGCGGCTCAAGCTGCGCGAGTGGGTGGCGCGGGTGGCCACCTTGGGGGATCTATACGTGTGGGAGCGCGAGCCGCACTTTCTTGGGCCGCTCGAGCCGCTGGACATCACGCCGGATGAGCGTGAGCGTCTGCTGATGCCGCCGGGGTTGTTCAGCGCTTCTGGCGCTGCTTCTGCAGGCGATACAGCTCCCGAATCAGCGCCCGGCAGCCTTTCCAGCACTCCTCGATGACTGGTTCCAGCGGCTCGGGCAGGGGATGGGTGAAGAGGGTGGAGAGCGCCTGCATCAGCACCCGCTCCTGCTCGAGCAGCTCACCGATCACCACCAGGCTCTCGTTGCCGACGAAGCTCTTCAGGCGGCTCCACAGCCACATGTAGTCGTCGCGCTCGACATCGGCGTCGCGGGGCAGCAGCTTGAGGTGCTTGCGCGACAGCTCCTGCAGCTTCTGCATCGATCGGCTGCGCGCCTCATAGTGGGGCTTCAGGCTATCGCGCAGCGCCGGATGCAGGCGCTCGAGATTGTCCTGGAAATAATCGATGCTGTCGGCCATTGCCTCGAGGGCACTGTCCATCGCCACCTGGCGATTGTCGAGAAACATGAGCGGTCACCTCCTCCGGTGACGCAGATTGTGGGGCTGTCGACGTGCATTTGCCACCCCCGCGGATCAATAAATCCCGGGTTCGCCGTTAGCCTTTGGACGCAGGCCTCATCCCTGTCCCTCAGCCCTTGGGGCGAGGCGGGACCTTGCGGCGCGGGGCGGCGTTGCGCTCCAGGTGCTCGATGACCAGCGAGGCGATGTCCTTGCCGGTGGCCTTCTCGATGCCCTGCAGGCCCGGCGAGGAGTTGACCTCCATGATCACCGGGCCATGGTTGGAGCGCAGCAGATCGACGCCGGCCACCCGCAGCCCCATCGCCTTGGCCGCACGGATGGCCGTGGAGCGCTCCTCCGGCGTGATGCGGATCGAGCTGGCGCTGCCGCCGCGGTGCAGGTTGGAACGGAACTCACCCTCGGCGGCCTGGCGCTTCATCGAGGCCACCACCTTGTCGCCGATCACGAAGCAGCGGATATCGGCGCCCTTCGCCTCCTTGATGTACTCCTGCACCATGATGTTGGCCTTCATGCCCATGAAGGCCTGGATCACGCTTTCGGCGGCCTGGTTGGTCTCGGCCAGCACCACGCCGATGCCCTGGGTGCCCTCCAGCAGCTTGATGACCAGCGGAGCGCCCCTGACCATGGTGATCAGGTCGGGGATGTCGTCCGGGGAGTGGGCGAAGCCGGTGATCGGCAGTCCCAGCCCCTTGCGCGACAGCAGCTGGAGCGAGCGCAGCTTGTCCCGGGAGCGCGTGATGGAGACGTTGTCGTTGAGCACGTAGGTGCCCATCATCTCGAATTGGCGCAGCACCGCGCAGCCGTAGAAGGTGATCGAGGAGCCGATGCGCGGGATCACCGCATCGAACGGCTCGAGCTCCTCCCCCTTGTAGTGGATCGAGGGGTGGTGCGAGGCGATGCTCATGTAGCAGCGCAGGGTGTCGACCACGCGCGCGCTGTGGCCGCGCTGCTCGGCGGCCTCGATCAGGCGCCGCGTGGAGTAGAGGTTACGATTGCGGGACAGCAGCGCGATATGCATTCAGCGGGACTCCGGATCGGGACTGGGGCGGTGTAGGACGTGGGCGATACAGGACAGAGTGCTCAGGGCTCGCCGTGCAGGAAGGCGACGCCTGGAGCCACCAGCAGGCGACGCAGCGCGCGCCGCCCCAGCAGCATGGGGTGGCGCATGTCGCGGCGGTCGGTCAGGCTGAGCTCCACCGGGAAGGAGAGGGTGCCCAGCTGCATGGTCGTGCGGATCACGTAGCGCCATTCGGCCTGGCCGTTGGAGCTGGTCACCCGGCGCCGGTCGTGCAGGTGCATGCGATGCACGTGGGCCGGCGTGCCGGGGCCGCCGCTGCGCGTGGTGAAGCCGACCCAGAGGTGACCCTCCTCTTCGTAGGACTCGATGTCCTCGGCGTGCAGCGCCGAGGTCCGGGCGCCGGTATCGGCCTTGGCGCACAGGGTCAGGTGCAGCTCCGGCAGGGTCACCATCTCGCGGCGACCGATCACCGCCTTGGGCGTATAGGGCAGTTCTTTCATCATCTCGCTCCCAGGTCTCTGCGCTCAGCGTGACAGGTCGGCCAGGCGCCGGCCAATGGCGGAATCCGCCTCGGCCTCGCGCAGCGTCATCAGCAGCGGCAGGCGCAGCCGCGGGATCAGGGCCAGGTCGCGGGCCACCGCCTTGAAGTCGGTGCCGGGCGCTTCGGCCAGGCGCGTGAGGAAGCGGGGCAGGCGCTCGGCATCCTCCAGGTGGTGCCAGCCGCGCCCGGCCATGGCCGCCAGCAGGTCGGGGCCGCAGGCATCCGGATCGTCGAGCAGGGCATCAAACCAGGCGCCCGCCTGCGCCGTCGAGGCGCCGCCCATGGCGCGCACGCAGGCGCAGAAGGTCTCGATGTCGCCGCTGGCGCCGGCCGCCTCGCCCCGATGACGCAGCGCGCCTGCCAGGGCGTCGTCGATGGCCACGTGCTCCAGGCAGTAGCACAGCGAGGTCAGCACCTCGCCGGGCAGGGCATCGAGGCGGGCGGCGACGGCCTGGCTCATGGCGGCATCCAGGCGCACCACGGCGTCGGCCAGCCCCTGCAGTCCCAGGGCGCGCCAGTCGATCGTCTGCTGTCCGGTCAGGTAGGCCTCGGCGGGTTCCAGGTGCTCGCTGGCCGGCAGGCCGGCATCCCGGCTGGCGCGCGCATGCAGCACGGCGCGGAAGGGCAGCGAGGGCGTGAAGGCCAGCGGATTGTCCTTCATCAGGTTATCGATCCGCTCGCCCTCGGCCCGGCCCAGGCCCTGCACGCTGCGGCCCAGGGTCTCCAGCAGGCGCTGCACGAAGGCGTCGCGCGGGGCCGGGTTGAGGTGGCCCTGCTCGTCCAGCGGCAGGGCCAGGAACCAGATCAGCGGGTCGTCCATCTCACCCAGACGGAAGACCATGGCCAGGCGCGCGGCGCCCTGCCACGGCGCCGGCCATGCCTGCTCGCCGGCCTCGAAGGCGGCCAGGGTATCGAGCGGGCAGGGCTCGACGCGTCGCCCCAGGTGATAGAGCCTCACCTCGGCACCGCTGCGCTGGAAGAAGTCGTGAAGGCTGTTGATCGGTTGCATGCTGTCTCCGGGTCACGAACCGTGCACTCTACCGCGGTGCCGGGATGCTGTCAGCCGTCCCGGGGCGTCGTAGCGGTGTCGCCGCGCTGGTCATTTCCTGATCAGTCGGCGCCAGGGCCCATGAGACCTGGCCAGGCGACACCTTTCCAGTGTTTATCCACAGGGCCATTCAGGATATCTGTGCATTGTGCACAAGACTGGCGTGCGTCGCCTTGCGAGCGGTGGACAACCCGCTGGGGTGGCCAGCGACGGGGGCTAGCGGGGATAATGACGGTAAACGTACCGGAGAGATTGACCATGACCGTTCACGACGAACTCGGCGCCGCCCTGCGCGAGCTCGAGGCCACCATGAAGGCCGCCAGCCTGTGGCGCATGGAGCGCCCCGAGTCGCATGCCTTCGACAGCGTGCAGCCGTTCTGCGTTGACACCATGACGCTGCCCCAGTGGCTGCGCTTCGTCTTCATCGTGCGCCTGGAGGTGCTGGTCGAGGCGCGCGCGCCGATGCCGGCCCAGTGTGAGGTGGCACCGGCGGTGGAGGCCTGGTTGAAGCAGGAAGGCGCGCGCGCCAGCGACCGGCTGCTGATGTGCCGCGTGGTCGAGGAGATCGACCGCCTGGTCACCGAGAACTGAGGTCGCCCGATGCCCTTCTATTTCGCCTACGGCAGCAACATGAACGCCGCCCGGGTCGCCGCCCGCATCGGGCGCACCCGCCGGGCGCTGGCCGGCGTACTGCACGACCACGGCCTTCGCTTCGACAAGGCCTCGAGGGTGGCGGGCATCGCCCATGCCAATGTGGCGGCGTCGGCCGGCGAGCGGGTGGAGGGCGCGCTGTTCGAGCTCGAGCACCCCGACCAGATCCACGAAATGGACCCCTTCGAGGGTTATCCCCACGACTACGACCGCCGTCGGCTGCCCATCGTGACCCGCGAGGGCGCGATCGAGGCCTGGGTCTATATCGCCGCGCCGGGCACCACCGCGAACGCCCTGCGACCGGCTCGGGAGTATCTCGAGCATCTGCTGGCCGGGGAGCCCTTCCTGACGCCCGACTATCATGCCCGCCTGGCCGCTGTGGAGGCGGTGGCCGGGCTCGATGCGACGACCCTGGCCGCGCTCGGGCTCTCGCGCGAGACCCCGCGCTAGCTATCTCGCCAGCGCCAGGCACCAGGCCCAGACGCAACAAGGCCCGCCGGTTGGCGGGCCTTGTCGTGTCGGGCGGGGCGATCAGAAGCGGTAGCTGACGCCGGCCATCACCACCACCGGGTCGATCTCGACCTCGCCGACATCGTTGCCGGCGACAGTGACATCGGTGTCGATATCCAGGTACCAGGCGGCGGCGTTAAGCGCCCAGCTATCGTCGATCAGCAGGTCGACGCCCACCTGGCCGGCCGCGCCCCAGGAGTCATCGAATTCGACAGGAAGCCCAACTTCAAGCTCTTCATCGGAGAAGGTGGTGTAGTTGACGCCGATGCCGGCGTAGGGCTGGACGCGGGCGTCAGTGCCGCCCAGCGGATAGTACTGCACGGTCAGGGTCGGCGGCAGGTGATCGACGGAGCCGCCGGTCACGCCCTCGACCTGGAAGTCGTGGTCGAAGGGCTCGGCGGCCAGCAGCTCGACGCCCAGCTTGTCGGTGAAGCGATAGCCCAGGGTAAAGGCGAAGGCGCTATCGTCGTCGACCTCGACATCGTGCACTGATGCGCCAAGAGACGTCAGGTCAAGATCACCATTATCGCTCTTGGGATCGACCTTGGCGACGCCCACGCGGGTGAAGAAGTCCCCGGCGCCATAGGCGAAGGCCTGGGTGCTGGTGGTGAAGGCAGCGGCGGCAACGCCGGCTACGAGCAGGGAAGAAATAGCTTTCTTGCGCATGGGTCATCTCCTGATTGACGAGAGGGCGGCGGCCTTGCCGCGTCGGAATCTGCCAACAGTCTATCGGCGTCATTTTTTGAGAATATTGATCCAGCGCAAGGATGGGACGGCATGGGGCTGAAGGTACAACCAAAGTAAGGCCGGGCCATGGGCCCGGCATTGCCATGTGCGGCTCAGTCGTCCTTTGCTCGGTAACGGATCAGAAGCGGAAGGTGGCGCCGCCGCCGAGGGTCATCGGATCGATGTCGGCCTCGCCGAGCGCCGTGCCCCCGATGCTCACATCGGCATCGACGTTGGCATACCGCGCGAAGGCCCCGACCAGCAGGTAGTGCGTCACCGCCATTTCGAGACCGACCTGGCCGGCCAGTCCATAGGATTTGTCGACGTCCAGCCCCTCGAGCTCTTCCTCGGAGAAGTGGGTGTAGTTGAGGCCGGCGCCCACATAGGGCTGTATGCGCGAGACGCTGCCGCCCATCGGATAGTAGTTGATCATCAGGTTGACGGGCAGGCGATCCACGCCGCCGAGGGCCGCGGTGCTGAGCCGGTGCTCGACGGCTTCGGTGCCGTTGAGCTCGACCCCCAGCCTGTCGCTGAACAGGTAGCCCACGCTGTAGGCCATGCCGCGCTCATCGGAGACCTCCAGCTCCCCGACTACGTCAAGGGAGCCGATATCGTCGGTGACCTCGGCCTTGGCGATACCGCCACGCAAGACGATGTCGCCGGCCTGGTAGGCCATGGCGACCGGGGCGGTGGCGAGGCCGGCCGTGGCGAGGGCGACCGTCGCGATCAGAAGCCTGGAGTTCATGGGAAGGTTCCTCGTGTCATCCATCGTTCGGGCGAGAGGTGGGAAAGGGGCATTTATTAGCCCAGCGAAGGAGGTTTGTTAATGTCTTGTCGCATTTTTCTATGGGCAAGATAGGCGTCATGTGGATTTTCTTGTGGGTTTGTGTATTCAGCATAGCTTCGAATTACAGCTCTTGTATAACTTTTTGGGTTTTCCTTCACGGCGCCTCGAAAGCACGCCGAAATTCGGCTTCACTCAAGGTGGATGATGCCACCGGAGTCGCTCATGGCCGGCCGACCTCTCTTTACCACCGGTTTTACCGGGCGCCGCCCCGGCCGTTTCGACCAACCGCTGCTGACGCTCCTGCTGGCGGCGGTTCTGGCCATCTGGCTGCTGCTTCGCCCCGAGCCCATCCAGACGCTGCCGATGGCGTGGCGCCTGCCGCTGATCCTGATCGGCGCCTGGGCGCTGGGGGCGGCCTTCGTGCGGCCGCTGGCCCTCGAGGTGGGTGAGGGCACGCTTCGGCGCCTGGCGGGCGCGCCCCTCAGTCGATGGGCCCTGTGGGGGTTCGCCGCTGTGGTCATGTTGCTGGAGGTCTGGCGCTAGCACGAGACGAAGAAAGCCGCCCGAAGGCGGCTTTCTCATGTGACCCATACCTGACGCACAAATGGAAAGGGCTCCCGCAGGAGCCCTTTTACTACGTACTACGTGGAGTGCGTTATTCCCGCACCGTTAGCGAGTGATGTGCTGATACTCACCGGCATCGGCCGTCACGCTGCTCACCACCAGGATGGCAATGAAGGCCGCGATGAAGCCGGGGATGATCTCGTACACGCCGGGACCGCCCATGAACGATGCGTTCCAGCCCAGGTTGATCCAGAGCATGACGGTGAGGGCACCCACCACCATGCCCGCGAGGGCGCCGGCACCGTTGGTGCGCGGCCACATCAGCGAGAGGATGATCAGCGGGCCGAAGGCCGAACCGAAGCCTGCCCAGGCGTTACTGACCAGCCCCAGCACCTTGGAGGTCGGATCGGACGCGATGACGGCGGCCACTACACCCACCAGCACGACACACAGCCGGCCGATGGCGACGACTTCCTTCTCTTTCGCTTCCTTGCGCAGGAACAGGCGATAGAAGTCCTCGGTGAGCGACGAAGACGACACCAGGAGCTGGCTGGAAATGGTACTCATGATCGCGGCGAGCAGGGCGGCAAAGAGGAAACCGGTGACCAGCGGATGGAACAGCAGATCCGCGAGGATGATGAAGATCGTTTCCGGATCTTCCACGTTCATGCCATTGCGGACGGCATAGGCCCGGCCAAAGATGCCCAGCGAGACCGCGCCGATCAGGGAGATGAGCATCCAGCTCATGCCGATGTTGCGGGCAATAGGAACGTCTTTCTGAGACCGGATGGCCATGAAGCGCACGATGATGTGCGGTTGGCCAAAGTAACCAAGACCCCAGGTCACCGCCGACAGCCAGCCGACGATGGTCAGCCCTTCCGTCCAGGAGAGCAGCGTGGGATCGACCTCATTCAGGGTCTGGGAGGCCTGGGCGAAACCGCCGCCACCTTCGCCGAAGAGCACCACCGCCGGCATGATCACCAGTGCCAGCATCATGATGCAGCCCTGCACGAAGTCCGTCATGCTCACGGCCAGGAAGCCGCCCACCACCGTGTAGGCGAGGACCACGACCAGGGTGATGGCGACGCCCGCCGCGTAGTCGCTCATGCCACCAATGTTGATGACGCCGGCGAAGGCGCTTTCGAACAGCTTGCCGCCTGCCACCAGGCCCGAGGCGGTATAGACCGCGAAAAAGACCACGATGACGATGGCTGATACCGTTCTCAGCGGAATGGCCTGAGTCGGGAACCGGTTGCCCAGGAATTCCGGGATGGTGATCGCATCGTTATAGTGAAGCGTCTGTTCGCGAAGACGGGGGGCGACCAGCGTCCAGTTGAAGAACGCCCCCACGAGCAGGCCGATGCCGATCCAGGCCGACCCCAGGCCGGAGACAAACATGGCCCCGGGCAGACCCAGCAGCAACCAGCCGCTCATGTCCGAAGCGCCGGCCGACAGGGCGGCGACCTGGGGACTGAGAGCCCGGCCGCCCAGCATGTAATCCTCGGACGTGGAAGTGGACTTGCGCATGGCATAAAAGCCGATGGCGATCATGAGCGCAAAGTAGGCAAATAGACTGATCCACACGCCAATAGCCATAAGAATTTCTCCAAATTATTGGGTCGGATGTAGCGCCGACACGTTGTTAGTGCGCCTTCAGACCGGAGCGTCGATGACGAGCATCGCGATCGGGCGGGGCGCGGAGATGAAGCCAGTAGCGGCATTGCATTTGATCATCAGGGGTTCCTTCCGTCTTGTTGTGATGACGAGTGGGGGGTCACTCGTCGCCTAGCGCCAGCAGCGACGCGTTGCCACCCAGGGCGGCAGTGTTTTCCGTCACGGTCTTTTCGGTGGCGAAACGCAGCAGGTAGTGCGGACCGCCGGCCTTGGGACCGGTACCCGATAGCCCTTGTCCGCCGAAGGGCTGAACTCCCACCACCGCACCGATGATATTGCGGTTGATATAGATGTTGCCGGCACGGATCTTCTGCGCGATCTCGTCGGCGAAGCTCTGGTTACGGCTGTGAACGCCGAAGGTCAGACCATAGCCCCTGCCATTGATGGAGTCGATCACCCGATCGATCTCGCTGGCGCGATAGCGCACGATGTGCAGAACGGGACCGAACTGCTCGCGTTCCAGCGCCTCGATGCCATCGATCTCGAACGCCACCGGGGCGACGAAGGTGCCGTTGGCGGTGTGGGCCGGGTCGAGTCGCGTCTCGGCGACCAGGCGATCCTCGCTCTTGAGCCGGTCGATATGCGCCATCAGGCCCTGGCGGGCGTCCTCGTCGATCACCGGGCCCACGTCGGTGCCCAGGTGGCGCGGGTCGCCCACGTGCAGCTCGTCCATGGCGCCCTTGAGGATCTCGATGACGCGATCGGCTACGTCGTCCTGCACGTAGAGCACGCGCAGCGCGGAGCAGCGCTGACCGGCACTCTGGAAGGCCGACTGGATGACGTCGGCCACCACCTGCTCGGGCAGGGCCGTGGAATCGACGATCATGGCGTTCATGCCGCCAGTCTCGGCGATCAGCGTCGGCAGGGGCGCGTTCTCGCGGGCCGCCAGCGCCCGGTTGATGATCTGGGCGGTATCGGTGCCGCCGGTGAAGACCACGCCGGTGATGCGCGGGTCGCCGCTCAGCACGCTGCCCACGGTGGGGCCGTCGCCGGGCAGCAGCTGCACCACGTCGCGCGGCATGCCGGCTTCATGGAGCAGCTCGATGATGCGGTTGGCGGCCAGCGAGGTCTGCTCGGCGGGCTTGGCCAGCACCGGGTTGCCGGCGACGGCGGCGGCCACGACCTGGCCGCAGAAGATCGCGATCGGGAAGTTCCAGGGGCTGATCGCCGCGAACACGCCCTTGCCGCCCATCATCAGCTCGTTGGACTCGCCGGTGGGTCCCGGCAGGCGGGTCGTGCTGCCGAAGAGCTCTTCGGCGCGCACGGCGTAGTAGCGGCAGAAGTCGACCGCCTCGCGGATCTCGTCGACCCCGTCGGTCAACAGCTTGCCGCCCTCGCGGGAGCACAGCGTCATCAGCTCGGCGAGGTTCTCCTCCATCAAGTCGCCCAGGCGGCTGACGATGGCGGCGCGCTCGGCGACCGGCGTGGCATCCCAGCTCGGGAAGGCCGCCCAGGCGGCGTCGACGGCCTTGGCGGCCTGGTCCTTGGAGGTCCACTGCACGCTGCCGACCCTGACCCGACGATCGAAGGGGCAGAGCACGTCGTGGCGCGCACTCGCGTCCTCGGCGACGTCGAAGGCCAGCAGCGGCCGGGTGTGGTACTCCCGGTCCATGAAGGTCGCCATCTCGTCCATCAGCGGCCGATACTGGCTGTTGATGTTCAGGTTGACGCCGCGGGAGTTGCGCCGCGCCGGGCCGTAGATGTCCTTGGGCAGCGGGATCCGGTGGTTGGCATAGGTCGTGTACTGCTTGAGCGTCTCGACCGGATGCACGCACAGCGACTCGACCGGCACTCGCGGGTCGACCAGCTGGTGCACGAAGGAGGAGTTGGCGCCGTTCTCGAGCAGCCGGCGCACCAGGTAAGGCAGCAGGTCCTTGTGAGCCCCCACCGGCGCATAGATGCGGCAGTAGGTGCCCTTCGGTGCGCGCTTGAGGGCGGCGTCGTAGAGCGCCTCGCCCATGCCGTGCAGGCGCTGGAACTCGAAGGGACGCCTGGCCTCGTTGGCGAGCTCCAGGATGGTGCTGATGGTGTGCGCGTTGTGCGTCGCGAACTGCGGGAAGATGCGCCCGCGGGTGTTGTCCGAGAGCAGGAAGCTGACGCAGGCCAGATAGGCGACGTCGGTATTGGCCTTGCGGGTGAAGACCGGGTAGCCGTCGGCGCCGATTTGCTGGGACTCCTTCACCTCGGTGTCCCAGTAGGCGCCCTTGACCAGGCGCATGGGGATCTCGTCGCCCTGGCGGTCGGCCAGGCGGTTGAGGTAGTGCAGCACCGGCAGGGCGCGCTTGGCATAGGCCTGCACGACCAGGCCGAAGTGCCCCCAGCCGCGGCAGGTATCGCTCTCGTAGACGGCGCGGAAGACCTCCAGCGACAGCTCCAGGCGATCGACCTCCTCGGCATCGATGGTCATGGCGACGTCGAGCTCGCGGGCCATGGCGGCCAGTTCGCGGACGGTGCCGACCAGCTCCTCGAGGACCTGCTCGCGACGGCCGAACTCGTAGCGGGGGTGCAGGGCCGAGAGCTTGATGGAGATCGACGGCGACGGCGTGCTGGCCGACAGGGCCTTGCTGGTCTTGCCGACGCTCTTGATGGCGGCGGCGTAGGACTCGAAATAGCGCTTGGCGTCCGCGCGGGTGCGGGCGGCCTCGCCGAGCATGTCGTAGGAGTAGGTGTAGCCTTTGTCGAACAGCGGCTTGGAGCGCTTGAGCGCCTCATCGATGTCGCGACCCAGCACGAACTGCTTGCCCATGATCTTCATCGCCTCGTACATGGCGCGACGGATCACCGGCTCGCCCATGCGATTGACGAGCTTGTTGATGAAGTGGGCGGGCTTGCCTTCCTTGGGCTTGTCCAGATTGATGACGCGGCCGGTCATCAGCAGACCCCAGGTCGAGGCGTTGACGAACCACGACTCGCTCTGGCCCAGATGTGACTTCCAGTCCGACGGGCCCAGCTTGTCCTCGATCAGGGCATCGGCGGTGGCCTTGTCAGGGATGCGCAGCATGGCCTCGGCCAGGCACATCAGCATCAGGCCCTCGTGGGTGTCCAGGCTGTACTGCTGAAGTAACTCGTCGATGGAGTCCACGGCGGTATCCATCTCGCGGACTTCCCGCACCAGCTCGGCCGCCTGGTGGGCGGTGCGCTTGAAATCGGCCTCGTCGGCGGACAGCAGGTCGACCAGCTCGCGAACGAACGCTTCCTCGTCGATCGCATAGTGATCACTGATGCGTGCGAAGAGGGTGTCGAGGTCCTGCTGCCAGGTCTCACCTGCCAGCATGTTGTTGGCGTTTAGCATCTAACTCCCCAGAGTGTAAGCCGTCGTCAGAGGGCGATGCCCGGCCGCCAGAGAGCTGTCACGGGCGGCGCGGGAGATGCGTTGAGGGTAGGAGCGTGAGTGTCGTCCTGCTTGGCGAATTCTCGGTAGAATTTAACGGTTTCACGGTTTATTGCCGTGAAATGGTTGAAATTTCTACTTTCGTCTAAGGGTCTTGGCCGCTGCGCCTTGGGCCGGTGAGGTGACGGGTGAGGCGAGTTGGCCGCGCGGATCGCGACGCAGCTGGCTGGGGGGCCGTCCGAAGGCCTGCCGGCAGGCCCGCGACAGGGCACTCTGGCTGGTGAAGCCGGTGCGCGCGGCAATCTCCGACAGCGGCAGCCCGCTCTGCTGCACCAGCTGACGGGCGCTCTCCAGTCGGCGGCGCATCACGTACTGCCAGGGTGACATCCCCGTGCTCTGGCGGAAGCGGTCGCTGAAGTGTGCCTCGCTCAGGCAGGCCTGGGCGGCCAGGTCGGCCACGCGGAGTCGCTCGCCCAGGTGATGATCGATGAAGCGATCCAGGGCCACCAGGTCGAGGCGGCGGGCCGGCGTGGCTGGCTCGTTGGCCAGGCGCGCATGCAGGGAGCCCAGCAGGGTGCCGGCCAGTCGCTCGCTGTGCAGCGGCGCAAGAGTCCCTTCTCGGGCCAGCAGGGCCAGCTCCTGGAGCAGGAAATCCAGGTAGTGGCGAAGCGCGGCATCGAGGGAGAAGAAGCGCGGCGCATCGAACAGCTGGATCAGGTCGCGCTGGTGGCCCGTCACGGCGAAGGCGTCGTGGGGCAGGTCGAGAATCAGCTGGTGGTTGTCGCCGTGGCCGGCATAGTAGTGCAGGTGGTTGGCCGGCACGATGCAGCCGGAAAAGGCCGAGATGGAACCGCCCAGTCCCTCGATCTCGAACTCGGCTTCGCCACGCAGGCCGATCACGATCTGGTGGAAGTCGTGGGCGTGGTGGTGGATCGCGGTGTCGAGGGGGATCTGACGGATGGCACTGGTCACGAGAGGCCTCCGGCTGGGCATGTCAGCAGCATGACACCACAGTATACCAGGCGAGGCTTCAACGCTTGGCGTCAATCCTCGCGGCGGCGCAGGGCGGTGTGGGCCGCCAGGTGGTCACGCAGTGCCGCCAGCTCCTGCTGGCCTTCGTCGTCGAGCAGCGGCTTGCCGCGCGCCATGCGCCCATGCCGCCCATGCTCGTCCATCAGTCGCTGGGCCCGGTGGCGAATCCCCTCCAGGTAGTCGTCGTGGCGGATCGGATAGCCGATGATGGTGTTCCACTCGGTCTCGCTGACGCTGCTCGCCAGCGCCTTGTCGAACAGCGCCATCAGCTGCTCGGGCTCCGTGCGATAGCGGGGGGTGCCGGAGAGCATCATCAGGGCGATCATGCCGCCGAAGATGACCAGGCAGACGGTGAGGACCAGCAGGAAAAGGGTCATGGTTCGCGGCTCCGTGCAATCGAGCTGGTACCGATCGCTCAGCGGCAGGTGCGGCGGATCCAGGAGATGGATGTCTTGAAAAGCTGAGGCGGCACGCCGGGGCGTGGAGCGGGTGAAGGGAATCGAACCCTCGTCTTAAGCTTGGGAAGCTTCTGCTCTACCATTGAGCTACACCCGCGAAGGGATTTGGATAGTAAAACCAAGTGGTTAGCCTTTGCAAGGGCGTCGCGGGCTTTTTCTGTGGGATCCGCGCTAAGTGACTGTTCCGCGGTGCCTTGCCGCACGCCGGTGAGGTTGCCGTGCGAGACGAAGGCGAAATTTTTGGCGCGCTGGCGAACTTTTCCCACCACCGCTGTCAGATGGTGCGTAGGCAACAACGCGATAGCAGTCGCTAACACTGTTGCCTTAGCTTGCACTATCGATCTTTGCCGCCCCATGACTCATGGGGCGGCCTTTCTTTGTGGGCGTTTCAGGGGGCTGGGGCCTTGTCCTGGGCCGGCCTGGCCCGTCGCGTGGCGGCGCGAGACACCAGAGAGCCGACACTCGACACTCGGCATGAGCCGGGTGTCGGGGGCGAGTGTCGAGACTGGGTGCCGTGGCCAGTCGTCGAGGATCAGGAGTGGCGCATGCGGATCAGGGCGCTCAGCACGTCGCGGCGGGTGACGATCCCTACCAGCCGGCCCTGCTCGACCACCGGATAGACCTTGGGCTTGGCGCCCAGCATCTCCTGGGCCAGATCGGTGATGCTCTTGGTGGGCGACACCGACAGCACCTCGTTGCGCATCATCTCCCGAACCAGCGGCGGCTCGTCGCCGAGATAGGAGCTCTCCAGCACCTTGCCCATCACGTCCTGCTCGGAGATGAAGCCGATCAGGTGGTCCCGCTCATCGACCACGGGTACGCCGGGCAGGCGGTGCAGCGCGAGGCCCTCGGCCAGGGTGGCGACCGAGGTCTGGCCGGTGACCCGGTAGCAGTCGCGGGACATGATCTCACGCACGATGGTGGGGGCCTTGTTGGGCATGGCATAGCTCCTTGTGCCGGGCAATGATGATCGGGGCGGCGCCGCGACTCCCGGGGTGACGGCGAGGGTGGCTCGCGGCGCTGCCTCATCTCGCTTCCAGCATAGTCGACGCCTCCCAGGCGCGGCGAAGGGGCCTGTTAACGCTGGCGGCGCGAGTCGCCGCGTCTGACCCTCTGCCAGGAACCCGGCCGCGCTTGGCGGCTCCAATATGGCACACTCACGCACACCAAGCGTCGGCGTTGCCGGCGTGGACCGACCGAGGGAGCCGCATCATGGATGCTCGGGAATACATGGCCCGCAAGGGGCTGGACACGGGGCGTGATCAGGAGCGTCCCAACACCCTGGAGGAGAAGGCCTGGTCGCGTGCCATAGAGGCGGGGGAGCAACCACCTCGCGCCGGCACGCCCTTCGACTGGGAGGACTGGGAGCGCCATCACGATACGCTCGCCGAGGGCGCCGAGTCGCTGGAGCAGAAGATCGATCACGAGGCCCATCGTCGCGCGCTCGACCATGACGCGAGTTCGGCCGTCGGGCACTTCACGCCGGCCGCTGGCGAGCGCGTCAAGGTCGACGAGGGACGCGCGACCGGGTCGCTGCGCGTGGACCAGGGAGCGAGCGAGAATCAGGATCACGCCGCGCCCCTGCCCCAGGACCTGCCGCCCACCGCCGGGCCCAGGGTGGCCCTGGTCGCCCTGGCCGTGCTGCTGCCGCCGCTGGCCGTCGGGCTAACGGGAGGCGGAGCGACACGGGTGGTGCTCAGCCTGGCGCTGACCCTGCTCGGCTGGCTGCCCGGCATGGTCTATGCGCTCTGGTGGTTGCGTCGACCGTCTCCTTGAGGTGGCGTGAGGCCTTGGCTCGGTGAGCGGGGCGCGTATAATCGCCGTCAACCACTCATCCTCCAGGAGTTTACCTTGGGCCTTCTCGTCGGCGTCACCGTCCTCTGGGCATTCTCGTTCTCGCTGATCGGCGTCTATCTGGCCGGTCAGGTGGACAGCTACTTCTCCGTGCTGATGCGCATTGGCCTGGCGACGCTGGTCTTCCTGCCGTTCCTGCGCCCTGCGCTGCTGCGCGGCGGCCAGCGGCTGGCTCTCATGGGGCTGGGGGCGGTGCAGCTCGGCGTGATGTACATCTTCTTCTATCAGTCCTTCCTGCTGCTCTCCGTGCCGGAGGTGCTGCTCTTTACCATCTTCACGCCGCTCTATATCGCGCTGCTCGATGACGCCCTGTTCGGCCGCTTCACCCCCTTCTATCTGGTGACCGCGTCGCTGGCGGTGCTGGGCGCGGCCGTGATCCGCTACCAGGGACTCGACAGCGGATTCTGGTCCGGCTTCCTGGTCGTCCAGGGGGCCAACCTCTGCTTCGCCCTGGGTCAGGTGGGCTATCGCCGGCTGTCGGCGAGCCTGCCGGACTCGCTGCCCCGCCACAGCGTCTTCGCCTGGTTCTACCTCGGCGCCCTGGCGGTGGCCGTGCCGGCCTTCTCGCTGCTGGGCGACGCCGCGGGCCTGCCCACCACCGGGGTGCAGTGGGGCGTGCTGCTGTGGCTGGGCCTGGCGGCCTCGGGCCTCGGCTACTTCCTGTGGAACCTCGGGGCCACCCGCGTCGATGCCGGGGCGCTCGCCATCATGAACAACCTGCTGATCCCCGCAGGGCTGCTGGTCAACCTGGTGATCTGGAATCGCGATGCCGACCTCACGCGCCTGGTCGTGGGCGGAGCGATCATCGTGGGCTCGCTGTGGCTCAACGAGTGGTGGCTGAAGCGCCGCCGCCTGAGCGCGGCCTGAGGGCGTTTGCTCGCCCCGTGGCCAATCGCCATAATGGCCGGCCGCGAAGCGAGAGGCCCGTGCATGACAACCTTCAAGAACATCGGTCTGATCGGTCGTCTGGGCAGCGCCAAGGTGGTCGATACCCTCAAGCGGCTGATCCGCTTCCTCGAAGACGGTGGCTATCACGTCATCATCGAGGACCGGACCGCCACGGTGCTGCTCGACCATGGCCACCCCGAGGCCAGCCGTCGGCTGCTGGGCGAACTCTGCGACCTGGTGATCGTGGTCGGCGGCGACGGCAGCCTGCTGGGCGCCGCGCGAACCCTCTGCCACAGCGGCACCCTGGTGCTGGGGGTCAATCGTGGGCGGCTGGGCTTTCTCACCGATATCTCCCCGGATGAGCTGGAGGCGCGGGTCGGCGAGGTCCTCGCGGGCCGCTATGAGCTGGAGGAGCGCTTCCTGCTGGATGCCGAGCTCTACCGCGACGGCGTCCAGGTCGGCAACGGCGATGCCCTGAACGAGGTGGTGCTGCACCCGGGCAAGGCGGTGCGCATGATCGAGTTCGAGCTGTTCCTCGACGGCCAGTTCGTCTACAGCCAGCGCAGCGACGGCCTGATCATCGCCACGCCCACCGGCTCCACGGCCTATGCGCTCTCCGGCGGCGGGCCGATCATGCACCCCAAGCTCGACGTCATCACGCTAGTGCCGATGTTCCCGCATACCCTGTCGAGTCGCCCCATCGTCATCGACGCCGCCAGCGAGATTCGCATCCATATCGGCGAGACCAACCAGACCTACCCGCACATCAGCTGCGACGGCCAGACGCGGGCGGTGGCCAAGCCCGACGACGTGCTGGTGATCCGCCGCAAGCCGCGGCGGGTCCAGCTGGTCCATCCGCTGGGCCACAACTTCTTCGAGGTCCTGCGCAGCAAGCTGGGCTGGAGCAATCGCCTGGGCGACTGAGGTGAGCATGCAAGGCACTCTCCAACAGACCCGACGGTCTGCCCCGGGCCAGCGGGCTCTCCCGGGAACCCTGCGGGGGTCGCTGGAAGGCTACGACCTGATCGGTGACGTGCACGGCTGCGGGGCGACCCTGGCCTCGCTGCTCGAACGCCTCGGCTACCATCAGCGCGGCGGGGTCTATCGTCATCCTCGCCGCAAGGTGATCTTCCTCGGCGACCTGATCGATCGGGGGCCGCGCATTCGTCTGGCCGTCACCATCGCCCGGCGCATGGTCGAGGCGGGGGAGGCGCATATCGTCATGGGCAACCATGAGTACAACGCCCTGGCCTACTGTCACCGCGCGCCTGCCGACATGGGCCGTGACTGGCTGCGCGAGCACACGCCGCGGCACAACCGCATCATCAAGGAGACCCTGGAGCAGTATCGCGACCACCCCCAGGAGTGGGAGGAGGCGCTGGCCTGGTTCATGGACATCCCCCTGTTCCTCGAGCTCGATGGCCTGAGGGTGGTGCACGCCTGCTGGGATCCTGCGTTGATCGATGAGCTGCGCCGTGAGCATCCGGACGGGCGCATCGACGAGGACTTCCTGGCCGCCTCGGTGGTGCCCGGCACCCGCGAGTTCCGGATCCTCGATCGCCTGACCCGCGGCACCCACGTGCCGCTGCCCGAGGGTGTGGCGATCCACTCGGGGGATGGCTTCACCCGGCGCAGCTTCCGCGCCCACTTCTGGGCGCACCATCCGCGCACCTGGGGCGACGTGGTGTTCCAGCCCGACAACCTGCCGGGCGACCTGGAGCGGCGTGTGCTCACCGAGGAGGAGCGCGCGCGGCTCAGCTACTATGGTCCCGACGAGCCGCCGCTGTTCATCGGCCACTACTGGTGCGAGGGGATTCCGGCCCTGCCGGCGGGCAATATCGCCTGCCTGGACTACAGCGCCGTCAAGTTCGGCCGCCTGGTGGCCTACCGCTGGAGCGGCGAGTCGCGGCTCGATGCCAACCACTTCGTGTGGATCCGCGTGCCCCGCGAGGAAGAGGCCCGTCCGCAGCCCTGGGAGATCGATTTCGATTGATACAATTCTTTACGCAAAAAGCGCGTCATCGGGATGAACTCTTGTTGACCGACGCCATCAGAGTAGGTGTTCCCTTGAATGATCCCTTGCTCTTGTCCGGCGGCCCCCTCCGCCGGACTTTTTCTTTGCCTGACCGGCCGGCGCCGTCACGGCCGACCGTTCAGCGCCTGATGAGCGCACCGTCGCAGCGCGCGCCTCTGAAAATCGTACCGCTGGAGACACCATGTACCGGGTAATCCTGCTGCCCCACGATGTCGATACCCGCTCGCTGCGACAGGCGCTATGGGCCCACCGCATCGGGCATCGGATCACCGAGGAGGGCGAGGGGCAGGTGCTGTGGCTGGTCGACCCGGCACAGCACGAGGCGATGCTCGGGCTGATCGAGCGCTGGCGACGGGGCGAGCCGCTGATGCCCGAGGCGGCGCGGGTCAGGCGCGCGTCGACCGACCAGTGGCTGGCGCCGTTCAGGAAGGTGCCGGTGACCTCGCTGACCCTGGCGCTCTGCCTGGTGGTTTTCGCCCTCATGGGCGTGCTGGATGATCGCGTGGTCGCGGCGCTGACCATCGTGCCGGTGATCGTGGTCAAGGGTGGGCTGGCCTTCGGCGATCTTGGCGAGGCCCTCGCCTCGGGGCAGGTGTGGCGGCTGCTGTCGCCGGCCTTCCTGCACTTCGGCTGGATGCACTTGATCTTCAACATGCTCTGGCTCTGGTACTTCGGCCGCCAGGTCGAGGCGCTGCAGGGCAGTCGGCGCATGCTAACGCTGCTGCTGGTCGCTGGCATCGGCGCCAACCTGGCTCAGTACGCCGCCGGCACCGTGCTGTTCGGCGGCATGTCCGGCGTCGATTTCGCGCTGCTGGGCTATGTCTGGCTGATGTCCCGGCGCGCGCCGCGCAGCGGCTTCTTCGTGCCCCAGATGCTGGTGGTCTTCATGCTCGGCTGGCTGGTCTTCGCCATGACCGACATGGCCGCCGCGGTAGGGTTCGGCAACGTGGCCAACGAGGCCCACCTGGGCGGGCTGGTCGTGGGGCTGGCGCTGGGCTGGTATCATTCCGGCCGTGCCCGCCGCCCCTCCTGAGGCCCCATCCTGAGAGAACCCGACATGAGCGAAATGTCCTTCGATCGCATGATCCAACAGATGACCCCGTCCATCTACGAGAGCCTCAAGCAGGCCGTGTCGCTGCGAAAATGGCCCGACGGCCGGATGCTCACCGCCGAGCAGACCGAGCTCTGCCTCGAGGCGGTGATGCGCTACGAGGTGGAGAACCGGGTGTCCGAGGAGCAGCGGGTCGGCTACCTGCAGCGTCGCACCTGCGGCAGCGCCAGCAGCGGCGCCGACGTGCCACCCGAACTGGCCGGCCTCGGCCGGGACGTCGGCAGTGACTGAGTCGCGCCGGATCGATGCCGCCCAGACGCGGCAGGGCTGCCTGACCAAGATGGCCATCGAGCCCGGCTCGCCGGCGCGCTACGTGCTGCGCACCGGCGAGGAGCGCCTCGCGCTCAATGCCTGCCTCGGCAAGCCTCTGAGCCTCGAGTGGACCGGGGCCATCGCCTGTACCCACTGCGGCCGGGCCACCAGGAAGAGCTTCGCCCAGGGGCACTGCTATCCCTGCTTCAAGAAGCTCGCCCAGTGCGATACCTGCATCATGAAGCCGGAGCTCTGCCACTTCTTCGAGGGCACCTGCCGCGAGCCCGACTGGGGCGAGCGCCACTGCTTCCAGCCCCACGTGGTCTACCTGGCCAACGCCTCGGGGCTCAAGGTCGGCATCACCCGGGCCAGCCAGATGCCGACGCGCTGGCTCGACCAGGGCGCGGTGCAGGCCCTGCCGATCCTCGAGGTCGATACCCGCCAGCAATCGGGCTTCGTCGAGGTGCTGTTCAAGGAGCAGGTCTCGGACCGTACCAACTGGCGGGCCATGCTCAAGGGCAGCACCGAGCGTCTCGATCTCGCCGCCGAGCGCGATCGCCTGCTGGAGCGCCTGGGCAGCGGCCTCGACAACCTGCGCGAGCGCTTCGGCGCCGACGCCATTCGGGTTCTCGACGCCTCGCCGCTGAGCTTCGACTACCCGGTGCTGGAGTTCCCCACCAAGGTGGTCTCCCACAACCTCGACAAGAACCCCCACGTCGAGGGCACCCTGCTGGGTATCAAGGGACAGTATCTGATCCTCGACAGCGGCGTGATCAACCTGCGCAAGTTCACCGGGTACGAGGTCAGGGTCTCCGCCTGAGCCCTGGGCTATCCTGCGGGCAGCGAATCCCTGTGCCATCCCTTCGCCCGAGGAGGAGAGCCCGATGAGCGAGATGCGCGCCATGCGGCTGCACGCCGCCGGCCAGCCGCTGCACCTGGAACGCCTGCCGCTGCCCGAGCCGGGTCCCGGCGAGGTGCAAGTCAGGGTGCTGGCCTGCGGGGTGTGTCGCACCGACCTCCACGTGCTCGACGGCGAACTCAGCGAGCCCCGGCTGCCGCTGATCCCCGGTCACGAGATCGTCGGCGAGGTGACGGCGCTGGGGGAGGGCGTGACCGACCTGGCGACCGGACAGCGGGTCGGCGTGCCGTGGCTGGGCTGGACCTGCGGCGAGTGCGATCCCTGCCGCGCCGGTCGCGAGAACCTCTGCGAACGCGCCGAGTTCACCGGCTACACCCGGGACGGCGGCTACGCGGAGTACTGCGTGGCCGATGCCCGCTACTGCTTTCCCCTGCCGGCCGAGGATGCCCAGGCCGCCGCGCCCCTGCTCTGCGCCGGGCTGATCGGCTATCGCACCTGGCGGCTGGCCGGTGGCGAGGCGAACCAACGACTCGGCCTCTACGGCTTCGGTGCCGCGGCACATATCCTGGCCCAGCTCGCCGTGGCTCGGGGGCAGTCGGTCTACGCCTTCACCCGGCCCGGCGATACCCAGGCCCAGGCGTTCGCGCGTCGGCTCGGCGCCGTCTGGGCCGGTGGCAGCGACGAGGCCCCGCCCGAGCCTCTGGATGCCGCACTGCTCTTCGCCCCGGTGGGCGAGCTCATCCCCACAGCGCTGGCTGCGGTGCGCCCCGGCGGGGCGGTGGTCTCCGGGGGCATCCACATGTCCGACATCCCCGCCTTTCCCTATCGCCTGCTCTGGGAGGAGCGCAGCCTGAAGTCGGTGGCCAACCTCACCCGCCAGGACGGCGAAGAGTTCCTGGCGCTGGCGCCCGAGGTGCCGATTCGCACCGAGACGCACGCTTATCCCCTGGAAGAGGCGAATCGGGCGCTCGAGGACCTGCGCGAAGGGCGACTCTCCGGCGCGGCGGTGCTGATTCCCTGAGCCGAGGGTCTGAGGTCGAGCCTGGCGCTTCATCCGATCTCGAACCTGGCGCCTCGTCCGACCCCGAGTCTGACGCTGATCTCGAACCTGACTCAGACCCTGAATCTAACCTGCTAAAGCGAGCCGCTCCCCAACAGAGAACAGGCCCCTCGCGAGGGGCCTGTGATGGCGAACAGCGCGTCGCTTCAGTTCGACTCGGCCACCGTCGAGTAGGGGTTGTCCGGCATCATCGCCCGGGGGATCGGCGGGCGACGCGCGCCCTCCTTGGGCCCGTAGTGCTCCGCCAGGTAGTCGAGGATGGTCGACTCGGTCTCGGCATCGAACTCCCAGAGCCCCTGGGTATCCTGCATCCAGCGGATCAGGTATTGCCAGTGGTTGCGCGAGCCGCTGTTCTGGGTGACCAGCTTGGCCGAGTGGCAGGCCGTGCAGTTGCTGCGCACCGTCTCCCAACCGTCTGCCATGATCAGGCCGCTGTCCGGGTCCTTTTGCGGGGCCTCTGCGTCCTGCGCGGCGGCCGTCAGCGGCAGCCAGGCCAGGGCGACCCCCAGCACGACACCCAGGGCGGGCATGGCCAGCACATCAAAGCGTTTCATGGCTGCCTCCTAGGCCACCTGGACCGCAATGCGATGGCAGGCGTTGTTGAGGTATCCCTTGGGGTTCCAGCCCGGCACGACCATTGGCTGGGCGCGTCCGTTCTCGTCGGTGGCGCGGGCCCAGACCTCGAAATAGCCGGGCTCGGGGAAATCCACCTTGGTCGTCCAGCGCTGCCACGCCAGCCGGTTGGGCGGGTCCTTCAGCTCGGCCTTCTGCCAGGTCGCCCCGAAGTCGATCGAGACGTGCACCTCCTTGACGGACAGGTCGCCGGCCCAGGCATGGCCGCGCACCGTCATGGCCTCGCCGAGCGCGTGATCGATCCCTGAGCGGGGGTAGGTCACCAGCGACTTCACCGGCATCGACTGGATGGTGACGAAGTCCTCCTTGGGTACGTTGCTGCCCGGCGCGACCGGGTGCCTGGGCACGCTGTAGGAGGGCGCGCCCATCTTGGTGCCGTCGTGCTTCTGGTTGCGGATCACGATGCGCTGCAGCCACTTGCCGGAGACCGACCCCGGCCAGCCGCCGCAGACCACGCGCAGGGGATAGCCGTTGAGGTAGGGGATGTCCTCGCCGTTCATCGCCCAGGCGATCAGCGACTCGTCCTCCAGGGCCTTCTCCATGGGCACGCCGCGGGAGATCGGATCCTTGTTGGGGTCTCCGCTGGCATGAGCATCGGCGCCGTAGTAGCCGGTATAGACGGCGTCGTCCTTGATGCCGCAGGCCTCGAGCACGTCGCGCAGGCGCACTCCGGTGAAGGTCGGGCAGGCCACCGCGCCGGTGGTCCACTGGTTGCCGCTGGCCGAGGGCACGTACTCGCTGCGGCCGTTGCCGCCGCACTCCACCTGCAGCTGGTAAGTGTGGTGCTCGAAGCGCTCCTTCAGCTCGGCGATCGAAAAGCTCTGGGGGTTCTCGCAGGACTCTCCGCCGATCTCCAGCTGCCAGGCGTCGGCATCGATATTGTCGAAAGCCGGCGGGATGCCGTTGTTGCGCACGAACATGACCCGGCCGGGGGTGATGTCGTCGTCGAGCAGATGGGGCGGCGTCTCGGCGTTGATCGGCCGGTCGTTGAGGACGGTCAGGCCCTCCTTGCCCTTGAGGGTAAAGGGGGCATCGCTCTGCGCCAGGGCGGCGGGAATCAGGCCGCCGGGCATGCGATCGGCGAAGGGGATCGATCCCCCCACCGCGGCGGCCATGGCGAGCAGGCTCGAGCGTTTCAGGAAACCGCGACGGGTGACGGGATCGACTTCGCGATCCCAGAGCTTGCGGTCTGCGGCCTCGGGGTCCTCGGCGTAGAGCTCATGAATGCCACGCGTCCTGGTATCGGGGGGCTGTCTGGTCATGACGACACTCCTGGCATGCCCGGCGGGCGGCTGGCAGGCTGCCGGCCGGGCCTTGTTGTGATTGTGCTGCCACCCCCAAGCGTAGCACTCCCTGCACGGGCGGACGGCGGTGCGAAGGCCGCGGCTCTGGTAGCATGTGCGGCCTTATCAAGATGCCTGGAGAGCGCCCCGTGAATGATCCCGCACCGTCGATCGCCGCGCCCGATGCGGCCTGTGCCGAACGGGTTGGTCGCTATCTCGATACCCTCACCAAGCCGCCCGGCAGCCTGGGGCGTCTCGAGGACCTGGCGGTGACCCTGGCCGGCCTGACCGGCGAGGAGTTCCCGGGCGTAACGCCGCCCGCGGTGGTGGTGTTCGCCGCCGATCACGGCGTGGCCGAGGAGGGCGTCTCGGCCTTTCCCCAGGCCGTCACGGCGCAGATGGTGGCCAACTTCGTCGCCGGCGGCGCGGCGATCAACGTCTTCTCACGGCGCATCGGCGCGCGCCTGGAGGTGATCGACGTGGGGGTGGCCAGCGAGCTGCCGGCACACGGCATCGTGCGCGACCGGGTCCGCCCCGGCACCGCCAACCTGGCCCGCGAGGATGCCATGAGCCGCGACGAGGCGCTGGCCGCCATCGCGGTGGGGCGGCGCGCCGCCCGGCGTGCCCAGGCGGCCGGCTGTCGCTGCCTGATCGCCGGCGAGATGGGCATCGCCAACACCACGGCCAGCAGCGCCATGCTGGCGGCCCTGACCGGCGCCCCGGTGGCCGAGCTGGTCGGGCCGGGCACTGGCGTGGCGGCGGATGGCCTGGCTCACAAGCGCGCGGTGATCGAGGCGGCGCTGGTCGAGCGTGCCCCCGATCCCGACGATCCGCTGGCGATCCTCGCCGCGCTCGGCGGGCTGGAGATCGCCGCCATGGTGGGGGCCTACCTGGAGGCCGCTGCGCATCGCCTGCCGATCCTGGTGGATGGCTTCATCGCCAGCGTAGCGGCCCTCACCGCCTGTCGGCTCGCGCCGGCCCTGCGCCCCTACCTGATCTTCGGCCATCGCTCCCATGAGCCTGGCCACCGCCTGGCCCTCGAGGCGCTCGGCGCCGAGCCGCTGCTCGATCTGGAGCTGCGCCTGGGCGAGGGCAGCGGGGCCGTGCTGGCCTTCCCGCTGCTCGAGGCGGCGACGGCCATGCTGGCCGAGATGGCGACCTTCGCCACCGCCGGCGTGTATGACCGCGAGGCGCGCTGAGCCGTGACGATCCCGCTGTCTTTGTCCCTGCGCCCCGCCATGCATACTTACCGGCGCGACCTGGCCTTCGGCGACGGCCTGGCGCTGAGCGTCGACGCTGGCTGCGTGCATTTTCGCCAC
Source organism: Halomonas pelophila (assembly GCF_040196315.1). Taxonomy (NCBI): domain Bacteria; kingdom Pseudomonadati; phylum Pseudomonadota; class Gammaproteobacteria; order Oceanospirillales; family Halomonadaceae; genus Halomonas; species Halomonas pelophila. The sequence goes on from NZ_JBEGCI010000002.1 coordinate 79,191, forward strand.
GCCACCCCGCTGCGCACCCTGAGCAGCGCCCTGATCGGCGAAGGGTTCGGGCGATCGCGACACTTCTGCAACTTCCACGTCGACAAGGGCTATGCCGGCCACGCGCCCCGGGCCGATCTGCTCGACTGGCTCGCCCGCCGCGGCCTCGATGGTGAGCAGAGCGTGGCGATGATGACCGCCGTCTCGCCCGCCCACCTGGCGCTGGAGGCGGTGGACGCCGGCGAGCGCTCGGTGCTGGCCGCGGTCACCGCCGGGGTCGGCAATGCCGTGGACATCACCGCGCCGGCCCTGGGCGATCCGCGCCCGGTGGTCGGCACGATCAATATCCTGGTCTTCATCGACGGCCACCTCGACGACGGCGCGATGGTCAATGCCGTCCAGTCGGTCACCGAGGCCAAGATGCAGGCCCTGGGGGGCCGTGGCGTACGCGATCCGCATACCGGCACCCCGGCCACCGGCACCTCCACCGACTGCCTGGCCATCGCCGCTACCCAGCGCGGCGACTCGACGCCCTATGCGGGCTCGGGCACGCGGCTCGGGCGCGCCATCGGCGACGCCGTGTATCGGGCCGTCCTGGCCTCTTTGGAGATGACGGAGGGCGCGCGATGAGCCCGCTCGTCGAGCCCCTCTCCTTTTCACTGCTGGGCCTGGTCGTCGCCGCCATGCTGCTTGACCTGGCGCTCGGCGATCCGCCTTGGCTGCCGCATCCGGTGGTGGGCATGGGGCGGGTGATCGCCCGGCTCGAGCGAGCCTGGAATCACGGGTCCGCCGCCGCGCGCCGGCGGCGCGGCCGCTGGCTGGTGCTGGTGGTGGTGGGCGGCAGCTGGGCGCTCGGCTGGGGCCTGCTGGCGGTCCTCGCCTGGCTCAGCCCCTGGCTGGCGCTCGCCGCGGAACTCGGCCTGCTCGCCACCACCCTGGCCGCCCGGGGGCTCGCCGAGGCAGGCCGGGCGGTGGCCGGACCGCTGGCCCGCGGTGAGCTGGCCGAAGCGCGACGGGCGCTCTCGATGATCGTCGGGCGCGACACCGCCGCGCTCGACGAGGCGGAGCTGGCCCGGGGCGCGGTGGAGACCGTGGCCGAGAACACCGTGGACGGCATCACCGCGCCGCTCTTCTGGGCGCTGCTCGGTGGCGCGCCCCTGGCGATGGCCTACAAGGCGGCCAACACCCTGGACTCCATGGTCGGCTACCGCAGCCCCCGCTACCTGGACTTCGGTCGTGCCTCGGCGAGGTTCGACGACGCCGTCAACTGGCTGCCGGCCCGGCTCACCGCGCTGGCACTGTGGCTGGCCGCCTGGGCGATACCCGGCAGTCGCCGGGCCGGGGCGCTCGCCGCCACGCGCCGTGAGGCGCCCCGCCATCCCAGCCCCAATGCCGGCTGGCCGGAGGCCATGGTGGCGAATCTGCTGGGGGTGCGGCTGGGCGGCCTCAACCAATACGCCGGGCGCCCCTCGCACCGGGCCACTCTGGGCACGCCCCTCGAGCCGCTGGGCGTTGCGCATATCGGGCGCGCCATCCGCCACATGCACGGCGGTTGGCTGGCACTCCTGCTGCTGATGAGCCTGCCGATCCTGGCGTGGGAGGTCTTCTCATGAGTGTTGGTGCCGCATCGGCCTGGCCCGGCCACGGCGGGCGAAGTGCACCGCTGCTCGAGCGCTATGGCTTGCCGCCCGAACATCCGCTGATCGACTTCAGCGTCAACCTCAATCCTCTGGGGCCGCCGCCCTGGCTCGGCGACTGGCTGGCCGGCGCCGCCGAGCACCTGACCCGCTACCCGGACCCGGACGACGACCGCGCCCGTCGGGCCATCGCCGAGCACGAGGGCGTGAGCCCCGACCGGGTGCTGGTGACCGGCGGCGGGGCCGAGGCGATCTATCTTGCCGCGGCGCTGCATCGCGGCGGTCGCGCGCTGATCGTGCAGCCCACCTTCAGCGAATACGCCCGCGCCTGCGCCCATTACGGCCTCAGGGTCGAGGCCCTTACGCTTAGCGGCGAGGCCTTCCGGCTCGACGTCGACGCGGCCGAGCGGGCCATGGCCGATGCCGAAGTGCTCTTTCTCTGCCGCCCCAACAACCCCACCGGCACGCTGATCCCCCGCGAGGACATCGCGCGCCTGCTGGCCCGGTGCGACGAGGCCCGCACCACCCTGGTGGTGGACGAGGCCTTCGTCGACTTCACCGAGGACGACGAGCGGCTGACGCCCTTGCTGGCTGAATCGCCAAACCTGCTGCTGCTGCGCTCGTTGACCAAGCTCTACGATCTGCCGGGCCTCCGGCTCGGCTACCTGCTGGGCGCGCCCGAGACGGTGGCGCGACTCGCCGCGTGCCAGCTGCCCTGGAGCGTCAACGCCCTGGCGCTCGAGCTGGTGGAGCCGCTGGTCGCCGATGCCGACTACCTCGCGCGCACTCGGGCGTGGCTGGTCGACCAGCGCGACCTGCCCCGCAAGGTGCGTGAGCTGGGCTATGCGGTGGCGCCGGCCGCGGCCAACTTCCTGCTGCTGCGCGGCGGGGACGCCGCAGAGACCGAGGCGCTGTTCGCCTCGCTGCTGCGCCGTGGCCTGCTGGCGCGCCATACTCACAACTTCCCCGGCCTCGACGGCCGCTGGCTGCGCCTCGCCCTGCGCGAGGGGCCCGACAATGCCCGCCTGCTCGCGGCCTTGGCGGCGGGGAGGTGCCCATGATCGCCTTCGTCGCCGGCGGGGCGCGTTCGGGCAAGAGCGCGGCGGCCGAGGCCCTGGCCCGCCAGAGCCTGCGGGAGCAGGGGGGAGCCGCGCTGGTCTATCTCGCCACGGCCCGCGTCGGCGATGGCGAGATGGCGGCGCGGGTCGCCCGGCATCGCCGCGAGCGGGGTGAGGGCTGGCTGACCCGCGAGGCGCCCTTGGAGATCGCCGGCGCGCTGGAGGGGCTCGAGGCGGGCAGCAGCGTGCTGCTCGACTGCCTGACCCTGTGGGCCGGCCAGTGGCTCTTCGAGGCCGAGCGCGGCGAGGCCGCCGGCCGAGCGATGCTCGAGCGGCTGATCGCCTCGGCCCGGCGTCGCGACATCGCCCTGGTGGTGGTCTCCAACGATCTCAACGAGGACCTGCCGCCCCGGGACGAGATGGTGTGGCGCTACTTGGCCTTCCTGCAGCGGCTGCATCGCGACCTGGCCGAGGAGGCGGATCGAGTGATCGAAGTGGTGGCCGGCCAGGTCATTGAGTGGAAAGGCATCGAGGGGAAGGCCAGCGAGGGAAAGGGCATCAACGGAAACGACAAGCGTGTGCAAGGAGCGAGTTCATGAGAAGCGCGGTCTTCGGCGTCCTTCTTGCGATCCAGTTCCTGAGCCGGCTGCCGGTGCCGCTGGCCTGCCCCTGGACGCCGATCACTCGGCGCTGGGCGGCCCGGGCCTATCCGCTGGTGGGCGCGCTGCTGGGGGCCCTGGTGGCGGTTGTGGGCACGCTGCTGGAGCCGCTGCTGCCCACGCCGCTGCTGGCCCTGGCGCTGCTCAGCCTGTGGGTGGCGCTGACCGGCGGCCTGCACCTGGACGGCGTGATGGACCTCGCCGATGCACTGGGCAGCAATGCGCCCCTCGAGAAGCGCTGGGCGATCATGAAGGACCCCCAGGTGGGCAGCTTCGCCGTGCTGGCGCTGGTCTTCCTGCTGGCCTGGAAGCTCGCCCTGCTGTGGGCGCTGCTCGACGCCGGCGCGAGCCCCTGGGGGCTGGTGGCGCTGCTGGCCCTGGGGCGGCTCGGTGGCGTCGGCCTGCTGGTCATGGTGCCGGCGGCCCGCGCTGAGGGGCTGGCCCACGCCTGGCAGCAGAGCCTGACCCGCGGCGATCTGGCGCTGGCCGCCGCGCTGCCGCTGGCACTCTCGATCTGGTGGCCCGGCGGCGCCTGGCTGGTGGCCGGCCTCGTCGTCTTTATCATGGGATATGGCCTGGCGATGCGCCGGGCCTTCGGCGGCATCAACGGCGATATCGTCGGGGCCGCCATCGAAGGAGGAGAACTATGGCTGCTGCTGATCGCCTGGAGCTGGTGGTCGTTCGTCACCGCCTGACGAGCTGGTCTTGTGAAGAGGAAGAGCGCCGATGAGCGATGTTCGCCTGGACGGTGCCTGCTGCCTTGAACTGGTGGTCGTTCGTCACGGCCTGACGAGCTGGAACCGAGAGCGCCGCTACCAGGGCCAGCGCGACATTCCGCTGCTGCTGCCCGAGGCGCTGCCCGATCTGGACCGGCTGCGCGAGGCGCTGGCCGAGAGCGGCTTCGATGCCGTGCATGCGAGCGATCTCACCCGCTGTCGCCAGACGCTCGCCCACATTCGGGAAGGCAGCGCATGGGCGGCCCATCCCGAGACGCCGTGCTTCGATCGCCGACTGCGCGAGCTGGACTTCGGCGACTACGAGGGGCGCACCTGGGAGGCGCTCAAGGACGACCCGGACTACCGGGCCTGGGTCGACAGCCGAGGAATGCGGGCGACGCCCGGCGGCGAATCCGCCGACGACCTCTGGGCGCGTCTCTCCGCCTGGCTCGACGAGGTGCTGGCGCAGGCCAATACGCACGGCCACCGGCGGGTGCTGGCGGTCAGCCACGGCGGCGCCATCCGCGAGCTCTCCCGGCGCCTGGAGGGCGCCGACTTCTGGGCCGGCGTAGTGGGCCAGGCCCAGGGCCGGCGGTTCGTCTTCACCCATGGCGAGGAGGGCTGGCAATGCAGCTGTTCATCGGCGGTACCTGCGCCGGAAAGCGCGACCTCATAGCGAGCCGCTTCCCCGAGGCGACTTGGCTGAAGATGGGGGAGGGCGCGGACCTTTCCGGCTGGCGTGATCGGCTGGCCCCGGGGCAGTGCCTGGTGATCAGCGGCTGGCTCGACTGGCTCGCCGGCGCCCTGGCAGATGATGCCGACGAGTCCGACGACGATCGGCTGCGCGCCCGACTCGATGCGGAGTTGGCGGCGATGGTCGAGGCCGAGCGGCGGGGGCAGGGCGAGATCGTGCTGATCCTGTCGGAGGTGGGCCGCGGCATCGTGCCGATCGACCCGGCGGATCGTCGCCTGCGCGATCTCGCCGGCTGGCTGGCCCAGGACGCGGCGGCGCGCGCCGAGGCGGTGTGGTACGTGCGCCACGGATTGGCTCGGTGCCTGACTCTTGGCTGATCTTTGCGCGAGCCGCCTGAACTTTGCCTGCTCTGGGCATGAGCCGCGTCAACGTCGCCGGCGATTCGCGTTGACGCCCCCGGGGCCGATTGCTAGCTTACCCGCACTCTCAGGTGCCGGTGGAGCTCGCTTCATCGGATAAACGGGAAGTCGGTGCGCCCCAGGGCGAGTCCGACGCTGCCCCCGCAACGGTGATCGAATCAAGGTCCGCCACTACCTTCATTGGTAGGCCACTGTGCCCCCGCGGCATGGGAAGGCGGCGGTCCGTAAGGTGCCTCTCTGGTTCGGCCAAGCCCTTCGTTCGTCAGCCCGGAGACCGGCCTGAGAGCACATGCCGGATCGCGGAGGGCGATCACGAGTCGGGCATGCCGGCATCTTGCCGCCTGCGCCCGTGTTCTCGTTCCCTTCTGCCGGCCCATCAGAAAAAAACGCAAGGTGCCGTGCGGGTGAGCACGGCAGCAAGGGACCCACATGAATACCACTCACGCTTCCCGTGGCCTGGCGGCCTTCGCCCTGGCCGCGCTGCCGCTGGCCGTCCTGGCCCAGACCCCGTCGAGCGCCTCCGACGATGAGGTCGCCACCGAGACCCTCAATCCGCTGACGGTGACCGCCACCCGCGCGCCGCGTACCGCCGACGAGACGCTGGCCTCGGTCACCGTGATCGACGAGGCAGCTCTGCGCCGCCAGGACCCCACCGACATCACCGACCTGCTGCGCGGCCAGCCTGGGGTCGACGTCAATTCCAATGGCGGCTTCGGCAAGGCAACCAGCATCTATATTCGTGGTACAGGCAGCGAATCTACGCCGTTATTGATCGACGGCATTCGGCTCCGTTCGGCGACCCTCGGCGGCGCAGCCTGGCAGTTTCTCGATCCGCGCATGTTTGACCGCGCCGAGATCGTACGCGGCCCACGGGGCAGCCTCTACGGTGCCGATGCCGTGGGAGGCGTGGTGCAGCTGTTCACCCCGCGAGGGGAAGGGGAGCCCACGCCGCGCATCTCGCTGGGCGGAGGCAGCTTCGATACCCGGCGCGCCAGTGCCTCGCTCTCCGGCAGCGAGGGTGGCACCCGCTATCACGTTGCCGCCAGCCGCCTGGATACCGACGGCTACGAGATCATCGAAGGCGAGGGCGACAAGGGCTACGACAACACCACCGGCCTGGTTAGGCTCTCCCACGGTTTCGATAACGGCGCCGAGGTGGGCGTATTGGCCCTGCGGGCGCGCGGCAATACGGAGTTCGTGGGAGGCAATACCGATTACGTTCAGCAGGTGGCTGGAGTCTATGGCGAGCTGCCGATGACCGACGCCTGGAAAAGCCGCCTGACGCTCAGCGAGGCGCGAGACGAGAGTGACAACATCGATGTCTTCGGCGATTCGGTGATTAATACCCGAACGCGCACGACCCGCTGGGAGAATACTCTAGTCTTCGGTCCCCACGAGTTGGTCGCAGGTGCGGAGTACGCCCGCGACAACGTCGATGCCACCGTCGACTACGATGAAGACAGCCGTAATAATCTGGCTTTCTTCACCCAGGCGCTGCTGGATTTCTCTCCGGTCACCGTTCTGGCCTCTTTGCGCCACGACGATAACGAGGCCTACGGTGAAGAGGTGACCGGTAGCCTAGCGCTGGGCTATGCGCTTGACGAGATCCATACCCTGCGCGCTAGCTATGGAACTGCGTTTCGTGCGCCGACCTTCAACGACCTCTATTATCCCGGCTATGGCAACCCCGACCTAGAGTCGGAAGAGTCGGAGAGTGTTGAACTGGGTATTCGGGGCCAATTTGACCATGGCTTCTGGGACCTGGCTTTCTATCAAAGCGATATCGATAACTTCATCGCCGGCCAGCGGTCACCCTCAAACATTCGAAAGGCTCGTATTCGCGGCGCGGAAGTCGCGACCGGCGCCGACGTCAACAACTGGTCGCTGCGTGCCGCCTTGACCTATAGCGATCCTGAGAATCGCGCCAATGGCAATCGTCTTCGGAATAGGGCCTCGCGTAGCCTGCGCTTTGACGCCGATCGCGTACTGGGTGATTGGACCCTGGGCGGCTCATTAATCGCCCAGAACCATCGGTACGACGATGCCGATAACGATAAGCGTCTGTCTGGCTTCGGTCTCGTCAATCTGCGGGCCGGCTGGACCTTCGCACCGGGTTGGTCGACTCGGTTGACCTTGGAGAACGTGCTCGACAAGAGCTATGCCACGGATCGCCGTTTCGATGGTCGTGACTATCGCGCACCAGGTCGCGCAGCCTTCCTCAGCGTGAACTTCGGCCAGTGATCTTGCGTCGGCTCTCTCGCGTGCTTCTGAGCGGTCTGGTGCTGCCGATGGCGGCCGCCGAGGCTGGAAAGGAAGTCTGCGTCGTTGACGACGCCGGGCGCGAGGTCTGCCTGGACGCTCCGGCGAGGCGCATCGTCGCGCTCTCGCCGGGAGTTACCGAGCTGCTTTACGCCGCTGGGGCCGGGGAGCGGGTGGTCGGGGCGGTCAGCTTCAGCGACTACCCGCCCGAGGCGGCCAAGCTGCCCCGGGTGGGCAGCTACGATCGCCTCGATATGGAGGCGCTGCTGGCCCTGGAACCCGATCTTGTAGTGGCCTGGGCCGGCGGCAATCCCCGTGAGCAGGTCGATCGACTGCCTCGGTTTGGCCTTCCCGTCTTCTTCTCCGACGTCAACGACTTCGCCGGCATCGCCTCGAGCCTCGAGCGCTTCGGGGCACTTGCCGGCAGCGAGGCGGTGGCCGACGAGGCGGCCCGTTCGCTGCGCCAGCAAGTGGCTGCGCTGCGCGCTCAGCACGCCAACGCCGAGCCGGTCCCGGTCTTCTACCAGGTGTGGGAGCAGCCGCTGATGACCGTCAATGGCGAGCATTGGATCAGCCAGGCGCTGTCGCTGTGCGGGGGCGAGAACCTCTTCGCCGATGAGGCGCCGCTGGTGCCGCGTATTGGCGTCGAGGCGGTGCTGGCCCGCGACCCGGAGGCGATCATCACCGGCGGCATGGGCGAGCCCGACTCCACCTGGCTCGAGGCCTGGCGCGGCTACCCGGAGATGACCGCGGTGCGCCGCGACAACCTCTTCTTCGTCGACCCGGACCTGGTGCAGCGCGCCACGCCGCGGTTGCTGGAGGGCACCAGGGCGCTCTGCGATCGGCTGGAGACCGTTCGTGAGCGGCGCTAGAGCCATGCTGGCGCGCCCCGGGCCGCTGGTCTGGCTGGCGCTGGCCGCGCTGCTGGCCCAGGGCCTGGCCCTGGCGCTTGGCAGCGTATCGATCGGTGTGGATGAGTTGCTGCGGGTGCTGACCGGCGGCGGCGAGGCGCTGCATCGTACCCTGGTGCTCGAGCTGCGCCTGCCCCGCTCGCTGGCCGCCTTCGGCACCGGCGCGCTGCTGGCGCTCGCCGGGGCGCTGATGCAGGTGCTGCTGCGCAATCCGTTGGCCGACCCCTATGTGCTGGGGCTCTCCGGCGGCGCCTCGGTGGCGGCGCTGGCCGCCATGCTGGCGGGCCTCGGCGCCGCCCTGGTGGGCGGCGCGGCCTTCGCCGGGGCGCTCGTCTCGACGCTGATCGTCTTCGGCCTGGCCCACGGCACCGGCAGCTGGACGCCGACCCGTCTGCTGTTGACCGGGGTGGTGATGGCCGCCGGCTGGGGCGCCGTGATCACCTTCCTGCTGGCGGTGAGCCCGGTGGAGCGGCTTCCCGGCATGCTCTACTGGCTGATGGGCGATCTCGCCTACGCGGGCACGCCCTGGCCGGTGCTCTCGGTGGCCGTGCTGGCCCTGATCGTCGTGCTGCCCCTTGGGCGCACCCTCAACGTGCTGGCCCGGGGCGGGCTGCAGGCCGCCGCGCTGGGCGTGGCAGTGCGCCCGCTGGAGTGGACCCTCTACCTGCTGGCCAGCCTGCTCACCGCCGTGGCGGTCACCACCGCCGGCAGTATCGGCTTCGTGGGCCTGATGGTGCCGCACATGCTGCGCCTGCGACTCGGCAGCGACCAGCGGCGGATCCTGCCGGCGAGCCTGCTGGCCGGCGGCACCCTGCTGACGCTCGCCGATACCCTGGCGCGCACCCTGATCGCGCCCCAGCAGCTGCCGGTGGGGGTGATTACCGCGCTGCTCGGCGTGCCGAGCTTTCTCTACCTGCTGCATCGGAGCCGCTGATGGCCACGCCGACCCCGACGTTGGAGGCGCGAGACCTGGTGGTCGACGTGCCGGGACGCCAGGACGGGCGGGCGCTCACGCTGGGCATCGCGTCGGGCCAGGTGTGGGGCGTGCTGGGCCCCAACGGCGCCGGCAAGACGACCCTGCTGCACACCCTGGCCGGGCTGCGGCCGTCGCGCGCGGGGGAGGTGTGCCTCGAAGGCCGGCCGCTATTCGGCTGGCGGCGTCGTGCGCTGGCCCGGCGGCTGGGGCTGGTCTTCCAGGAGCGCCACGACGATTTCCCGGCCACGGTGCGGGAGACCGCGCTGATCGGCCGCCATCCCTTCCTCTCGCCCTGGCAGCAGGAGGGCCCCGAGGACCACGCCCTCGCCGCGGCGGCCCTGGCGCGCCTGGATCTGTCCCATCTGGCCGAGCGCGAGCTCGCGACCCTCTCCGGCGGCGAGCGCCAGCGGGTCAGCCTGGCCACGGTGCTGACCCAGGCGCCGGCGATCTGGCTCGCCGACGAGCCCACCAACCATCTCGACCTGCATCATCAGGTGGCGGTCATGGGCCTGCTGGCCGAACAGGCCGAGCGCGGCGGCGCGGTGATGATGTGCCTGCACGACCTCAACATGGCGGCCCGCTGGTGCAGCCACCTGCTGCTGCTCTATCCCGACGGCGAGGCCTGCTGGGGCCCCGCCGAGGCCATGCTGGTGCCCGCGGCCCTGGAGCGGCTCTACGACCAGGCGCTGACCCGCGTCGAGGTCGAGGGCGCGCCGGTCTTCGTGCCCAGGCGTTGAGGTGAGAGACGCTGAGGCGTTCCTCCCTTTTCTTTTTATCAACAGGAGTCTCGACATGAGCCGACCCTCGATCGATCCCCAGCGGCATGCCGAGCGCATGGCCGCCAAGCAGAAGATCATGAACGAGCGGATTGCCGCCGCCGACAAGGAGCAGGGCGTGCTGCTGGTGCTCACCGGCCCCGGCAAGGGCAAGAGCAGCTCCGGCTTCGGCATGGTCGCCCGCGCCTTGGGCCACGGCATGAAGGTGGGCGTGGTGCAGTTCATCAAGGGCGCTTTCAGCACCGGCGAGGAGGCCTTCTTCCGCGACCTGCCGGGGGTGGACTACCACGTCATGGGCGAGGGCTACACCTGGGATACCCAGGACCGCGAGCGCGACGTGCGCGCCGCCGAGGCGGCCTGGGCCGAGGCGCGACGCATGCTCGCGGATCCGGACTATGCGCTGGTGCTGCTCGACGAGCTCAATATCGCCCTGCGCCACGGCTACCTGGAGCTCGATGCCGTGCTCGACGACCTGCAGGCGCGCCCGCCCATGCAGCACGCGGTGGTCACCGGTCGCCACGCGCCGGATGCGCTGATCGAGCTGGCCGACACCGTCACCGAGATGAAGGTGGTCAAGCACGCCTTCAAGGATCAGGGCATCAAGGCTCAGAAGGGCGTAGAGCTGTAACGCGTCTTCCCGATGCGCCTCGAGGTGTACGCCGGGAGCGAGTCGTAGCGAGGGTCCTACGCCAGGGATGGCGTCGGTAGCGACCAGGGATGGGTTCACAGCGCCCTCGCGATGGTCCGGCACCCCGGGGCTCGGCCCCGGCGGAGCTCAGGCCCCCATGAGATTGTCAGGAGAGAGCGGCATGTCAGACCCGAACGGGCGATCCGATCACGCCTTCCCCGAGGCGCAGCGCGAGGGCCTCTATCGGGCCATCTTCGAGCGCCGCGACGTGCGCAGCCAGTTCCGTCCGGACCCGATTCCGCCCGAGGTGCTGGCGCGGCTGCTGGAGGCCGCCCACCATGCGCCTTCGGTGGGCTTCATGCAGCCCTGGGACTTCCTGCTGATCGATAGTCGCGAGGTGCGCGAGCGGGTGCACGACATCTTCGAGCGCGAGAACGCCCGGGCGGCCGAGGCCCACTCGGGCGAGCGCGGCGCGCTTTATCGGCGCCTCAAGCTCGAGGGCATCCTCGAGAGCCCGCTCAACCTCTGCATCACCTGCGACCGGGAGCGTGGCGGCGAGCACGTGCTGGGCCGCCAGAGCATCGTCGAGATGGATCTCTTCAGCACCTGCCTGGCGGTCCAGAACCTGTGGCTGGCAGCCCGCGCCGAGGGCATCGGTGTGGGCTGGGTCAGCATTCTCGACCAGCAGGACCTGGCCGAGGTGCTGGGCCTGCCGGCGCATGTTTATCCGCTCGCCTACCTGTGCTTGGGCTACGTCGACGACTTCCTCGACGGGCCGGAGCTCGCCCGGGCGGGCTGGCGGCAGCGCCTGCCGCTGGCCGATCGGGTGCACGGCAACGGCTGGCAGGCCCCACCGGCGGACGCGGCGCTCACACGCGCCGTCGATGCCCTGGCCCCCCGACAGTGAGGTCGCTGCCATGCCGACGCTGATGATCCAGGGCACCACCTCCGATGCCGGCAAGAGCACCGTGGTCGCGGGGCTCTGCCGGGCACTCTCCCGGCGGGGCATCTCGGTGGCGCCCTTCAAGCCCCAGAACATGGCGCTCAACAGCGCCGTGACGCCTGAGGGCGGCGAGATCGGCCGCTCCACGGCGCTGCAGGCCCGAGCCGCGGGCATCGCGCCCCACACCGACATGAACCCGGTGCTGCTCAAGCCCGAGAGCGACCGGGGCGCCCAGGTGATCCTCGACGGTCACGTCTACGGCCACATGGACGCGATCGACTATCACGCCTTCAAGCGCCAGGCGCGGGAGAGCGTGCTGGCAGCCTGGGAACGACTGTCGGCGCGATTCGACGTGATCATCGCCGAGGGGGCGGGCAGCCCCGCCGAGGTCAACCTGCGCGAGGGCGACATCGCCAACATGGGCTTCGCCGAGGCCGTCGACTGCCCGGTGCTGCTGGTCGGCGACATCGACCGCGGCGGCGTCTTCGCCCAGCTGGTGGGCACGCTCGCGCTGCTTTCAGAGACCGAGCAGGCGCGCACCAAAGGCTTCGTGATCAACCGCTTCCGCGGCGACATCGCCCTGCTCGAGCCCGGTCTCGACTGGCTCACCGCCCATACCGGCAAGCCGGTGCATGGCGTGCTGCCCTATCTGCAGGGTCTGCTGCTGGACGCCGAGGATGGGGTGGGGCTGGCCGGTCACGAAGCGGGCACGCCCGACCTGCGCGTCGTGGTGCCGGCGCTGCCGCGGATCAGCAACCACACCGACCTGGATCCGCTGCGCCTGCATCCGCGGGTGTCGCTGAGCATCGTCGGCCCGGACCGGCCGATTCCCCCCGCCGACGTGATCCTGCTGCCGGGCAGCAAGGCGACGGCCAGCGACCTCGCCTGGCTGCGCGCTCAGGACTGGGAGATGGCGATCCGCCGCCACCTGCGCTACGGCGGCCGGGTGCTCGGCATCTGCGGCGGCTTCCAGATGCTCGGCGAGGCCATCGACGACCCGGACGGCCTGGAAGGCCCCGCCGGCACCGTTCCGGGGCTGGGGCTACTGCCGATGCGCACCCGGATGGTGGCGGGCAAGCAGCTGCGCAACGTCGCCGGCACCCTCTTGGACACCCCAGCCGGGGAGGGCACGCCGGTGAGCGGTTACGAGATCCACAACGGCGTGAGCGAGGGGCCGGCCCTGGCCCGGCCGCTGATGGAGCTCGAGGGTCGACCGGACGGCGCCATCAGCGAGGACGGCCGGGTGTTGGGCACCTACCTGCATGGCCTCTTCGAGGAGGCGGGTGCCCGTGCGGCGCTGCTCGCCAGGCTCGGCCTGACCGGCGGGGCAGGGGAGGACGCCGCCGTGGACTTCGCCGCCCATCGCGAACGCGAACTCGACCGCCTGGCCGACGGCCTGGAGGCGAGTCTGGACATGGAGGCCATCTTGTCGCTGGTAGGCGGCGACGATCCTGTATCCCGTTATCGTTAGTTTTATATACAATAGCGTCCTCACAATGTGACGACGCGAGGCGGTAATGACGGCACAGAGCGGCACTTCCCGGGGCGATTCCACGACCTGGCAGTTCATCGGAGGGCTGGCGCTGCTGGTGGCGCTGGGCCTGAACCTGCGACCGCTGCTGGCGGCCGCCAGCCCGCTGATGGAGGAGATCCGCCTGGCCACCGGGCTCAGCTACACGGTGCTGGCCTGGCTGACCACCCTGCCGTTCCTCTGCATGGGGGCCGTGGCCCTCGCTAGCGGTCGCCTGCAGGCCTGGCTGGGCGAGCAGCGAGGCATCTCCCTGGCCCTGATGGCCATCGCGGTCGCCTGCGCGCTGCGCCAGGTCAACGGCAGCGGCGCGACCCTGCTCGCTACGGCGCTGCTGGGCGGCGCCGGCATCGCGCTGATCCAGGCGCTGGTGCCGGGGCTTGCCAAGCGCCGCTTCGGCCGGCACATGCCGCTCGCCATGGGCGTCTACTCCGCGGCGCTGATGTCCGGCGGCGGCCTGGCCGCCTGGGCGAGCCCCTGGCTGGCGAGCCTCGGCGGCTGGCAGCTGGGCGTGGGCCTGTGGTGGGTGCCGGCGCTGATCACCCTGCTGGCCTGGTGGTGGTTGTCGCGGCGTCCCCGCGCGCCGGAGCCGGCCTGGGTGGCCCTGGCCGGTCCGCGTCCCTGGCGGCTGCCCCGCGCCTGGCTGCTGGCGCTCTATTTCGGGGTGATCAACGCCGGCTACTCCAGCGTGGTCACCTGGCTGCCGGTCTACTACCGCGAGCTTGGCTGGAGCGCCTCGTCCAGCGGTCTGCTGCTGGCCTGGATGACCATCTTCCAGGTGATCGCCGCCCTGGCGATGCCGGCCCTGGCCCAGCGCCAGTCCCATGCGGATCGTCGCTGGCTGCTGGCCGTCAGCCTGCTGGCCCAGCTGACCGGTTACCTGGGGCTGATCCTGCTGCCCGGCCAGGGGGCGCTCGTCTGGGTGGCCATCGCCGGCTTCGGCCTGGGCTCCAGCTTTTCCATGGGCCTGATCCTGGCCCTGGATCACCTGCCCGATCCCCGCGCGGCTGGGCGCCTGGCCGCCTTCATGCAGGGCTTCGGCTTCATGCTCAATGCGCTCTCGCCCTGGATCAGCGGCGCCCTGCGCGAGGCCACCGGTGGCTTCCTGGCCGCCTGGGTGCTGCTGGCCCTCGGCGCGGCGGCGATGCTGCTGGTCACCCTGCGCTTCAACCCGCGCGACTACCCGCGGGTGATGGCGGGCGCCGTCGAGCGCGCCTAACTGCTCCTGGGCGCTCGCCCCGGCCGTGTGCCGGGCTAGCCCATGAAGCGCGGCGGGTCGTCGCTGATCACCGCGTCGACCCCCCAGGCCCAGCGCGGGGCGAAGGCGGCCGGATCGTTGGCGGTGTAGCAGAGCAGTCGGTAGCCGGCCTCGCTCACTTCCCGGGCGCGCGGCGCCTTGAGCCGCTTCCAGTCGGCATGCACGCTGCAGGCCTCTACCGCCTCGCAGCGACTCCGCCAGGCGCGACCGACCCCCTCGAAGAGTACCCCCAGCGACAGCGCCTCGGGCCCGGCGAGGGCGCGGGTATGGGCGAGGGCCGCATCATTGAAGGAGGAGAGAAGCCGGCGCGCTGGCGGCAGCGCCTCCATCACGGCGGGCAGGGCGGCCGCCACCAGGGCGCGAGGATCGCGGCCGCGATTGACCTTGAGCTCGAGGTTGACCCCCATGTCGAGCTCGTCGAGCAGGGCCAGCATCGCCTCGAGGGTGGCCATGGGTTCGCCCTTGAAGGCCTCGCCGAACCAGCCGCCGGCATCGAGGCGTCGCGCCGCGGCGAGATCCAGGTCGGCCAGCCGGCCGCGACGATCGGAGCAGCGCCGAAGGCCGGCGTCGTGCCAGATCACCGGGGTGCCGTCGCCGAGCAGCTGGACGTCGAGCTCCACCCAGCCGACGCCCGCGGCATGGGCGGCGCGCACGGCCGCGAGGGTGTTCTCCGGGGCCTGGGCGGAGAGGCCGCGATGGGCGATCAGACGGGGCAGGGCGAGCGCGGCGTCGGGCATGGGGCGATTCCTGGTCGGCGGGGCGGAAGGGACAGCCTAGCGCCATCGAGCGGCGACGGGAAACGCCCCCGCGCGCCGGACGCCGGGCGCGGCGCGATCGGGCCAGGATGTGGTAGGCTGCGCGCTTTCGATCCTGGCGCTGGCGCCAGACACACGACGATGCGAGGACCCCGAGATGAGAGTCGTGCACATCAAGAATCCCGAGCAGCGCGATGCCTGCCTGGCCCGGCTGTGTGCCGAGGCCTACGGCCAGGACGCCGGCCTCACGCCGCTGGCGACCTTCGCCGGCACCCTGGGCGTGCTGGTCAAGCAGGAGGCGGCCCGAGTGCTGGCCCTGGTCGACGATCAGTCGCGCCCGGTGGCGCTGGCCCTGCTGGTGCTCGATGAGGTCGGCAGCAGCATGACCGTGATGCTGCTGGCCGATCTCGATGGCGAGGCCGTGACCCGGCCGGCCGAGCGGCTGGTCGCCGAGCTGGCCCTCAAGGCGCCGCTGCGCGTCGATGCCGTGGGCCCCGAGCAGGAGGCGCGCTTCCGCGAGGCGGGCATCACCCGCTGGCTCGACGGCAAGGCCGGCGTGCGCAT
This sequence comes from Halomonas pelophila, assembly GCF_040196315.1. Lineage (NCBI taxonomy): Bacteria > Pseudomonadati > Pseudomonadota > Gammaproteobacteria > Oceanospirillales > Halomonadaceae > Halomonas > Halomonas pelophila. Next base: position 94,951 of record NZ_JBEGCI010000002.1, read on the forward strand.
CGGCCTCGGCCCCAAGCATCCCGCCGCCTCCGTTGAGGAGCTGCCCCGGGCGCTGACCTTCGACGAGGCCTCGGTGATCCAGTCGTTCAAGCGCGACCGCGCGCTCTTCGACGACTACAAGGCGCGCTTCGTCCGCGGCCTGGAGTCCTTCCCCGCGACGCTCTAAGTCGCGTTGTCGGGCGACATGCATCGTCCACTTCTTGACCCCGGGGGTGTCCGGACGCTTGACTGTTGGGCTAATCCGTCAACGTCACAAGGACAATACCCCATGGCCCAGCGTATCCAGTTCGCCCGCACCGGCGGCCCCGAAGTCCTCGAGCTCGTCGATGTCACGCCGGCCGAGCCGGCCGCCGGTGAGGTACGCGTCCGCAACCAGGCGGTCGGCCTCAACTTCATCGACATCTACTTTCGCACCGGCCTCTATCCGGCGCCCGGCCTGCCCTCGGGGCTCGGCACCGAGGGCGCCGGCGTGGTCGATGCGCTGGGCGAGGGCGTCACCCACCTGGCGGTCGGCGATCGCGTGGCCTACGCCCAGGGGCCGCTCGGCGCCTACGCCGAGCAGCACGTGCTGCCGGCCGACAAGGTGGTGGCGCTGCCCGAGGCGATCGACGTCGAGACCGCCGCGGCCGCCATGCTCAAGGGCCTCACGGTGCAGTACCTGCTGCGCCAGACCTACCCCCTCAAGGGCGGCGAGACCATCCTCTGGCACGCCGCCGCCGGCGGGGTCGGCTCCATCGCCTGCCAGTGGGCGAAGGCGCTCGGCGTTAAGCTCATCGGCACCGTCAGCTCCCCGGAGAAGGCCGCGCTGGCCACCAAGAACGGTGCCTGGGCGACCATCGACTACACCAAGGAGGACGTGGTCGAGCGGGTGCGCGAGCTGACCGACGGCGCGATGTGCGACGTGGTCTATGACTCGGTGGGCAAGGATACCTGGGAGACGTCGCTTGACTGCGTGAAGAAGCGCGGCCTGATGGTCAGCTTCGGCAACGCCTCCGGCGCGGTGGAGGGGGTCAACATCGGCATCCTCAACCAGAAGGGGTCGCTCTTCGTCACGCGCCCGAGCCTCAACGGCTACGCCGACACCCGCGAGCGGCTGGAATGGATGGCCGGTGAGCTCTTCGCGATGCTCGAGAGCGGAGAGGTCACCATCGATATCTCGAATCGCTATCCGCTCGCCGAGGCGGGCGAGGCTCAGGCGGCCTTGGCCGCCCGGAAGACCACCGGCTCGACCATCCTGCTGCCCTGATCTGATCCCAGCCTGAGGCGCGGGCGGCGGCTACAGCGACTCGTTGAGCTCGCCGATCAGCTGCTCGCGCCGCTTGAGCGCGGTGAGTCCCTCGTCGCCGAGCCGGTTCGCCGCCTCGCAGAGCAGCCCCTCGGCCAGCAGCATGAAGGCGCACATGCTGTTGCTGAAGAAGAGGCTGTGGTCGGGCACCGGGAAGGCGAGGTGCGATACCCGGGCGAGCGGCGATCCCCGGGAGTCGGTCAGCGCGATCACGCGGATGCCCTGGCGCGCCGCGACCTCGGCCGTGGCCAGCACGCTGGGGGTGTAGGGAAAGCAGCTCGCTACCACCAGCACGTCCCCCGCCTCGAGCTGGGCCAGGGCGTCCGCCACCCCGTGGCGGACGGCGTCCAGCGGCGCCGCATCGGCGCGCAGCATGCCCAGGCCATAGGCCAGGAAGGAGGCCAGCGAGGCGAACTGGCGCATTCCGTGGACCCGCACGCGACGCGCCTCCACCAGTAGTCGCGCCGCCTCCGTGAAGGCCTCACCATCGATCCCCGCCACCGTGTCGGCGATGTTGGCGCTCTCCTGGCGGCCCAGCCGGGCCAGCCGGGCGAGGGCATCGTCATCCCCGTCGCTGTCCAGCAGGCGCGAGACCTGATCGCTGTAGAAGCTCTTCCCCTCGGTGACGTTGCGGCGAAACACCGCCTGCAGGCCGGCGAAGCCCTCGAAGCCCAGCCGCTGGGCCAGGCGCGACAGGGTCGAGGGGCTGACGCCCAGGCGCTCGGCCAGCTCGCTGATCGACGACACCGCGGCCTGCTGGGGCGCGGTGACCATCGCCGATAGCACCCGGCGCGAGCGCTTGCCCAGTCGCACCGTCCCCTCGCCCTGCTCGATGGTGGCGAGCAGATGCTCGAGGTCGCTGAGGGTGTCCGGTCGCTGGGGCGTGGGGAGCGTCATGGGGGTATCGGCGCGGCCTGGGGGATGAAGGTGGGGCATTGTAGCGCTCGTCGAGCGCGGCGTCAGGCCGCTGCCGAATAAATTTGCAAATATATTTGCGCTTTTGCAGAATGGCTATTGAATTTGCATATCCCGTGAGAGGGTCGCATGAGCCACGTATTCCACCGTCATCTGAAGCACTCGTACCCGACCGCCGTGGGCGGCGAGGGGCCCTACCTGATCGATGCCCAGGGCAAGCGCTACCTGGACGCCTGCGGCGGTGCCGCCGTCTCCTGCCTGGGCCACAGCGATGCCGACGTGATCGAGGCGGTGCGTGACCAGGTGGGCCGGCTCGCCTATGCCCACAGCTCCTTCTTCACCACCGAACCGATGGAGGCGCTGGCCGATTTCCTGGTCGAGCGCGCGCCGGAGGGGCTCTCGTCGGTCTATTTCGTCTCGGGCGGCTCCGAGGCGGTGGAGGCGGCGCTGAAGCTGGCGCGCCAATACTACATCGAGCGCGGCGAGCCCCAGCGCCGGCACCTGATCGCCCGGCGCCAGAGCTATCACGGCAACACCCTGGGGGCGCTTGCCACCGGCGGTAACGCCTGGCGCCGGCAGCAGTTCGAGCCGCTACTGGTCGAGGTGAGCCACGTCAGCCCCTGCTACGCCTATCGCGACCAGGCCCCCGGCGAGACCCCGGAGGCCTACGGCGAGCGCCTGGCCGCGGAGCTCGAGGCCGAGATCCAGCGCCTGGGGCCGGAGAACGTGATGGCCTTCGTCGCCGAGCCGGTGGTCGGCGCTACCCTCGGCGCGGTGCCCGCGGTGCCGGGCTACTTCAGGCGGGTGCGCGAGATCTGCGATCGCCACGGCATCCTGTTGATCCTCGACGAGGTGATGTGTGGCATGGGGCGCACCGGTACCCTCCTCGCCGCTGAGCAGGAGGGCGTGACCGCCGACCTGGTGACCATCGCCAAGGGCCTCGGGGCCGGCTACCAGCCGATCGGCGCGACCCTGGTCAGCGAGCGGATTCGCGCGGCCATCGCCGAGGGCTCGGGCTTCTTCCAGCACGGCCACACCTACATCGGCCACGCCACCGCCTGCGCCGCCGCCCTGGCCGTGCAGCGCGCCGTCGAGGAGCGCGGGCTGCTGGATCGTGTCGTGCGCCTGGGCGAGGGGCTCCAGCAGCGCCTCGAGGTGCGCTTCGGCGACCATCCCCACGTCGGCGACATTCGCGGCCGGGGGCTCTTCCGCGGGCTCGAGCTGGTCGCCGAGCGCGACGCCAAGACGCCCTTCGACCCCGAGCGCAAGCTGCACGCGGCGGTCAAGCGTGCCGCCATGGACGAGGGCCTGATGTGCTACCCGATGGGCGGCACCCTGGACGGCCGCCGCGGCGACCACATCCTGCTGGCCCCGCCCTTCATCCTCGACGACGCCCAGCTGGACGAGATCGTCGACAAGCTCGACGCCGCCCTTGCGCGCGTCCTCACCCACTCGTAATGGAGCCCCGCCCGATGTCGATCGACTCCCGCCTCTCTCCCCTGGACGAGGCCAGCATGGCGCCCGACCAGCGCCGCGTGCTGGACGCCATCCTGAGCGGCCCCCGCGGCAACCTGGACGGCCCCTTCTTGGCCTGGATCCACAGCCCGGCACTGGCCGATCACGCCCAGCGCCTCGGCGCCTTCTGCCGCTATGACACGCGTCTGGAGCTGCGGCTCACCGAGCTGGCAATCCTCTTCACCGCGTCCTGGTGGCAGTCCCAGGCCGAGTGGCAGATCCACGCGCCCATCGCCCGCGAGGCCGGGGTCAGCGAGGCGGTGATCGAGGCGCTCCAGGCGGGGCGCGAGCCCGAGTTCGAGCGCGACGACGAGGCGCTGATCTATCGCCTGGGCAAGACGCTCTACACCACCCGCCGCGTCGACGAGGCGCTCTACGCCGAGGCAGTGGCGGCCTTCGGCGAACCGGCGGTGGTTGAGCTGGTGGGGGTGTTCGGCTACTACGCCCTGGTGGCCATGACCCTCAACGTCTTCGAGGTGCGCCGGGGCACGGAACCCCTGCCGTTCGCCGAGCCTTGACGGGCGGTCGCGCAGGGAAATCGCGGTTCGGTCTGGATCGATGGCCAGGCGGTCGTCATCCTTGAGGACGTTACCCATCTCGAGCACAAGGACCCGACCGATGAGCCCGACCCTGCCCGCACTGACCGACGCCCGTCTCTCCCTGGAGGGGCGGGTGGCCACTCTGACCCTGGACCGCCACGACGTTCGCAATGCCCTGACCGGCACGGCCCTGGTCGACGACATCCTCGCCGTGGCCGACTGGGTGAACGCCTGCGAGGCGGTCTCGGTGCTGGTGATCACCGGGGCGGGCAGCGCCTTCTGTGCCGGCGGCAACGTCAAGGACATGGCCGAGCGTGGCGGCGACTTCGAAGGTAGTGTCGCCGAGGTGGCCGACCGCTACCGCCGGGGCATCCAGCGCCTGCCGCTCGCCCTGCAGGGCGTGGAGGTGCCGATCATCGCCGCGGTCAATGGCCCGGCGATCGGCGCCGGCTTCGACCTGGCCAACATGGCGGACCTTCGCCTCGCCTCCCGCATGGCCAGGTTCGGCGAGACCTTCCTCAACCTGGGGATCATCCCCGGCGACGGCGGCGCCTGGTTCCTGCAGCGGCTCATCGGCTACCAGCGGGCCTTCGAGCTGACGCTCACCGGGCGAGTGATCGACGCCGAGCAGGCTCGCGACTACGGCATCGTGCTGGAGGTGACCGAGCCCGAGGCGCTGATGGACAGGGCCCAGGCGCTCGCCGGACAGATCGCTGCCCAGCCGCCCAGGGCCACCCGCCTGACCAAGCGGCTGATGAAGCGCGCTGATCGCATGGCGCTGCCCGACTTTCTCGACCTCTGCGCAACCTTCCAGGGGATGTGCCACAACGAGCCTGAGCACCTGGACGCCGTCCACGCCATGCTGGAGACGATGGCCAGGAAGTGAGCCCTGGGGGCATCGCCTCGCGAGACCAGCCTGCGGCGTCCGATCTCGCGGCCCCCGGGCTCTCGATAGCCAACCAGGCGCCGGGTGTCGCGTCGTTGGCCTGGGCAGGCGGGAAACGCTGGCTTTTCCCGGCCTCGGCTGTTGTGCTGATATCATCCTGACGGCACAGGGAGGTGATCGGAGATGAGCGACAGCACCCAGGTGTTCCTGGTTCTCGGCGCGACGCTGGCGGCCTTCGTATGGGGCCGCTTCCGCTACGACCTTGTGGCGCTGGGTGCGCTGCTGGCCTCCGTGCTGCTGGGTCTGGTGCCCACCGACGAGGCCTTCTACGGCTTCGGCCATCCCGCCGTGATTACCGTCGCCGCGGTGCTGGTGCTCAGCCGCGGCTTCGAGCGATCCGGGCTCGTCGACCTGATCGCCGAGCAGGCCCTCAAGGTCGGCGACCGCCTGATCCTGCAGATGCTGGTGCTCTCCGGCACCGTACTGGTGCTCTCCGGGGTGATGAACAACGTCGGCGCCCTGGCGCTGATGCTGCCGGTGGCGATCCGCATGGCGCGGGAGCATGATAGCCCGCCCTCGCTGCTGCTGATGCCGCTGGCCTTCGGCTCCTTGCTCGGCGGCCTTACCACCCTGATCGGCACCCCGCCCAATATAATCATCTCCAGCTACCGTCATGAGGCGGTGGGGGAGAGCTTCGGCATGTTCTCCTTCTTTCCCGTCGGTGCCAGCGTGGCCCTGGTCGGCCTGGCCTTCATCGTGCTGGTCGGCTGGCGCCTGGTGCCCCAGCGAGCCGGCAAGGCCTCCACGGAGGAGATGTTCGACACCGCCCACTACCTGGTGGAGCTGCGCGTGCCCGAGGACGGCAAGGCGGTGGGCTGGTCGCTGCGCGACCTGCATCAGGCCCTGGAGGAGAGCATCCCGGTGCTGGCGGTGGTGCGCGGCGACAAGCGCCATGCCGGCCACGCCTTCCACGGCACCCTCGATGAGGGCGACATCCTGCTGGTGGAGGCCGGGCCCGAGGAGATGACGCTGATCGAGGACAAGGCGGGCCTGGTGGTCGGCCCCGAGCCGCCGCCGGAGGACGAGGCACAGGAGGGCGAGTCACAGGAGAGCGAGGCGCCCGCCGCGTCGCGCGAGGCCCCCCAACAGGAAGCTGAGTCGCAGGGCGAGGAGAATCAGGACGAGGAGTCGCAGGACAAGGAGAAGGAGGCACAGGGGGCCTCGGTGGATACCGAGGGCCTGCAGCTGGTCGAGGCGGTGGTGCGCAACGACTCCATGATGATCCACCGCACCGTCACCCAGCTGCGCCTGCACAACCAGTTCGGCCTGCACCTGGTGGCGGTGGCCCGGGATGGCGGCCGCCTCAACCAGCGCCTGCGCGACATCCGCTTCCGGGCCGGGGACGTGCTGCTGCTGCAGGGCGGCGAGGGCGAGATCGGCGAGAGCCTCACCACCCTGGGCTGCCTGCCGCTGGCCAGCCGCAACCTGACCCTGGGCCGGCCGCGCATGCTGGCGGTCTCGGTGGCCATCTTCGCGGTGGCGGTGATCGCCATGGTGCTGGACCTGCTGCCCTCGTCGGTGGCCCTGACCGGCGCCGCCCTGGCCTCGCTGATGGTGGGCGTGCTGTCGCTGCGCGAGGCCTACCAGGCCATCGACGGTCCGGTGATCGTGCTGCTGGGGGCGATGATCCCGGTGGGGCAGGCGCTGGAGACCAGCGGCGGGGCCGCCCTGATCGCCGATACCCTGCTGGCCATGGGCCGCGAGTGGCCGGTGGTGGCGATCCTGGTGGGACTGTTTCTGATCTGCACGCTGCTCTCCAACGTGGTCAACAACGCCGCGGCGGCGCTGCTGATGGCGCCCATAGCGGCGAGCCTCGCCAAGGGCTTCGGCGTCTCCCTGGATCCCTTCCTGATGGTGGTGGCGATCAGCGCCTCCTGCGCCTTCCTCACCCCCATCGGCCACCAGTCCAACACCCTGGTGATGGGCCCGGGCGGCTATCGCTTTGGTGACTACTGGAAACTGGGGCTGCCGCTGACCCTGGTGGTGATGGCGGTGGCGATACCGCTGATCCTGATCGTCTGGCCGCTGTAGCCTTGAGCAAGAACGCATCCCGCGCAGGTATAGGTCGACGAGAGGGCGCTGTAAATACTTCCCTGTACGCTACCGATGCCCTGCGGCGCTCCCGCGTCCCTCTCCGCTTGCAGGGCCGGTGCTGATCATCCCTGGCCAGCCCGTTCGAAGCAGTGCTCCTCATCCCGGGCATAGGGCTCCTCTTTGATCTATTCCGCCGCACGGGCGTGGTTCCACGTCCACCGGGATACGCCTGCGAGGGGGCGCTGTGAATACTTCCCTGTACGCTACCGATGCCATCCATGGCATCGGACCCCCTCTTTGGCGTATCCCGGCGCTCGCTAGTCTTCGGTGGCAACGGCTCAGGCCGGCTGGTGGCGCAGCACCTTGGTCTTGTCGGTGACGAAGGCGTCGTAGGCGAAGTCGTCGACGGTGAGCAGCTCCAGCACCGCGGCCTCGCGCTCCTGCATGAAGGTGGCGTCCTCCTCGCTGATCAGCTCTTCCGCCAGGGCGGCCTCGACCCGCTGTTCCGGATGCAGCGCCTCGGCCGGCAGCTGGCCCTTGGCGTAGGCCTTGTTGACTAGGCGATAGAGCGCCTCGGCGCGTTCCTGGCTCGCCAGCAGGGCGTTGTAGCGGGCCAGCGGGTTGTCCCGGCTGCCATCGTTCTCCTGCCAGGTGGCGTCGAGAAGGTGGCGGCGCAGGGGCGTATCCCGTGAGACGGCCTGGGCGATCTCGTGGGTCAGCGTGTCCTCGGGGCGCTTCCAGCGCCGGCCCGTCGGCATCACGATGACGCGCAGCGCGCGGCCCAGGGCGCGGCTCGGCAGGTTGTCGAAGAGCTCATCCAGGGCCTGTTCGGCGCGGCCCAGCAAGAAGCGGCAGCCATAGTGCAGTAGTGCCGCCTCGCCCTCGACCTTCTGGCCCTCGTGCCACTGCTTGAGCGTCATCGAGGCGAGGTAGAGGTTGGAGAGCACGTCGCCGAGGCGCGCCGAGAGCATCTCGCGCTGCTTGAGCTGCGAGCCGAGGCTCGCCATGGCAGCGTCGGCGCAGAGCCCGAAGCCGGCGGAGAGCCGCGCGATGTCCCGGGCGTAGGGGGCGGCGATCTCGTCGAAGGGCACGCTCGGCCGGCCGAGCCCCAGGCCCTGGGTGAGGGCGCGGGCGGCGTTGCCGAAGATCAGTCCGGCGTGCCCGAAGAAGGCCCGGTCGAAGGCCGCGAGGTCGTCGGCGTCCTTGGCGGCCAGCTCCTCGAGCACGAAGGGGTGGCAGCGGATGGCACCCTGGCCGAAGATCATCAGGTTGCGGGTCATGATGTTGGCGCCCTCGACGGTGATCGCCACCGGGTTGGCGCTGTAGCCGATGCCGAGGTAGTTGCGCGGCCCCAGGGTCACCGCCTTGCCGCCGTGGATGTCCATGGCGTCGCCGAGGATTACCCGCTGGAACTCGGTGAGCTGGCTCTTGAGGATCGCCGAGGGCACCGCTGGCTTCTCGCCGTGGTCGATGGTGTTGGCGGTCTGGTAGACCGCGGCCCGGGAGACGTAGGCCAGTGCGGCCATGCGCGCCAGGGGCTCCTGGACGCCCTCCATCTCGGCCACCGGCACGTTGAACTGGCGGCGGATCCGGGCGAAGCCGCCGCTCCAGCCCAGGGCGTAGCGGGCGGTGCCGGTGGCGCCGGAGGGCAGGGTGATGCAGCGGCCGATGGAGAGGCACTCGACCAGCATCCGCCAGCCCTGGCCGATCATCTCCGGCCCGCCGATGATGGTATCGAGCGGTACGAAGACGTCGTGGCCCTTGATCGGGCCGTTCAGGAAGGGGCTGCCGATGGGGTGGTGGCGACGTCCGATCTCCATGCCGTCGGTCTCACGGGGGATCAGCGCCAGGGTGATGCCGCGATCCTCCTCGTCGCCGAGCAGGTGGTCGGGATCGAAAAGCCGGAAGGCCAGGCCCACGACGCTGGCGATGGGCGCCAGGGTGATCCAGCGCTTCTCGAAGTTCAGCCGGAGGCCGAGGACCTCCTCGCCGTCGACCAGCTGCTTGCACACCACGCCTGTGTCGGGGAGGGCCGTGGCATCGCTGCCGGCCCGCGGGCCGGTCAGGCCGAAGCAGGGGATCTCGCGGCCGTCGGCCAGGCGCGGCAGGTAGTGGTCCTTCTGCTGCTCGGTGCCGTACTTGAGCAGCAGCTCGCCCGGCCCCAGGGAGTTGGGCACGCCCACGGTGACCATCAGCGTCTCGCTGATCGAGAGCTTCTGCAGCACCAGGGACTGCGCCTTGGCCGAGAAGCCCAGGCCGCCGTAGGCCTTGGGGATGATCATGCCGAAGAAGCCTTCCTGCTTCAGGTAGTCCCAGAGCTCCTGGGGCAGGTCGGCGCGTTCCCGGGCGATCTCCCAGGCGTTGCACATGCCGGCGGCCACGCTGCACTGGTGATCGAGGAAGGCGCGCTCCTCATCGGAGAGCCCCTCGTCGCGATAGTCGAGCAGCTTGTTCCAGTCGGGGCGACCGGTGAAGAGCTCGCCGTCCCAGGCCACGCTGCCTGCCTCGAGCGCGGTACGCTCGGTGTCCGAGACCCGGGGGGCGACCTTCTTGAACATCGCGAAGAGCCGTGGCGTCAGCCAGCGGCTGCGCAGGGTGGGCAGGCCGCAGGCGGCGATAGCCGCGGCGGCGACCAGCAGCAGTACGCTGAGGATCGACGCGCCGGCGACCAGGCCGACGAGGCCGAGCCCCGCGGTCACGGCCAGGGCGGGCAGGGCGCCGGCCTCCCGGCGCATCACGATGAGCAGGCCGGTGACGGCCAGCACGAGCAGGATCAGGGTCAGCATGGTGGGCTCCGACGGATTCGAACACTTGTTTGAATGCCCTCAGCCTAGCGCATCCTGAGCCCCTCAGCCAATCCCTTCGATGCGGTTTTCCTTCGACCTTCCTCCATTCGCTTCATGTGGCGGATCGTTCAACGCAAGCCGCCCCGCACGGGGGCGGGGCGGTTCGGTGTTGCTCGGCGAACCGATCAGGCAGTTCGGCGCATCGGTTCCTGCTGGGCGGGGGCGTCGCCCGCCACGTAGTAGGGGGCATCGCTTTTCGGCAGCGGTTCGCGGCCGCGGATCTTGTCGGCCATCTTTTCGGCGAGCATGATCGTCGGCGCGTTGAGGTTGCCGGTGGGGATCACCGGGAACAGCGAGGCGTCGACCACCCGCAGGCCTTCCAGGCCGTGGACTCGGCCGGCGCCGTCGACCACGGCATCGTCCCCCTCGCCCATGCGGCAGCTGCCGCAGGGGTGATAGGCGGTCTCGGCATGCGCCTTGACGAAAGCGTCGAGCGCGTCATCGGACTGCACGTCCGGTCCCGGGGAGACCTCCCGGCCGCGGTAGTCGTCGAAGGCCGGCTGGGCGATGATCTCGCGGGTCAGGCGGATGGCGTCGCGGAACTCCTGCCAGTCCTTGTCGGTGGACATGTAGTTGAACAGTATCGAGGGTGCAGCCTCGGGATCGCGGGAGGTCAGGCGCACGCGGCCGCGGCTCTCCGAGCGCATGGAGCCGACGTGGGCCTGGAAGCCGTGGGCCTGCACCGCGCTCTTGCCGTTGTAGCTGATGGCGATGGGCAGGAAGTGGTACTGCAGGTTGGGCCACGCCTCCTCGTCGCTCGAGCGGATGAAGCCCGCCGCCTCGAACTGGTTGCTGGCGCCCACGCCGGTGCCGAGGAAGAGCCACTCGGCGCCGATCTTCGGCTGGTTGTACCACTTCAGCGCCGGGTAGAGCGAGATCGGCTGGGTGCACTCGTACTGGATGTACATCTCCAGGTGATCCTGCAGGTGCGCGCCGACGTTCTCGTTGACCTTGACCGCCTCGATGCCGAACTCGTCGAGCACCTCCCTGGGGCCCACGCCGGAGCGCTGCAGGATCTGCGGCGAGGCGATGGCGCCGGCGCACAGCAGCACCTCGCGGCGCGCCTTGACCGTCTGGGGCTTGCCGTGACGCGCGTAGCGCACGCCAGTGGCGCGCGTGCCCTCGAAGGTGATGACGTCGGTGATCGCGCGGGTCTCGATGGTCAGGTTCGCCCGGCCCTTGGCCTGGTCGAGGTAGCCCCGGGCGGTGGAGGCGCGTCGCCCGTTGGGGGTGACGAAGCGGTCCATGGGGCCGAAGCCCTCCTGCTGGTAGCCGTTGACGTCCTCGGTAGCCGGGTAGCCGGCCTGCTGGCCCGCCTCGATGAAGGCGTGATAAAGCGGGTTGTTGCCTTCCTTCGGGGTGGTCACGCTGACCGGGCCGTCGCCGCCATGGTAGGCGTTGGGCCCGATGTCGCGGGTCTCGGCCTTCCTGAAGTAGGGCAGGCAGTCGGCGTAGGTCCAGTCCGCCAGGCCCGGCTGCTTGGCCCAGCCGTCATAGTCCAGAGCGTTGCCGCGGATGTAACACATGCCGTTGATCAGCGAGGAGCCGCCGAGGCCCTTGCCGCGGCCGCACTCCATGCGCCGGCCGTCCATGTGGGGCTCCGGGTCGGTCTCGAAGGCCCAGTTGTAGCGCTTGCCCTGCAGCGGATAGGCCAGGGCGGCGGGCATCTGGGTGCGGAAGTCGAAACGGTGATCGGGGCCGCCGGCCTCGAGCAGCAGCACGCTGACGTCCGGGTCCTCGGTCAGGCGGGTGGCCAGGACGTTGCCGGCGGAGCCGGCGCCGATGATGACGTAATCGAATTCACGGGACGGTGACATGGAGCCTCCCTGAAACAGTCAAAAGGGTCAGGTGGCAAGCGGCGCAGTGATCGCTTGCCGGTCAGAAACGCCAGTGGCCCCGCGTTCCTTTCGTGCGCTGTTAAGAATGCCGGAGGGGACGTCTCCGGTGCCGGTCGGGAGGCGCCCCGGGGATCGCTCGGAGAGGAGGTCCGACGCCAGGGATGGCGTCGGTAGCGCCCATGGATGGGTTCACAGCGCCTCCTCGCAGGGCGGTCCCCGGAGAAGCGCCTTGCTTCCCAGGGCCTCAGCTCGGCCTCAGAACACCGATTCGAAGGGCCCCATCTCGACCTGCACCGACTTGGTCTGGGTGTAGTGGGCCAGGGTCTCGATGCCGTTCTCGCGGCCCACGCCGGACTGCTTGTAGCCGCCCACGGGCATCTCGGCCGGGGACTCGCCCCAGGTGTTAATCCAGCAGATGCCGGCCTCCAGGCGCCGGATCACGCGGTGGGCACAATTGAGCCCCTCGGTGAAGATGCCTGCGGCCAGGCCGTATTCGGTGTCGTTGGCGCGGCGGATCACCTCCTCCTCGTCGTCGAAGGCCAGCACGGACATCACCGGGCCGAAGATCTCCTCGCGCACGATGCGCATCTCGTCGGTGCAGTCGGTGAAGATGGTCGGGGCGGCCCAGGCGCCGTTGGCATAGTCACCCTGGGACCAGGCCTCACCGCCGGCCAGCACCCGGGCGCCTTCCTGCTGGCCCAGCGTGATGTAGGCGAGCACCTTCTCCTGGTGCTCGAAGCTCACCAGCGGGCCGAAGTTGACGTTCGGGTCCATGGGATCGCCGGCGCGGATGCGCGCCACCCGCTCGACCAGCTTCTCCTCGAAGGCCGCCTTGACGGCGCGATCGACGAAGACCCGGGTGCCGTTGGTGCAGATCTGCCCGCTGGAGTAGAAGTTGGCCATCATCGCGGCATCGGCGGCGCGGTCCAGGTCGGCATCGGCGAAAACGATCAGCGGCGACTTGCCGCCGAGCTCCATGGTCACGTCCTTGAGGGTCGAGCCGCCGGCCGCGGCCATCACCTTGCGGCCGGTGCCCGCCTCGCCGGTGAACGAGATCTTGTCGATACCGCGGTGGCCGGTGAGCATCTCCCCGACTCGGGCATCGCCTTGGACCACGTTGAAGACGCCGTCGGGCAGGCCGGCCTCGCTGAAGATCTCGGCCAGGATCATGGTGGTCAGCGGGGTGACTTCGCTGGGCTTGAAGACCACGGCGTTGCCGGCGGCCAGCGCCGGGGCGCTCTTCCAGCAGGCGATCTGGATCGGGTAGTTCCAGGCGCCGATGGCGCCGATCACGCCCAGCGGCTCGCGCCGGGTGTAGACGAAGGAATCCTCGCGTAGCGGGATCTGGGCGCCCTCCAGCGCCGGGGCCAGGCCGGCGTAGTACTCGAGCACGTCGGCGCCGGTGACGACATCCACCGCCGCGGTCTCGCTGATCGGCTTGCCGGTGTTGCGGGTCTCGAGCTCGGCGATCTCGTCATTGCGCTCGCGCAGCAGCGCGACGGCGCGATAGAGGATGCGGCCACGCTCCATGCCGCTCATCGCGCCCCAGGCCTGCTGGCCACGGCGAGCCGCGGCCACGGCGGCGTCCACGTCGGCCGCGGCGGCCTGGGGCACCTCGGCGAGCAGCGAGCCGTCGAAGGGGTTGACCACGGGGAAGGTCTCGCCCGAGGTGGCGGCCGTGTGACGGCCGTCGATGTAGAGGGTCTGGGGGGCGGAAGATGCCATGCTGACCTCCGTTCAGGTAGCGGAAAGGGTGTCGTGGGTATCGAGCAGACGGTCCAGGTAATCGTGGGCCAGACGACGCGCTTCGTCGCTGTCCAGGCCCTCGGGCGTCAGCGCGCCGCGCAGCCACAGGCCGTCAATCAGGGCGGCCAGGGCCCTGGCGCAGGCGCGCGCCTCGTGACGGGGCATCAGCCGGCGGAACTGGTGACAGAGATTGGCGTAGAGGCGCCGGTCGTTGACGTTCTGAAGGCGCGCCAGCGTCGGTCGATGCATGCTGCTGGCCCAGAAGGCCAGCCAGGTCTTGGCGACCGGGCCGGTGACCTGGCTGCTATCGAAGTTGCCATCGATGATGGCGCCGATGTGCGCCCGCGGGCTCGTGGTCTTGAGCGCGTTGCGCCGTGCGGCCACCGCCGCGCCCAGGTCGCTCAGGATCTGTCGCATGGTGCCCTCCAGCAGGCCGTCCTTGCCGCCGAAGTAGTGACTGATGATGCCGGCGGAGACTCCCGCATGGCGGGCGATGCGCATCACCGTCGCGTCGGCCAGGCCGACTTCATCGATGGCCGCCATGGTCGCCTTGATCAGCTGCTGGCGGCGGATGGGTTCCATTCCGACCTTTGGCACCGTTGCTGGCTCCTGTCCCGAGAATTGATGTTGCACCCAACGTACGAGGCGTGGTTACCATGTAGCATGCCATTTCTTTATTGAACGTTCAATCAATAAAGGTCTGGTCGGATCCCCTTTGTCGGTCGGCGGCGCTGCCGCCGCGGCTATACTTGATGTCCAACAAGAGGAACGCTCCCATGAACATGACTCTCCTGAATCGTCGCACGGCCCTTGGTGTCGGCGCCGCCGCTCTCGGATTCGCCGTCGCGCCGCTGCAGGCCGCCGAGCCCGAGAGCTGCGAGAAGGTGCGCTTCGCCGAGGTCGGCTGGACCGACATCACGGCCACCACCGCCCTGACCACCGAGGTGCTCGAGGCGCTGGGCTACGAGACCCGCATCGATACCGTCTCGGTGCCGATCGCCTATTCCGGCATGAAGAACGACGACTTCGACGTCTTCCTGGGCAACTGGATGCCCTCCATGGCCTCGATCAGCGATCCCTACGTCGAGGATGGCAGCGTCGATCGACTGGGGGCCAACCTCGAGGGCGCCAAGTACACCCTGGCGGTGCCGCAGTACGTGCACGATGCCGGCGTCACCTCGGTGGCCGATCTCGCCGAGCATGCCGAGAAGTTCGACAGCAATATCCATGGCATCGAGGCCGGCAACGACGGTAACCAGCTGATCCAGCAAATGATCGACGACGATGCCTTCGGCCTCGGCGACTGGTCGCTGGTCGACTCCAGCGAGGCCGGCATGCTGGCCGAACTGACCGCCAGGACGCCCGAGGAGACGTGGATGGTGTTCCTCGGCTGGGAGCCGCACCCCATGAACACCAACTATGACATGGCCTACCTGTCGGGGGCCGATGACTACTTCGGCCCCAACCTGGGCGGGGCGACCGTCTATACCAACACCCGCGGCGGCTACGCCGAGGAGTGTGGCAACGTCGGGACGCTGCTCGAGAACCTCGAGTTCACCCTCACCATGGAGAACCAGCTGATGGGGCAGATCTCGGATCAGGGCGAGGATCCCCGCGAGGCGGCCCGCGCCTACCTGCAGGCCAATCCCGCGGTGCTCGAGACCTGGCTCGAAGGCGTCACGACCCGCGAGGGCGAGCCGGGACTGGCGGTGGTGAAGGACGCGCTCGATATCGAGAGCTGAGTGCCTCGCGGGCTTGCCATGGCGCGAGCTCGCGTGCATAATTCATCCCCGTTGCCCGGCCCTGGTCGGGCAACCTGTTGATAAGGCTACGTAGCTCAGCTGGTTAGAGCACATCACTCATAATGATGGGGTCCCCTGTTCGAATCAGGGCGTAGCCACCAGAACACGCAAAAACGCCCGTCAGGCTCCGGCCCGTCGGGCGTTTTTCGTTGGGTCTTTTCGTTGAGTTCCGCCGGGCCTTGCGGGTACCAAATTGCCCATCGCGGCTTGACCTTGCGAGCCCGATCCGTATACTACGCCCCGTGTTCGAGGTCATTCCCCGATAGCTCAGTTGGTAGAGCAAATGACTGTTAATCATTGGGTCACAGGTTCGAGTCCTGTTCGGGGAGCCAGCTTCGCTCAGCATGCCACCGCGTATGCAGCGACGAACACTTTGCGGCATGCGGTCATTCCCCGATAGCTCAGTTGGTAGAGCAAATGACTGTTAATCATTGGGTCACAGGTTCGAGTCCTGTTCGGGGAGCCAACCGCTCCTAGCTGCCTGTCGCATTACCTCGCAATATCCAGCATCGTTCCCCGATAGCTCAGTTGGTAGAGCAAATGACTGTTAATCATTGGGTCACAGGTTCGAGTCCTGTTCGGGGAGCCAATCCTTCTCGGTGCTGTTTGTCGTCTTTCTAGCTAGTCGTTTCTCCTTTCCCGTCCGTCGTTTCCCCTCAGCGCTGTTTTCGCCAGCCGGTCGCGTCCATGTGTGCCGCGATGTCTCGCGTTGCCGCACTCCAGGCCGCGTACCGTCTTCGATGCAGTCTGGCATCGGCAAGGTTCTCGCCACGCCGTAGCGTCGCCGCGACGTGAGCGCTGGGCTGCCACTCAAGCCCGGGCGGACAGCAAGACGCCGGACCCTGGGGTCCGGCGTCGTCGTCATGGGCGGGCGATTGAGTTCAGCGCGTCAATTGAGTTCCGCATAGTGCCAGCCGTCTTCCAGCTGGCGATAGTCCAGCAGGATCTGGGCGGTCTCGAGGATCTGGGCGCGGTCGATCGGCTCATCCTCGGCGTCAGCGTCAGCGGTCTCGTCCTCGTCGCGGGTGTCGGTCCAGTCCTCCAGCGGCTCCAGGCCCAGGGCCCGGCGGCGCTCGTTCTCCAGCGCCAGCTGCTCCGCTTCCTGCGCCTCGACCTCGCGCTTGCGCTGTTCTCGGTTGAGGCTGACGCTGGTGTGCTGCGCGCGAAGCTGGCGGGCGAGCTCGGAGCGCCGCTCGAGGTAGTGGAAGTTCGGCTGCTCTTCGGCGCGCTCGAGGTGGCGGGCGCGCAGCGTCTCCAGGTAGCGGCGGGGTTCGCCGTAGGTGCGGTACTGCACCTCGCGCACGGTGTCCCAGGGCAGGGCGTTGTCGAGGCTGCTCTCGCCGATCAGCTCGGGGTCGATCAGGCTCGGGAAGGCGATGTCCGGCTCCACGCCGCGGTGCTGGGTGCTCTCGCCGGAGATGCGGTAGAACTTGGCGCGGGTCAGCTTGATCTCGCCGTGGCTGAGCTCGTTGAGGGTCTGCACCGTGCCCTTGCCGAAGGTGTCGTTGCCGACCACCAGGCCGCGGCCATAGTCCTGAATGGCGCCGGCGAAGATCTCCGAGGCTGAGGCCGAGAGGCGATTGACCAGCACGGCCAGGGGGCCGTCGTAGAGGGCGCCGCTCTCGGTGTCGCCATAGAGGCTGATGCGCCCGCGGGCGTCACGGACCTGGACGGTGGGGCCGCGATCGATGAACAGTCCGATTAGCGAGTTGGCCTCCTGCAGGGCGCCGCCGCCGTTGTTGCGCAGGTCGAGCACGATGCCCTCGACGCCCTCGGCCTGGAGGCGCTCGACCTCGCGGGCGACGTCGCGGGTAGTGCTGCGGAAGTCCTCCTCACCGGCCTGCCAGGCATCGAAGTCGACGTAGAAGGTCGGCACCTCGATCACACCGAGACGATGCGTGCCGTCCTCGCGCTCGACCTCGATCACTTCGCCCTGGGCGGCCTGGTCCTCGAGGTCCACGGTGTCGCGGGTGATGTCGATCACCGTGGAGCGGGTCATGTCGACGGCCTGGGCGGGCACCACGTCCAGGCGGACCACCGAACCCTTGGGGCCGCGGATCAGGTCGACCACGTCGTCGAGCCGCATGCCCACCACGTTGACGATCTCGCCGTCCTCCTGACCCACGCCGACGATGCGGTCGGCGGGGTGCAGGGCGCCGTCGCGCTCGGCCGGGCCGCCGGCCACCAGGCTCGAGACCTTGACGAACTCGCCGTCGGCCTGCAGCAGGGCGCCGATGCCCTCCAGCGAGAGTCGCATCTGGATGTCGAAGGATTCGCCCTGTCGCGGCGAGAGGTACTCGCTGTGCGGGTCGACGCTGCCGGTCACCGCGGCCATGAAGAGCCCGAAGACGTCGGCCGCGTTGGTCTGGCGCAGCCGCGAGAGTTGCCCCTCGTAACGCTGGCGCAGGGTGTCGGTCACCTGGTCGGCATCCTGGTCGCTGATGGTCAGGCTCAGGGCGGCGTTGTTGAGGCGCTTCATCCACAGCTCATCAAGTGCCGCCTCGCTGGCGGCCCAGGGGCTGTCCTCGCGCTCCAGCTCCAGGCGCTGGTTGCTGTCGAAGGCGAAGTCGATGCCCTCGTCGAGCCGCGCCAGCATCCACTCGAGGCGCTGCTCGGCGCGTTCGTGATAGCGCTGGTAGAGGGCGAAGGGGCGGGCCAGTTCGGCGTCGAGCAGTGCCTCGTCCATGCCGGTTCGCAGGTCGCTGAAGGCGGCCACGTCGCGGTCCAGCAGGTAGGCGCGCTGGCCATCGAGGATGTCCAGCAGGCGCTGGAAGGCCCGCCGCGACCAGGTGTCGTCGAGGCTCACGTCGGCGTAGTGGCCGTAGCGCAGCGACTCGGCCACTTCCGCGGCCGCCTGACGCTGATCATCGTTCGGCTCGAGACTGGCCAGGGCCGGCGGTGTGGCCAGCAGCAGACCCAGCACCGCCGCTCGCCCAAGGGTGACTAACAGGCTCATCGATGAAGCACTCCCCGATTCGTGTACACTCACTCTTCATCCAGACCCCGACCCGGCCGTCGAGTTGCATGGACAGACTTGCCATTGTATCAGCTTGGCCGTGTCGTCAAGACCCCCGAAACGTCCCGCGATAGAGGAATTCCATGTCCGAGGATGCCCGCCTCGAGCGTCTGCTCGACTTCCTGCATCGATCCCCCACGCCCTGGCATGCCACGGCCAACATGGCCGCGCGTCTCGAGGCCGCCGGTTTCATACGCCTCGATGAGACCGCTTCCTGGCAGCTCTCGCCCGGCGAGCGGGTCTACGTGACCCGCAACGACTCCTCGATCATCGCCCTGCAGCTGCCCCGCGAGCCGCTCGCGGCCCTGCGCCTGATCGGTGCCCATACCGACAGCCCCGGCCTGCGCCTCAAGCCCAACGCCGCCCAGTGTGCGGCGGGCTGGCTGCAGCTGGGCGTCGAGGTCTACGGCGGGGCGCTCTTGGCGCCCTGGTTCGATCGCGACCTGGGGCTGGCCGGGCGGGTGCACGTGCGCCACGGCGATGGCCGCATCGAGGGCGTGCTGCTCGACGTCGAGCGGGCGGTGGCGATCATCCCGAGCCTGGCCATCCATCTGGATCGCGAGGCGAATAACGGGCGGGCCATCAATGCCCAGACCGAGATGGCTCCGGTGTTGCTGCAGGATGGCGGCCGACCCGATCTCGAACGGCTGCTTGCGCAGTGGCTCGAGGAGCAGCACGGCCTGACCGAGGTCGAGGTGCTCGATTTCGAGCTGGCGTTTCGCGACATGCAGGCGCCGGCGCGGGTCGGCATCGAGGGCGAGCTGGTCGCGAGCGCCAGGCTCGACAACCTGCTCTCCTGCTTCGCCGGCCTGGAGGCGCTGCTCGAGAGCGACGGCCGCCAGGGGGCGGTGCTGGTGGCCAACGACCACGAGGAGGTCGGCAGCGCCAGCGCCTGCGGCGCCCAGGGGCCCTTCCTCGGCGACGTGCTGCGGCGGGTGAACGCCCAGCTCGGCGAGGCGGGGGAGGAGGGCTTCATCCGCCTGATCCAGGCCTCGCGGCTGATCTCCTGCGACAACGCCCACGCCCTGCATCCCAACTTCCAGGACAAGCACGACGCCGCCCACGGCCCGGCGCTCAACGGCGGGCCGGTGATCAAGGTCAACGCCAGCCAGCGCTATGCCACCAACAGCGCGACCGCGGCGCTGTTCCGGGACCTGTGTCGCGAGGCCGACGTGCCGGTGCAGACCTTCGTGACCCGGGCCGACATGGGGTGCGGAAGCACCATCGGCCCGATCACCGCCACCGGGCTCGGGGTGCCGACCCTGGACGTGGGGGCGCCCCAGTGGGCCATGCACTCGATCCGCGAGACCGCGGGCGCCCGGGACGTGGACTACCTAGTGCGGGCGCTGACCGCCTTCGTCAATCGCGCCGAGCTGCCCTGAGCGTCTTGATCCCCGGCGGGACGCCGGGGGTCATCTCGCCGCTGTCACAGCGCCTGACGCCATACAACGCAAAAAGCCCGCCTGGCGAACCAGGCGGGCTTTTTAGTATCTGGTGGCTACGCCCTGATTCGAACAGGGGACCCCATCATTATGAGTGATGTGCTCTAACCAGCTGAGCTACGTAGCCGAACAACGGGGGCGAAGTCTACGCATCTGCCGTGCCCCCGTCAAGCCCCAGCGGCGCCATGAGCGCCTTCGGGGCGCCCCGGCGGCTCAGACGTTGAAGCGGAAGTGGATGACGTCGCCATCCTTGACGATGTACTCCTTGCCCTCCAGGCGCCACTTGCCGGCATCCTTGGCGCCCTGCTCGCCGCCCAGGCTGACGAAGTCGTCATAGGCGATGACCTCGGCGCGGATGAAGCCCTTCTGGAAGTCGGTGTGGATCACCCCGGCGGCCTCGGGGGCGGTGGCGCCGACCTTCACCGTCCAGGCGCGGACCTCCTTCACGCCGGCGGTGAAGTAGGTCTGCAGGCCCAGCAGCGCGTAGCCGGCGCGAATCACCCGGTCGAGGCCGGGCTCTTCCATGCCCAGCTCGTCGAGGAACATGGCGCGCTCCTCGTCCTCGAGCTCGGCAATCTCGGCCTCGATCTGGTTGCAGACCGGCACCACGACGGCATCCTCGGCGGCGGCGATCCTGCGCACCGTGTCGAGGTAGGGGTTGTCCTCGAAGCCGTCGTCGTTGACGTTGGCGATGTACATGGTGGGCTTGAGCGTCAGGAAGCCGAAGCCCTTGAGCTGCTGCTTATCGTCGTCATCGAGGCCGAAGCTTCTCAGCGGCTGGCCTTCGGCCAGGTGGGGCTGGATGCGCTCGAGGATCGCCTTGGTGGCGATGGCCTCCTTGTCGCCGCCCTTGGCCACGCGGACCAGGCGCTGGATAGCGCGCTCGACGGTGTCCAGATCGGCCAGTGCCAGCTCCATGTTGATGATCTCGATGTCCGCCTCGGGATCGACCTGGTTGGCCACGTGGATGACGTTGTCGTTATCGAAGCAGCGCACCACGTGGGCGATGGCCTCCGTCTCACGGATGTTGGCCAGGAACTTGTTGCCGAGCCCCTCGCCCTTGGAGGCACCCGCCACCAGGCCTGCGATGTCGACGAACTCCATGGTGGTAGGCAGCACCTTCTGGGGCTTGACGATCTCGGCCAGCTTGTCGAGGCGCGGGTCCGGCATCGGCACGATGCCGACGTTGGGCTCGATGGTGCAGAAGGGGAAGTTTTCGGCGTCGATGCCCGACTTGGTCAGGGCATTGAAGAGGGTGGACTTGCCGACGTTGGGCAGGCCGACGATACCGCAGTTGAAACCCATGGGATCTTCCTGGAAAGCGAGTTCGGGAATGGAGAATGGCCGGCATTCTACGCGAAAAGCACGTCGTGCCGACAGCGCCTTGGCGGGATCGGCGATGCTGGCGCCGCCGGGGGCGCTCACCCCTTGAAGCTGTGCAGCCGGTTCATGGCCTTCGCCCAGTCGCCATCGACGGCCTGGGGGAGGGTGGCCAGGCACTCGTCGATGGCGGCGTCGATGGCGCCACGCTCCGCCTTGCCGGGGCGACCCAGCACGTAGTGGGTCACCTGGCGAGCCTCGCCGGGGTGGCCGATGCCGATGCGCAGGCGGTGAAACGACTTGTCGTTGCCCAGGGCGCGGATGATGTCGCGCAGGCCGTTGTGACCGCCGTGGCCGCCGCCGGTCTTGTAGCGAGCCGTGCCCGGCGGCATGTCCAGTTCGTCATGGGCCACCAGCAGCTCGTCGGGGGCGAGCTTGAAGAACTGGCAGAGTGCCGCCACGGACCCGCCGCTGCGGTTCATGAAGGTGGTGGGCTCGAGCAGATGCAGCTCCCGGCCGTCGAGCCGGACCCGCGCATGCCGGCCCAGGAACTTGCGCTCGGGGCGCAGCTCCCCGCCCGCCGCCCTCGCCACGGCGTGCACCAGCCAGGCGCCGGCGTTGTGGCGGGTGGCCTCGTAGTCGGCGCCGGGGTTGCCCAGACCGATGATCGCTTTCAACTGGCTCATGCCGGTCTCCTCGCGTGCGGCGTGATGGCAAAAAAAATCAAGCGCCGAGGCGCTTGATTCCTGACGACGAGGCGGGCATGTCGAGGCTCCGACATGCCCGCCGGGCAAGACCGATTACTCGGCGTCGCCCTCGCCCGCGGCTTCTTCGCCACCGGCTTCTTCTTCGCCCTCTTCCTCTTCGCTACCACGGACCTTGGCCTTGGTGACGCTCAGGATGGCGTTGTCATGATCCTCACCGTGGGTCAGGGCGACCAGGGTCACGCCGGCCGGCACGCTGAGGTCGGACAGGTGCAGGGTGGTACCCATCTCGACGGCGCTGATGTCGACTTCCAGGTACTCCGGCAGGTCCTTCGGCAGGCAGCTGATCTCGACCTCGGAGGCCAGCTGGTGCAGCTCGCCGTCGTGGTCCTTGATGGCCACACAGGCGTCTTCACCGGTCACGTGCAGCGGCACGTTCAGGGTCAGCTCGTGGGTGGCGTCGACGCGCAGGAAGTCGGCGTGAGTCACCAGCGGCTTGAAGGGGTGACGCTGCAGGTCACGCACCACGACCTGCTGGGCCTTGCCGTCCACCTGCAGGTTGATGATGGAGGAGAAGAACGCCTCGTCTTCCAGCGCCTTGTAGAAGCTGGTCTTGTCGACGGAGATCGGCTGCGGCGCCTGCTCACCACCATAGATGATGGCCGGCACCTGGGCGTTCGCACGACGCAGGCGGCGGCTCGCACCTTTCCCCAGGTCGTTTCGAACGCTGGCATTGAGTGTGTAATCGGACATGAAATTGCCTCTTTCTGAAGGTAAGGAAGACGCCGTGGCCCGCGACCAGACCGCGGCGTTTCCGGGAGCCCCGTAGGGCGCTGCTCCGACGCCTCGTCCCGCCGTGCCGTCCGCCGAGCGCTGCCCGGCGATTCGGCCTCAGTGGAACATGGCGCTGACGGATTCTTCGTTGCTGACCCGGCGGATCGCCTCAGCGATCAGCCCGGCCACGCTGAGCTGGCGGATGTTGCCGCTGCGACGCGCGGCCTCGCCGAGCGGGATGGTGTCGGTCACCACCACCTCGTCGAGCACCGAGCCCGAGATGTTGTCGACGGCGGGGCCGGACAGGATCGGGTGGGTGGCGTAGGCTACCACGCGACGGGCTCCGCGCTCCTTGAGGGCCTCGCCGGCCTTGCACAGGGTGCCGGCGGTATCGATCATGTCGTCCACCACCACGCAGGTGCGGTTCTCGATCTCGCCGATGATGTGCATCACCTGGGCCTGGTTGGCCGAGGGGCGGCGCTTGTCGATGATCGCCAGGTCGGCGTTGAGCTGCTTGGCGATGGCGCGGGCGCGGACCACGCCGCCGACGTCGGGCGAGACGACGACGAGATCGTCGTAGTTCTGGCGCTCGATGTCGTCGAGCAGGATCGGCGAGCCGTAGACGTTGTCCACCGGCACGTCGAAGAAGCCCTGGATCTGGTCGGCGTGCAGGTCCATGGTCATGACCCGGTCGACGCCGGCCTTGACCATCATGTCGGCGACGATCTTGGCGGAGATCGGCACGCGGGCGGAGCGCACGCGGCGGTCCTGACGGGCATAGCCGAAGTAGGGGACCACGGCGGTGATCCGGGTGGCGGAGGCGCGGCGCAGCGCGTCCACCATCAGGATCAGTTCCATCAGGTTGTCGTTGGTCGGTGCACAGGTGGGCTGCAGGACGAAGACATCCTTGCCGCGCACGTTCTCGTTGATCTCGACCGCGACTTCGCCGTCGCTGAACTGGCCGACCGTGGCGTTGCCCTGGCGGGTATCCAGGCTCTCGGCGACTTTACGGGCGAGGTCGGGATTGGCATTCCCGGCGAAAACCATCAATTTTGACACGCGCAGCCACCTTTGCTGTGTTGGGTCTTCAGGGGTTGGGGTCGACGGGGGTCCGGTCGGGATGGCTGGGGCAGCAGGATTCGAACCTGCGCATGGCGATACCAAAAACCGCTGCCTTACCGCTTGGCTATGCCCCAGGATCAGCGCCGTACCGGGCTGTCGGAATGCTCTCGACGCTTGCAGGCGGCGAGGGTCATCGACCCAGCGCAACATGTAGAGGTGAGCGGTTCAGCCCGCGCGCCTTGATGGCGTGCCAGCCGTCGGGAACCTCGGCCAGGAGACGGTTTGCCTGTGACTCGCTCTCGAGACGGGCAAAGACGCAGGCGCCGGTGCCGGTCAGCATGGCCGGTGCCCGGAGGGCCAGCCAGTCGAGCGCACGCGCCACTTCGGGATAGTGTCTCCGGACGGTGTCCTGACAGTCGTTCCGCCAGCTCCCCGCTCCCCCCTGCAGTGCGCGCGCCATGGTAATCGGGGGGGTATGGCGTGTCAATTCAGGCGCCCCGAACACCGCCGGGGTGGAGACCGTCACGCCGGGATGGATGACCAGAAACCAGGGGGTGTCGAGGGCCACCGGCGTCAGGCGTTCGCCGATGCCTTCAGCCCAGGCGGCGTGGCCGTGCACGAACACCGGGACGTCGGCGCCGAGGCTGAGGCCCAGACGGGCGAGCTCGGTCAGTTCCAGGCCGAGCCCCCAGAGGGCATCGAGGCCGAGCAGGGCGGTGGCAGCATCCGAGCTGCCGCCGCCAAGCCCCCCGCCCATGGGCAGGCGCTTGTCGAGGTGGATGTCGGCGCCCAGGCGCCGCCCGGTCTCGGCCAGCAGCAGGCGCGCGGCGCGCAGAATCAGGTTGTCCGCGGGCGCGACGCCGTCGAGGCTCGGCGAGAGGCGCAGCTCGCCATCCGTGCGGCGGCGCAGGGTGAGGGTATCGCCGGCGTCGAGGAACTGGAACAGCGTCTGCAGCTCGTGATAGCCGTCCGGCCGGCGGCCGGTGATGTGCAGCAGGCGATTCAGCTTGGCCGGGGCGGGCAGCACCAGCGGCTCGGCCCGGGGTGGAGAGCAAGGCGCAGAACGTGTCGCAGTGAGGGGGGCGCTTGGGGGCATGGCGTCACTCATCGAGGGTGGGGCGCCAGTCGGTGACCACCAGGGTCGCCCGCAGCGTGGCGTAGGTCATCACCATCCTCCGCGGCAGCCACAGGCCGTCGACGCGGGTCCAGTCGCGGTAGGCGATCTCCCAGCCGTCCTGCTCGAGTTGCTGGGGGAAACCCAGCTCGTCGCGCTCCAGCCGATGGGCGCTCCGCGGGGAGGGGAGGCCGCGCACCCAGTCGGAGAGCGCGCTGACCGGCAGCGACCAGCCCAGCTGCTGGGTCATCAGCGCCTCAGGGGTTTCGGCCTCGAAGCGCCCCTCGGCGGTGGTCAGCGAGAAGCGCCCCTCGCGCCCCTCCAGGGTGCTGCGGCCGCTGCCGAAGGGGCCGCTGATCAACAGGCGGTAGTAGTGGGGGTGCTGGCTCCAGTCCAGGTTGGCGCTGGTGGAGTCCTCCGGGGTGCGCAGGCCGACCTTGCCGGCCAGCAACCAGGTGTCGAGCTCCTTGAGGCGCGCTTGCTGTGCCGTCCACTGTCCGGCGGCGCGTTCGCCCTCTGGCGGCGTGGGGCGGCTCGCACAGCCGGCCAGCAGGGCGAGGGCGAGCAGGGGAATCAGCAGTCGCGTGAGGTGCGTCATGGGGAGTTCCGTTATAAAGAGTTCCGTCATGGAACCTTCCGTGATGGAAAGAGCCGTGATGGAAGGTTCTGTGATGGAAGGTTCCGTCCGTCAGGGGGAGGTCGTCGCGCCGGCAGCGTCGAGTTCGGGCCGGCGCCGCAGCAGGTCATCGATCAGCGGGCGCGCCTCGAAGCGCTCTCGCGCCTCCTCGAGCAGGGCGCGGGCCTGGGCCTTCTCGCCGAGTGCCCAGAGCACCTCGATCAGGTGGGCGGCGATCTCCTGGTCGGGCATCGCCGCCCAGGCGCGTCGGAGCCAGGGCAGGGCGCGGGCGGGCTCGCCCTGGCGATAGTGCACCCAGCCGAGGCTATCGAGGATCGCCGGGTTGTCCGGCGCGAGTTCATAGGCGCGTTCGATCAGTGCGCGCGCCTCGTCCAGGCGACCCTCGATATCGGCATCGGCGAGGGTATAGCCCAGCGCGTTGAGGGCGGTGGCGTTGTCCGGGTCGTGCTCGATGAGGTGGCGCAGGTCGGCTTCCATGGCGGCGAGATCGCCGTCGGCGAAGGCGCGCATGGCGCGCTGGTAGCGCAGCCGCTCGTCGTCCGGGCGTCGCGCGAGCTCGCTGTCGAGCAGGGCCTCGGCCTGCTCGGCGAGGCCCGCCTCGTCCAGCAGCTCGACCTCCACGGAGGCCAGTTCGCTTTCGTAGGCCTCGTGGCGCAGACGCTCCAGGCGCAGGAAGCTTCGTGCATCGAGGCGCCGATCGGCCGCCATCAGCATCGTGGCCGCGCTCACCCGCGCCGGCAGGAACTGCTCGCCCTCCGGAACCTGGCGGTAATAGAGGAGGGCGTTGCCGATCTCGCCGCGCTCCTCGGCGATGGCGCCGAGCAGCAGGAAGGCCATCGGCGGGGCCTCGTCGTCGCCGACCAGCGGCAGCAGCAGGCGGCGCGCCGGCGCCAGGTGTTCGCGCTCCAGAAACAGGCGGGCCAGGCCCAGGCGCAGCGAGGGATCGTCGCCGTGCTCGGCGAGCAGCGCCTCGATGGCGTCCTCGGCGGCCTCGACGCTGCCCAGCGCAAGCTCGGCCCGGGCAAGCAGCAGCATCAGGCGGGGATCGCCGGGCGACACCTGAAGGCCTCGGCGGGCGTGCTCGCGCGCCGCCGCGGGGGCGTCGGCCTGGAGCGCGAGGCGTGCGCGCAGGAGCCACAGCTCCGGCCGCTCGGGGGCCTGTCGGGCGAGTCGCGTCAGGCGACGCTCGGCCGCCGCCGGCTGAGCCGCGGCGGCCTCCAGCAGGGCGGTGGCGAGCTCGGCGTCGACGCGGCTCGCGGCCGCGGGGCGCGCCAGGTGGGCCCGCAGGCGGTCGAGCAGCGGGGCCGGGTCGGCGCCGGCGTCCAGCGCGCCCTCGACGAGCCCGAGCAGCGCGTTGCTCGCCTCCTGCTCGTCGGTGCCTTGCTCGATCGCGGCTTGTTCAATCACGTCGAGGCGGTGCGCCAGGGCGGCGGACCAGTCGCCGCGCTGGATGGCGAGGCTCGCCAGCAGCCGCGAGGGGGCGGCGCTGCCGGGGGCCAGGCCCTGCCAGCGCTGCGCCGCCTCCTCGAGCAGCGCGGGATCCTCGCTGAAGCGCGCGGCCAGGGTGGCGCGCTCGGCGAGGGCGACGGAATCGTAGCGCTCGGCGGCCTCGAGGAAGCCCCGGGCGGCACGGGTGTAGTCGCTGCGCTGGCCGGCCATCTCGGCCTGCAGCAGGCCGGCGAGGCCCTCGGCGTCCAGGCCGCGAGTGACCGGGGGCGCCCCGGTCAGCGGGTCGCGCATGGGTTCGGCGGCCGACGAGGCCCCCGGCAGCCCCTGGCAGCCGGCGAGCAGGAAGGCCAGCGTCAGGGGGGCCAGGGGCGCCTGGCGAGAGAGTCGGAGGAGCGTTCCGCGGGGCATGCGCGTCTCGTGCTGGAGGCCGAGCCGCCAGCATAACGGCTCGACCCGCCCGGGCAAAGCGTGATCCCCGTCATGGCATGTCGGGGCGCCTCCGGCGGCAGGCCTGTGTTAGAATGCGGCGCTTCGAGGATGGGCGGTCCGCGCCGCCGGATATCACCATGTCGCCCTTGCCGGAACCACGACTCGCGAAGATGCCGAACGCATGACGCTTCTTGCCCTGGGAATCAACCACCGGACCGCCAGCATCGAGGTGCGCGAGCAGGTCGCCTTCTCGCCCACCCAGCTGGAGTCGGCGCTGGCCGAGCTGCGTGCCCTGCCGGAGGTGCACGAGGCGGCAGTGCTGTCCACCTGCAACCGCACCGAGCTCTACTGCGCCACCGGTTCCGGCGGCGAAGGCGAGATTCTCGAGTGGCTGGGGCGTTTCCACGGTCTCGAGGTCGAGGATCTCACCCGCTGCGCCTATCATTATCGCGAGAACGAGGCGGCGCGCCACCTGATGCGGGTGGCCGTCGGCCTGGACTCCATGGTGCTCGGCGAACCGCAGATCCTGGGTCAGCTCAAGGACGCCTACCAGTCGGCCCGCCAGGCGCGCAGCCTGGGCGGTGAGCTCGAGTGCCTGTTCCAGAATACCTTCGCCGTGGCCAAGCAGGTGCGCACCGAGACCGGCATCGGCCGCAATCCGGTGTCGGTGGCCTATGCGGCCGTGAACCTGGCCAGCCGTATCTTCGGCGACTTTACCCGCTCCCGGGCGCTACTGATCGGCGCCGGCGAGACCATCGAGCTGGTGGCGCGCCATCTCCACGAGGCCGGCGTGCGCCAGCTCACCGTCGCCAACCGCACTCGCGAGCGGGCCGAGGTGGTCTCCGGGCCGCTGGGCGGCCAGGCGATCACCCTCGATGCGATCCCCGACGCCCTGGTCGAGGCCGACATCGTGATCTCCTCCACCGCCGCGCCGCTGCCGATCCTCGGCAAGGGCATGGTCGAGCGGGCCCTCAAGAAGCGGCGTCACCGTCCCGTCTTCATGGTCGACATTGCCGTGCCCCGGGACATCGAGCCCGAGGTGGGGGAGCTCGCCGACGTCTTCCTCTATACCGTCGATGACCTTCAGGAGGTCATCGAGGAGAATCGCCGCCATCGCCAGGTGGCCGCCGACCAGGCCGAGTCGCTGATCGAGCACGGCGTGGGCAACTGGCAGCATGAGCGACGCATCCGCAGCGGCGGTGAGCTGATTCGCGACGTGCGTGCTCACGGCCAGACCCTGCGTGAGCTCTCCGAGCAGCAGGCGCTGGCGCGCCTGGCCCGCGGCGAGGACCCCGAGGCGGTGATCCGCCGGCTGGCCCACCAGCTCACCAACCGCCTGCTGCACCGCCCGACCGTGGCGATGCGCGACGCGGCCTCCCAGGAGCAGCACGACCTGCTCCAGGCCGCCACCACCCTGTTGCTGGATGAATCCACTGACCACTCCCGATAGGATGCGCCGATGAAAGCCACCCTGCGCCAGCGCCTCGATGCCTTCATCGAGCGCTTCGAGGAGCTTGCTGCCCTGCTGGCCGAGCCCGAGGTGATCAGCGACCAGACCCGCTTTCGCGACTACTCGCGGGAATATGCCGAGCTCGAGCCCCTGGTCGAGGCCTGGGGCGAGTACCTCGCCGTGGAGGCCGACATCGCTTCCGCCGAGACGCTGCTGGGCGATGCCGACGCCGAGATGCGCGAGCTGGCCGAGCTCGAGCGCGACGAGGGTCGCGAGCGGCTCGAGGCCCTCGAGGTGCGGCTCAAGCAGCTGCTGGTGCCCAAGGACCCCGACGACCGCCGCAACGTCTTCCTCGAGATCCGCGCCGGCACCGGCGGCGACGAGGCGGCGCTGTTCGCCGGCGATCTCTTCCGCATGTACTCCCGCTACGCCGAGCAGCACGGCTGGAAGGTCGAGGTGGTCAGCGCCAGCCACGGTGACATGGGCGGCTACAAGGAGATCATCTCGCGGGTCAAGGGCGAGGGCGTCTATGCGCGCCTCAAGTTCGAGTCCGGCGCCCACCGGGTGCAGCGCGTGCCGGCCACCGAGTCCCAGGGCCGCATTCACACCTCGGCCTGCACCGTCGCCGTGATGCCCGAGGCCGACGAGGTCGGCGACATCGACATCGACTCGGGCGATCTGCGGGTGGATACCTTCCGCTCCAGCGGCGCCGGCGGCCAGCACGTCAACACCACCGACTCCGCCATCCGCATCACCCACCTGCCCAGCGGCGTGGTGGTCGAGTGTCAGGAGGAGCGCAGCCAGCACAAGAACCGCGCCAAGGCGATGTCGCTGCTCGCCGCCCGGCTCAAGCAGTCGGCCGTGGCCAGCCAGCGCCAGCAGCAGGCCGACGCCCGGCGCTCCCTGGTCGGCTCCGGCGATCGCAGCGAGCGCATCCGCACCTACAACTTTCCCCAGGGGCGGATCACCGATCACCGCATCAACCTGACGCTCTATAAGCTCAACGAAGTGGTCAGCGGCGAGCGGCTCGACGACGTGGTCGAGCCGCTGATCCACGAGTACCAGGCCGAGCAGCTGGCGGCCCTGCAGCAGGACGCCGGATGATCCTCGATCACCTGCTGGCCCGGGCCGTCGCCAGGCTCGCGGCCGCCGGTTCGCCGAGCGCGCGCCTCGACGCCGAGGTGCTGCTTTGCCACGCGCTGGGGGTGGATCGCACCTGGCTCTTTACCTGGGGCGATCGCCAGGCGCCGACCGTCGAGCGGGCGCGCTTCGAGGCGCTGGTGGCGGCCCGCGCCCAGGGCCAGCCGGTGGCCTACCTGACCGGCGAGCGGGAGTTCTGGGGCCTGGCGCTTGCCACCTCGCCGCATACGCTGATCCCCCGGCCGGACACCGAGTGCCTGGTGGAGGCGGCCCTGGCCCGTGCCGTGCGCCCGGAAGGGCGGCTGCTGGATCTGGGTACCGGTACCGGGGCCATCGCCCTGGCGTTCGCCAGCGAGCGGCCCGGCTGGTCGGCGCTCGGGGTCGATATCCGCCCCGAGGCCGTGGACCTGGCCCGGCACAACGCCGCGCGGCTCGGCATCGCCAACGCCGCCTTTCGCGAGAGCGACTGGTTCGCTGCCCTGATCGACGGCGAACGCTTCGATCTGGTCGTCTCCAACCCGCCCTACATCGCCGTGGACGACCCGCACCTGGCCCAGGGCGACGTGCGTTTCGAGCCGCACAGCGCCCTGGTGGCAGCCGACGGGGGCCTTTCCGACCTGCGCCACCTGGTGTACGAGGCCGGCCGGCACCTGCTCCCCGGCGGCTGGCTGCTGCTCGAGCACGGCCATGATCAGGCCGAGGCGGTGCGCGCGGTGCTCGAGGCCGCGGGCTACGTCGAGGTCGCGAGCCGCGTCGATCTGGGCGGTCATCCGCGGGTCAGCCAGGGGCGACGAGTTGACGACGGGACTGGAGCCGAACGGCCGTGATGTGGTACATGTTTCAGCAGAAAAAAACGCCACGTCTCGTCGCCTTTGCATGCGTGAAGCCCACCGAGGCCCCCGAGGAGGGGTGTTTTACAGGTGATCGTACTGTCGCGACGGCGTGAAAGACCCATCCAGACCGGCATGCCAACGACAATGAAAGCCAAGACCCGCTCGCTTGACCGCATCGACCTCAAGATCCTGCGCTGCCTGCAGGACAACGCCCGCATCTCCTACGTCGACCTGGCCTCCCAGGTCGGACTCTCCACCACGCCCTGCCTTGAGCGCGTCAAGCGCCTCGAGCGTGCCGGCATCATCCGCGGCTACAAGGCGCTGCTCGATCCTCGGGCGCTCAAGGCGAACCTGCTGGTGTTCGTCGAGATCAGCCTGGAGACCCAGTCCCCGGCGGTGTTCGACGAGTTTCGCCGCGCCGTGGCCAAGCTGCCGCAGATCCAGGAGTGCCACCTGGTCTCGGGGCAGTTCGATTACATCCTCAAGTGCCGGATTCCGGAGATGTCCGCCTATCGCCAGCTGCTCGGCGACGTGGTCCTGACCCTGCCCGGGGTGAAGGAGTCCAAGAGCTACGTGGTGATGGAGGAGGTCAAGGAGAGCTTCAGTCTCCATGTGCCCGACATCGAGGAGTTCGAGGAAAAGTGACCTCCGCCATGGATGATCAGTCCCTGCTGCGCTACAGCCGGCAGATCATGCTCGAACAGGTCGATATCGACGGCCAGGAGCGCCTGCTGGCCGGTCACGCTCTGGTGATCGGCGCCGGCGGGCTGGGGTCGCCGGTGGCCCTCTACCTGGCGGCCGCGGGGCTGGGTCGGCTGACCCTGGCCGACGCCGACGCGGTGGAGCTCTCCAACCTGCAGCGCCAGATCGCCCACGCCACCGCGGACATCGGGCGCAACAAGGCCGAGTCGGCCCGCGAGGCGGCGCTCGCCCTCAATCCCGGCTGCGTGATCCAGGCGATCGACGACTACCTGGACGGCGAGGCCCTGGCCCGACTGGCCGCCGAGGTGGACGTGGTGCTCGACTGCACCGACCGCTTTTCCAGCCGCTACGCCATCAACGCCGCCTGCCGGGCGGCCGGCGTGCCGCTGGTCTCCGGGGCGGCGATCCGCTTCTCCGGCCAGCTCGCCGTCTTCGACCCGCGCGACCCGGACGCCCCCTGCTATGCCTGCCTCTACCCCCCGGGGGAGGAGGGCGACGA
The DNA here is from genome assembly GCF_040196315.1 of Halomonas pelophila. Lineage (NCBI taxonomy): Bacteria > Pseudomonadati > Pseudomonadota > Gammaproteobacteria > Oceanospirillales > Halomonadaceae > Halomonas > Halomonas pelophila. The sequence continues at coordinate 126,988 of NZ_JBEGCI010000002.1, forward strand.
GGAGCTGCGCTGCGCCGAGAACGGCGTGATCGCGCCGCTGGTGGGGCTGATCGGCAGCTTCCAGGCGTTGGAGGCGATCAAGCTCGTCAGCGGCGCCGGCACGCCCCATCGCGGCCTCTCCACCTTCGACGGCCTCACCGGCCAGTGGCGCCACTTCGGGGTGCCGCGCGACCCCGCCTGCCCGGTCTGCGCTGCGACCTGACCGACACCTGCTCGTCGATGCCGGCCATCGGTGCCGGTCATCGATGCCGCTCATTGCCCCCGTCCTTGCTTGCCTGCTTGCTCTTTCCTGTCTGCCCGAGCCCATGTCACCGCCCGGGTCGACAGCCGGGGCAGGGTGTCGCCCCGGCGCGGCGCTTTACTGTGCCGAAGATTAGGGTGCGTGATGGTGATTACTTGACGATTATCGTCCACCGTTTCGATCGATTCGCCGAACGCTGTCGTCCCGAAGTCGCATTATTTTTCCTTTTTAAACAGTATATTGGCGTGTATTGATGAATATTCGAGAAGGCGCAGCGTTTGATTTGTCATTTTTAAAGGTGTTAAATACTTGACAGCCATTGTGGTGCTGGTGCCACACTGAGCCTGACGGAGCGAGCCCTTCAACGATCGCTTCGACCAACAATAATCAGCGCACTGCGCACAACAGACAGGTTCTCGTATGACGATCCCGCCCCGGCCGGAGCATCCGGCGTCCTGGTATCGCGCGTCCATCGCCGTCGAGCTCGGCGACTGCCCCCCGCTTCAGGGCGAGCAACGCGCGGATGTCTGCGTGATCGGCGGTGGCATCACCGGCTGTTCGGCGGCCCTGCATCTGGCCGAACGCGGCTACTCGGTGGTGCTGCTCGAGGCCGGGGAGATCGGCCACGGCGCCTCGGGGCGCAGCGGCGGCCAGATCCTGCCGGGCCTGGGCACCGACATCGACACCGTGGAGAAGGCGCTGGGCCGCGAGCGTGCCCGGGAGATCTGGGAGATGAGCCGCGAGGCGGTGCGCCTGACGGCCGCGCTGATCGAGCGTCACGACATCCCCTGCGAGCTTTCCTGGGGCTACCTGCACGCCGCGGTGAAGCCGCGCCACGTGCGCGAGCTCGAGGCGTTTCGCGAACGCATGGTCCGCGACTACGACTACTCGGCCCTGACCCTGCTCGAGGGCGATGCCCTGCGCGAGCACGTGGTGAGCGATGCCTATCCGGCGGCCCTCTTCGACGCTGAGGGCGGCCATCTCCACCCGCTCAACTACACCCTGGGCCTGGCCCGAGCGGCGCGCCGTGCCGGCGTGGCCATCCACGAGCACAGCGCCGCCGTCGAGATTCGCCACGGCGAGCCCGCCAGCGTCGTCACCGCCCAGGGGCGGGTGATCGCCGATACCGTGGTGCTCGGCACCAATGCCTATCAGGCGGGCCTGGTGCCCGAGCTCTCCGGGCGCATCATGCGCGCCGCCAACTACATGATCGCCACCGCGCCGCTCACCGAGGCCCAGGTGGCCCAGGTGCTGCCGAAGAACGACGCCCTGTCGGACGCCAACTTCGTGCTCGACTACTACCGGCTCTCCGCCGATCGCCGCCTGATCTTCGGTGGCGAGGTCAGCTACGACGGCCGGGAGCCGCGCAACCTCACGACCCGCATGGACGACAAGATCGCGCGCATCTTCCCGGTGCTCGAGGGCGTGCCCATCGAGTATCGCTGGGGCGGTGACGTGGCGATCACTCTGGACCGGGCGCCGGACTTCGGCCGGCTGGGCCGCAACGTCTACTACGCCCAGGGCTATTCCGGTCACGGCATGGCGCTGGCGGGGCTCGCCGGCCAGCTGCTGGCCGAGGCCATCGCCGGGCAGGGCGAGCGCTTCGACACCTTCGCGGCCATGCCCCATCGCCGCTTTCCCGGTGGCCGCCTGCTGCGCAAGCCGCTGCTGGTGCTGGCCACCCACTACTATCAACTGCGGGACCGGCTGTAACCGGGCCATCGAGAACCGAGAGGGCACCCCATGAACGAGACCATCACGGCGGACGCCATCGCCGCCTCCCCTTCCCGCCCGGCCGGGGCGGCGGTAGAGGGCGAGGCGTCACGCCAGGCGTCGGCCATCGAGATGCAGGGCCTGCACAAGCGCTTCGGGCGCGCCACCGTGGCGCTGGACGGCGTCGACCTGACCATCGAGGCCGGCGAGTTCTTCACGCTGCTCGGCCCCTCGGGCTGCGGCAAGACCACCCTGCTGCGCATCCTCGCCGGCCTCGAGGAGGCCGACGACGGCCGCCTGGCCATCGGCGGCAAGGACATCACCGAGGTGCCGCCCCACCGGCGCAGCGTCAATACCGTCTTCCAGTCCTACGCGCTCTTCCCGCACCTCTCGGTGCGCGAGAACCTGGCCTTCGGCCTGAAGATGCGCGGCATGGCCGCTGCGGCGCGCCACGCCAAGGTCGACGAGATCGCCGACTTCATCAAGCTGGGTGATCTCGTCGACCGGCGGGTGGACCAGCTCTCCGGCGGCCAGCGCCAACGCATCGCCCTGGCCCGCGCCCTGGTCTGCGAGCCCGACGTGCTGCTGCTCGACGAGCCGCTGTCGGCGCTCGACGCGGGGCTCAGGAGCCAGCTCCAGGTCGAGCTGCTGCGAGTCCAGAAGCGCCTCGGCATGACCTTCGTCTTCGTCACCCACGACCAGCAGGAGGCGATGGTGATGTCGGATCGCATCGCCGTGCTCAACGGCGGCGTGATCCAGCAGGTCGGGCCGCCCCGCGAGGTCTACGAGCATCCGGCCAACGCCTTCGTGGCGCGCTTCATGGGCCATGACAACCTCTACCCGGTCACCGGCCGGCAGGGCAGCCGGCTCACCACGGCGCTGGGCGAGCTTTCCACTGCCGAGGCGGGGGAGGGCGAGCTGCTGCTGATCCGTCCCGAGACCCTGGACCTGCTGCCCGGAGAGGTGGAAGGCGACAACCACCTGCCGGCCGTGGTCGTCGAGCGGCTCTACCGCGGCAGCCATGCCGAGTATCGCCTGGAGGTCGGCGACACCACCCTGCAGGCGACCCTCAACAATCGCGGGCGGCATCTGCCCGAGGTGGGCGACCGGGTCACCGTCACGGTGGCGCCGGACGACCTGGTCACCCTGAGTGAATGAGGAGACGAGCATGGCCTATACCGGCGTAATGCCGTCCGCCCGCAGCCGCGCCATGGTGCGCGAGGCACGCCACCTGCTGTTCACCGTGGCCCCCGGGGCGGTCTGGATCGTGATCTTTCTGGTGCTGCCCGGCGCCTACCTGATGGGCGTGGCCTTCATGACCAACGGTCCCTATGGGCTTCCGGAGATGCCGCTCTCGCTGGAGTCATTCAAGCGCCTGGCGGGCTTCGGTTTCCTGGGCTGGAGCCCCGGCAACCTCTACACCCTGCTGCGCTCGCTGTGGCAGACGGCCGTCTCCACCGGCCTGGTGGTGCTGGTGGCCTACCCGATCGCCTACTACATCACCACCTGCCGTGAGAAGTGGCGGCCGATCATGCTGCTGCTGGTGGTGGTGCCGAGCTGGACCAACCAGGTGATCCGCACCTTCGGCTGGATGAACCTGCTGGCCCCCGGCACGCCGCTCTCCAGCATGGCCGAGGGGCTGGGCCTGATCGCCCCCAACATGGGCCTCTATCCCTCCAGCTTCGCGGTCACCCTGGGCCTGGTCTACAACTTCCTGCCCTTCATGGTGCTGCCGCTCTACGCCGCCTTCGAGAAGCTTGATACCGCCCAGGTCGAGGCCGCCCAGGACCTCTTCGCCTCGCCGGTACGGGCCTTCTGGCACGCGGTGTTCCCGCAGACCCTGCCGGGGCTCTTGGCCGGCATCGTGCTGGTGGCCATCCCCGCCTTCGGCATGTACGTGATCCCCGAACTGCTGGGCGGGGGCAAGGGCATGATGCTCGGCAACCTGGTGGCCACGCAGTTCGCCGGCGGCGCCAACTGGCCGCTCGGCGCGGCCGGCGCGATCCTGATGCTGATCGCCACCTTCATCGGGCTGTTCGCCATGCGTCGCATCGGCAAGCGCCTGGGTGGCGGCGAGGAGGTGGTGATATGAGAAAGCGCACGCTCAAGCGCGGCCTGACCGCCTTCTGGTGGTTCACCCTGGCGTTTCTCTACCTGCCGCTGGCGGTGGTGGTGCTGTTCTCCTTCAATGCCGCCAACAGCGCCGCCAGCTTCACCGGCGTCTCGCTGCGCTGGTACCACCAGCTGATGGGCAACGAGGAGATCCTCTCGGCCTTCGCCAACAGCCTGGTGCTGGCGATCACCTCCTCGGTGACGGCCCTCGTCATCGGCTGCCTGATCGGCTACGGCATGTATCGCCATCGCCATCGCAAGCTCGGCTGGCTGATCGTGCTGATCTACTTGCCCATCGTGCTGCCGGATATCGTCTTCGGTATCTCCGAGATGGCCTTCTTCGTGCAGATCCATCGCCTGACCGGGCTGCTGCAGCCGGGGCTCGGCACCATGATCATCGCCCACGTGACCTTCCAGATCCCGTTCGTGGCGCTGATCATCTATTCACGCTTCGTGGGCCTGGATCCGACGCTGTTCGAGGCGGCCAAGGACCTCTACGCCTCGCCGCTCAAGCGGGTCGTCCACTTCATGCTGCCGACCATCAAGCCCGCGTTGATCTCGGCCTTCTTCCTCTCCTTTACGCTGTCGGTGGATGACTTCGTGATCAGTTTCTTCACCGCCGGTCCCGAGAGCGCGACCCTGCCGATCTACATCTGGGGCGCCATCAAGAAGGGGGTATCCCCCGAGATCAACGCCATCGCCACGCTGATGATCGGCGCGGTGGCCATCGCCGCCATCATGAGCCTGCTGTTCAGCCGTCGCCGGCACGCCTGAGCCGGCGCACCTTCCCGCGGGAAACGAGGAGAGTCGACATGACCAACAACAAGAAGATCCTGGCGCTGTCCCTGGGCGGCCTGCTGCTCGCCGGCAGCGCCCAGGCCCAGGAGAACAAGCTCTATCTGTTCAACTGGACCGAGTACATGGACCCCGAGATCATCGAGGCCTTCGAGGCGCGCTACGACGTCGAGGTGGTGCAGAACTACTTCAACTCGCTGCCCGAGATGTTCGCCAAGCTCAACGCCGGCGGGGTCTCCCAGTACGACATCATCGTGCCCTCCAACTACTACGTGCCGCGGCTGATCCAGACCGGCTTGGTGCAGAAGCTCGACAAGTCGAAGCTCGAGAATCTCGACAACATCATGGGGCAGTTCCAGAACCCGGCCTATGATCCCGGCGCCGAGTACACGGCGCCCTATCAGTGGGGGACCACCGGGGTCGTCTACAACACCGAGACCTTCCCCGACGCGCCCAAGAGCTGGTCGCTGATGTTCGACCCCGAGGTCAATCCCGAGCACCCCTTCGCGCTGATGGGCGACGGCCAGGTCAGCATGGGCGGCGCCTGCGCCTACCTGGGCCACGGCTACGACTGCACCGACATGAACGCCTGGAAGGAGGCCGCGCGGCTGCTCATCGAGACCAAGGGGCGCGGCACCTTCAGCGGCTTCACCGACGGCACCCCCGCCCTGCAGCAGCTGGCCCGCGGCGTGACCCACGTGGGGCTCTCCTATAACGGTGACTACCTGTTCTTCAAGGAGGAGGACCCCGACACCTTCGCCAGCCTGGACTTCATGATTCCCGACGAGGGCGCCGAGATGTGGGTGGACTCGATGCTCATCCCCGCCGAGGCACCCAACCCGGACATGGCGCACAAGTTCATCGACTTCATCCTCGAGGCCGAGGTCGGTGCCCAGCTCTCCAACTACAACTATTACGCCAGCCCCAATGCCGCCGCCACGCCCTATCTCGACGAGGTGCTGACGAAGCCTCCCGTCCAGCCGAGCGAGGCTGACATGGAGCGACTGCGCTTCACCCCAAGCCTCGAGGGCGAGGCCCTGCAGACCTTCCAGCAGCTGTGGTCCGAGGTCCAGTCGCGCTGAGCGAAGGGCCCCCGGCATCGGGCCGGGGGCTCGCCATCCCGAGCAAGGAAGATCCCATGAGTAACCGACAGGAGCAGCCGCTCCTCAACGACTGGTTCCAGAAGCACGGCATCACCGAGGTCGAGTGCCTGGTCTCCGACCTGACGGGCATCCTCAAGGGCAAGATCATGCCCGCCGGCAAGTACCTCAAGGGCGGTCGCCCGCGGCTGCCCGACTCGATCTTCATCCAGACCGTCACCGGCGGCTATCCCGATGACGAGGACATCCGCTTCTGGAACCCCGCCGAGCGCGACATGGAGCTGGTGCCCGACCCGAGCGCCATCTACCTGGTGCCCTGGGCCGAGGATCCCACCGCGCAGATCATCCACGACTGCTTCTACCTGACCGGCGAACCGGTGGAGCTGGCGCCGCGCTACGTGCTCAAGCGCGTGCTGGACCTCTACGCGGCCCGCGGCTGGACGCCGGTGGTGGCGCCGGAGGTGGAGTTCTACCTGGTCAAGACCAACACCGACTCCGACTACCCCCTGGAGCCGCCGATCGGGCGCACCGGACGCCAGGAGAGCAGCCGCCAGTCGTTCTCCATCGATGCGGTCAACGAGTTCGATCCGCTGTTCGAGGAGATGTACGACTACTGCGACGCCATGAACCTGGACCTGGATACCCTGATCCACGAGGAGGGCGCCGGCCAGATGGAGGTCAACTTCCAGCACGGCGATCCGCTCGCCCTGGCCGACCAGGTGGTGATGTTCAAGCGCACCCTGCGCGAGACGGCGCTGCGCCACGGCATGTACGCCACCTTCATGGCCAAGCCCATGGCGGGGGAGCCGGGCAGCTCGATGCATATCCATCAGAGCCTGCTCGACAGCAAGGAGGGGCATAACGTCTTCGCCGACGAGGATGGCCAGCCCAGCCGCCTCTTCCACGCCTTCATCGGCGGGCAGCAGCGCTACCTGCCCTCGGTGATGCCGCTGCTGGCGCCCAACGTCAACTCCTACCGCCGGCTGATGCGTACCGAGACCAGCGGCTCGGCGCCGATCAACGTGGAGTGGGGCATGGACAACCGCACCGTGGGGCTGCGCGTGCCGGTCTCCACCCCCGAGGCGACCCGGGTGGAGAACCGCCTGGCCGGGGCCGACGCCAATCCCTACCTGGTGATGGCGGCCTCGCTGGCCTGCGGCTACCTGGGCATGCTGGGACGGCTCGAGCCGCGCCCGCCGATGGTCGGCTCCGCCTGGTCCGGCGGCAACAAGCTGCCCGACGACATCGGCCCGGCGCTCGATATGCTCCACGACTGCCAGCCGCTGGCGGACATCCTCGGCGAGCGCTTCGTCAACAGCTACCTGGCGGTCAAGCGTGCCGAGCATCGCGCCTACTTCCAGGTCATCAGCTCCTGGGAGCGCGAGCACCTGCTGCTGCGGGTCTAGTCGAGAGCGCTCCGCGCCGGATTCGCCGAGCACGCCGGGGCTTTCCTCGGCGTTCTTGTGTGTTGATTATTTAATACCACAAAAATTGCCTTTCCGGCGTTTATGCTCGTATCATGGAAAAAATGGTTGAATAAAACATCCACTCTGGAGGCTTTCATGAGCGACACTCCCGCCACCGACCACGTGGCATCCTGGTACGCCGCCTCGGCCAATCCCGCCCCGGCGCGCCCGGCCCTCGAGGGCGAGATCGCGTGCGACGTGTGCGTGGTGGGCGCCGGCTTCACCGGCATCTCCGCGGCCCTGCACCTGGCCGAGCAGGGCCATCGGGTGGTGGTGCTGGAGGCGGCCCGCGTCGGCTTCGGCGCCTCCGGACGCAACGGCGGCCAGATCGTCAACAGCTACAGCCGCGACATGGACGTGATCGAGGCGAGGTATGGCGGCGAGACCGCGCGGGCGCTGGGCGACATGGCCTTCGAGGGCAATCGCATCATCCGCGAGCGCATCGCGCGCTACGGCATCGACTGCGACCTGCGCGACGGCAACCTTTTCGCCGCCTGCAACGACAAACAGTTCAAGGGACTGCGCGAGCACAAGGCGCTCTGGGAGCGCTACGGCCACCGCGAGCTCGAACTGCTGGAAGGCGAGGCGGTCAAGCGCGAGGTGACCTCCGAGCGCTACGTGGGTGCGCTGGTCGACCACTCCGGCGGCCACCTGCATCCGCTCAACCTGGTCCTGGGCCAGGCCGCCGCGGTGGAGTCGCTGGGGGGCGTGATCTATGAGCACACCCCGGTGACGGCCGTCGAGCACGGCCAGCCGGTCCGGCTCTCCACGCCCCACGGGTGCGTGCGGGCCGAGCGCGTGGTGATGGCCGGCAACGCCTACCATCAGGGCATCATGCCGGCGCTGGAGGGCAAGTCGATGCCCTGCGGCACCCAGATCATCACCACCGAGCCGCTGGGTGAAGAGCGAGCCCGGGCGCTGCTGCCCAACGACCTCGCCGTCGAGGACTGCAACTACCTGCTCGACTACTATCGGCTGACCGCCGACCACCGCCTGATCTATGGCGGCGGCGTCAACTACGGTGGCCAGGACCCGGCCGACATCGAGGCGGTGATTCGTCCCAAGATGGAGAAGACCTTCCCGGGCCTTTCTGACGTGCGGGTCGACTACGCCTGGAGCGGCACCTTCCTGATGACGCTCAACCGGCTACCGCAGTTCGGGGTGCTCAACGACAACGTCTACTACGCCCAGGGCTATTCCGGCCACGGCGTGACCTGCACCCACCTGGCCGGGCGCCTGATCGCCGAGGCCATGACCGGTCGCGAGGCGCGCTTCGACGCTTTCGCCGACCTGCCGCACCTGCCGTTCCCCGGCGGGCGGATGCTGCGGGTGCCGCTCTCGGCCGTCGGCGCCTGGTACTACCAGGTGCGCGATCGCCTCGGGGTCTGAGTCGGCTCTGAGCCCTGTATGTCTGATCGAGCGGCGCCGGTAGGCGCCGCTCAACGGTCGACGACGGGCGAGCGGGCCAGGGTGCTCAGCTGAACTTGCGGAAGAAATGGGTCATGTCGAACAGCTCGTCCAGGCGCTCGTAGCGATCCCGAGCCTCGGGCCATCGCTGCTCCTGGACGGCGGCGATCATGGTCTCCAGCAGCATCATCGTCGAGACGTTGGAATCCCACCCCGAGGGAATCTCGACCCAGCAGTGGAAGGTGAAGTCGGCCAGTGACGAGATCGGCGAGCCCCATTGATCGGTGAACAGCACGATGGCCACCCCGCGCTTGTGCACCATCTCCGCCAGGCGCAGCAGGTTGGTCTCGTAGCGCCGTATATCGAAGATCAGCAGGGTATCGCCCGGTTGCATGTCGAGCACGTAGTGCGGCCAGGTGCCCGAGGACGAGGTCAGATGGGTGACGCCGGGGCGCACCGCCTGGAAATGCGTGAAGGCATAGTCGCCCAGCGCCTGGGTGATGCGTCCGCCGACGATGTAGAGGCGCCGCTCGGCATCGGCCAGCTGGCGAGTCGCGCCATCGAACCGCGCCGTCTCGATATGCGAGAAGGTCAGCTGCAGGTTGGTGGTGACCGCCTGGGCGAAGCGATTAAGCAGGTGGGTCTCCGGCGCCTCGGCCGACCAGTTGTCGCGTCGCTGGGTGGGCCCGACGCCCTTCGCCTCCAGCTCGCCCAGCAGCGCCTTGTGAAACTCCGGATAGCCCTTGAACCCCAGCTTCTTGACCATCCGTGCAACGGAGGGGGAGGAGACCCCCGCGTTGCTCGCCACAATGGTGATCGAGGCGAGACCCGCCGCGGGATAGTTGTCGAGCAGCGCATCGGCGAACTTGCGCTCCGAGGGCGTCAGCGCCGGGTAGTGCCGGCGGATCAGGGCGCGCACGGTGGCGCTGGAATCGATGCTCGTCAAGGCGCTTCCCTTCCCGGTATGCCCCGCGTTTTCGCCTTCCCCATGCGACGATGCGCGCGGCGAAGCAGCGTTGACACGGGCTCTGAAGAAATATTGACACACTGACTTTCACGCGTCTATATCTTTACAGGAGCGTGGAGGAGCCCAGATGTCAAGCGCAAGCGAACCGTCGTCCCCAAGCGTCGAGATCCGCCATCGGCACGGCCACGGCCCCGTAGTCATCCTGTGCGAGCACGCCTCGCATCACATCCCCGCGCGCTATCGGGAGCTCGGCCTCGCCCCCGCGCATCGGCGCAGTCATGCCGCCTGGGACCCCGGCGCCCGCGGCGTGGCCGTGTCGCTCTCCGAGCGGCTGGATGCCCCGCTGGTGGCGAGTCGCATCTCGCGGCTGGTCTATGACTGCAACCGGCCTCCCGAGGCGGAAAGCGCCATGCCGGCGCGGGTGGAGGTGATCGACGTGCCGGGCAATCGCGGCCTCGACGCGGCGCAGCGCGCCGAACGGGTCGAGGCCGTCTACCGCCCCTTCTGCGAGGCCGTGACGGAGGTGCTGGCCGAGCGCCGGGCCAGCGCCATTCCCAGCGTACTGATCACCATCCACAGCTTCACGCCGAGCTTTCATGGCCGGCGCCGCGAGGTCGAGATCGGCATCCTTCACGATGATGATCGGCGCCTGGCCGATGCGATGCTGGCGCACGCCTCGCGCCTGGAGCATCGACAGATTCGCCGCAACGATCCCTATGGGTCCGAGGACGGCGTCACCCACTCCCTCAAGCTGCACGGCATCGGCCAGGGCCTCGCCAACGTGATGATCGAGGTGCGCAACGACCTGCTGACTACCCCCGAGGACCAGCAGACCATCGCTGAGGAGCTGTGTCGTCTGATCCACCCCGCGCTTGCCATTCTCGGCGTCGCGTCGAGCCCAGGGGAGGGCGCGGCCGATGCCTAAGCTCATCCTGCGCTATATCGGCGCCATCGATGCCATGAACCGCGCCATCGGACGCATGGCGATGTACCTGATCTTCGTGCTGATCGGCGTGCTGCTGTGGTCGTCGGCCTCCAAGGTGTTCATGGCCCCCTCGATGTGGACCCTGGAGACCGCACAGTTCGTGATGGTGGCCTATTTCGTGCTGGGCGGTCCCTACTCGATCCAGCTCGGCTCCAACGTGCGCATGGACCTCTTCTATGGCGAGTGGAGCCCGCGAACCAAGGCCTGGGTCGATGCCATCACGGTGTTCTTCCTGATCTTCTACCTCGGCGTGCTGCTCTATGGCGGGCTGGTGTCGACGGCCTATTCCCTCGGCTACTTCGGCGATGAACCCTTCCGCTTCTTCCTCGACCTCGTCGGTACCTTCGTGACCCAGGGGCCGTCGGCGGCGGGCGAGATGCTCGGTTTCCTGGAGCGCAGCCCGACGGCCTGGCGGCCGTGGCTGTGGCCGATCAAGACCCTTCTCTGCCTCGGGGTATTGCTGATGATCCTTCAAGCCTCTGCCGAGTTCTTCCGCGATATCGGCCGTCTGCGCGGGGTGATCGACTGATGCCCTACGAGATGATCGCCATCGTGATGTTCGGATCGATGATGCTGATGCTGTTCACCGGCCAGCGCGTGTTCGGCGCCATCGGCTTCGTCGGCGCCCTGGCGGGGGTGCTGCTGTGGGGCACCGGCGGGGTCGACATTCCGTTCTCCTCGGCGATGAAGCTGATGAAATGGTACCCCCTGCTGACCCTGCCGATGTTCATCTTCATGGGCTACGTGCTCTCGGAAAGCCGCATCGCCGACGACCTCTACCGGATGTTCCACGTCTGGATGGGGCCGGTGCGGGGCGGTCTCGCCATCGGCACGATCGGGCTGATGGTGCTGATCTCGGCCATGAACGGGCTCTCGGTGGCCGGCATGGCCATCGGCGCCACCATCGCCCTGCCCGAACTACTGCGCCGCGGCTACGACAAGATCATGGTCACCGGCGTCATCCAGGCGGGGTCGAGCCTGGGGATCCTGGTGCCGCCCTCGGTGGTGCTGGTGCTCTACGCGATGATCGCCCGCCAGCCGGTGGGGCAGCTGTGGCTGGCCGGCGTGCTGCCGGGGCTGATGATGGCGACGCTCTTCATCATCTACATCTACGTGCGCTGTCGCCTGCAGCCGTCCCTAGGGCCCGCGCTGCCCGTCGAGGAGCGCGATGTCTCCTGGGCCGAGAAGCTGCGCCTGCTGCGGGCGGGGCTGCTGCCGCTGGTGATCTTCGCGGTGATGATGGTGCCCTTCGTCAAGGGCTGGACCTCGCTGGTCGAGAGTTCGGCCGTCGGGGCGATGACCGCGCTGCTGGCCGCCACCCTCAAGGGGCGCATGACGCGCCGGGTGTTCGAGGTCTCGGTGCGCCAGACGCTCGCCATCTCCTGCATGTTCATGTGGATCATCCTGGCGGCGCTGGCCTTCGGCGCCATCTTCGATGGCCTGGGGGCGGTCAAGGCCATCGAGGACCTGTTCACCGATCGCCTGGGGCTCTCGCCCTGGATGATCCTGATCCTGATGCAGCTCAGCTTCATCGTCATGGGCACCTTCCTCGACGATACCGCCATGCTGGTGATCGTGGCGCCGCTCTACGTGCCGCTGGTCGAGGCGCTGGGCTTCGACCTGATCTGGTACGGCGTGCTCTACACCATCACCACCCAGATCGCCTACATGACGCCGCCGTTCGGCTACAACCTCTTCCTGATGCGCGCCATGGCGCCGCCCCAGATCGGGCTGCGCGACATCTACTTGTCGATCCTGCCCTTCGTGCTGGTGATGACCGTCGCCTTGAGCCTGGTGATGCTCTTTCCGCAGATCGCCCTCTGGCTTCCGGGCTACATTTATGGGCACTGATACGGGAAAGGGGGCCGGGCAGTCGACGGCCGCCGTCGGCGACACCCACGTCAGCCACAACAACAGCCACAACCACAAGAGCCTCGCCAGGGGCCGCATCCACGCAACATCCGGTATCACCACCAGGAGACCGACACAATGACAACAAGACGCAAGTTTCTGATCAATGCCGCGGCCGGTGCGGCCATCGCACCGCTGGCCTCCAAGGTCATGGCCCAGTCGTCGTCCGAGCCCACCATTACGTGGCGCATGCAGACCTATGCCGGCGCGGCCCTGGCCGAACACGTCGCCAAGCCGGCCATCGATCTCTTCAACCGCATCGCCGGGGACCGCATGCAGATCGAGCTCTACTATGCCGATCAGCTGGTGCCGACGGGCGAGCTCTTCCGGGCGATGCAGCGCGGCACCATCGACGCGGTGCAGTCGGACGACGACTCCATGGCCTCACCCACCGAGGTCACCGTCTTCGGCGGCTACTTCCCCTTCGGCTCGCGCTACAGCCTCGACGTGCCGGTGCTCTTCCACCAGTACGGGCTCAAGGAGATCTGGGAGGAGGAGTACGCCAAGGTCGGTGTCAAGCACGTCAGCGCCGGGGCTTGGGACCCGTGCCACTTCGTTACCAAGGAGCCGATCCGCAGCCTCAAGGATCTGGAGGGCAAGCGCATCTTCACCTTCCCCACCGCGGGGCGCTTCCTGTCGCAGTACGGCGTGGTGCCGGTGACCCTGCCCTGGGCGGACATCGAGGTGGCCGTGCAGACTGGCGAGCTCGACGGCATCGCCTGGTCGGGCATCACCGAGGACTACACGGTGGGCTGGGCCGACGTCACCAACTACTTCCTCACCAACAACATCTCCGGCGCCTGGATCGGCCACTTCTTCGTCAACATGGAGCGCTGGAACGAGCTCCCGGAAGACCTCAAGCTGCTCTTCGAGGTGTGCTGCGAGCAGTCCCACTACTATCGCCAGCACTGGTACTGGGGCGGTGAGGCGCGGCTGCGCGTACACGGCGAGAAGCTCGAGCTGACCACGATTCCCGATGCCGAGTGGGATCAGGTGGAGGAGGCGGCCCAGGAATTCTGGGACGAGATCGCCGCGCAATCCGAGACCAAGGCCCGCGTGGTCGAGATCTTCAAGCAGTACAACGCCGACATGCGCGAGGCCGGCCGACCCTATCGCTACGGCCAGGCGTGAGTCGCTCCCATGCCCCGGCGACCGTCGGGGCGTGCCGTTCAGGGAGGGGGCCCGACCGAGCGCGGGCCCCGTCGTGGTGATCCAGTGAGGAAGTTCAGACATGACCAACGCGCAGGCTTTGGACGCCCTCGAGGCCCTGAGGGTCCAGGTGGAGAGTGGCGATGTCGACACCGTGCTCGTGTGCCTCGTCGACATGCAGGGACGGCTGATGGGCAAGCGGCTCCACGCGCGCCACTTCGTGGAGCACGGCTGGGAGGAGACGCACTGCTGTAACTACCTGCTGGCCACCGATCTCGAGATGGAAACCCCTGACGGCTATGCCAGCACCTCCTGGCGGGCGGGGTATGGCGACTACATCATGAAGCCGGATCTCGCCACGCTGCGGCCCGTGCCCTGGCTAGAGGGCACGGTCATGCTGCTCTGCGACGTGCTGGACCATCATACCCATGAGCCGGTGGCCCACGCGCCGCGGGCCATCCTCAAGCGTCAGCTGGAGCGGCTGAAGGAGATGGGCTTCGACGCGATCATGGCCACCGAACTGGAGTTCTTCCTGTTCGAGAAGCCCCTCGACGAGATCCGCAAGGAGGGGTTTCGCGACCTGCAGCCGATCAGCGGCTATAACGAGGACTACCACCTCTTCCAGACCACCAAGGAAGAGCACGTGCTGCGCCCGCTGCGCAATCACCTCCATGCGGCGGGGATCCCCGTGGAGGGCACCAAGGGCGAGGCCGGGTCGGGGCAGGAGGAGCTCAACATCCGCTACGCCGAGGCCCTCGATACCGCGGACTATCACACCATCGCCAAGCACGCGACCAAGGAGATCGCCTGGCAGCAGGGGCGGGCGGTGACCTTCCTGCCGAAGTGGCACCACGACCATTCTGGCAGCTCCACCCACATCCATCAGTCGCTGTGGCAGCAGGGCGCCCCCGCCTTCTTCGACGACGGCGAGGCGCGGGGCATGTCACCGCTGATGCAGCACTACCTGGCCGGGCTCTTGAAATACGCGCCCGACTACACCTACTTCCTGGCGCCCTACATCAACAGCTACAAGCGTTTCCAGAAGGGCTCCTTCGCCCCCACGCGCACGGTCTGGTCGGTGGACAACCGCACCGCGGGCTTTCGCCTCTGCGCCGAGGACACCCGGGCGGTGCGCATCGAGTGTCGCATCGGCGGCTCGGACCTGAACCCCTATCTCGCCATGGCCGGTCAGCTGGCCGCCGGCATCAAGGGCATCGAGGAGCAGCTTGAACTGCCTCCTCCCGCCGAGGGGGACACCTACGAGGGAGAGACGGGGCTGATCCCGCAGAGCCTGCGCGATGCCAGGGACGCCCTCGCGGCGTCGACCATGCTGCGCGAGGCCATGGGCGACGAAGTGATCGATCACTACGCGCGGGCCGCCGAGGTGGAGATGGAGGACTTCGCCCGCGTGGTCACCGACTACGAGGTGGCGCGCGGCTTCGAGCGCTCATGAGGCCGGCGGCGACTGGGCACCAACAGGAGAGAACGATGGGTCACACCTTGAGATGTATCTCGCCGATCGACGGGTCGGTGTTCGCCGAGCGCGACGCGCTCTCGATCGAGGCCGCCCGGCAGGCGGCCGACCGGGCCCGCGCGGCGCAGCCCGACTGGGCCGCCCGGCCCCTGCAGGAGCGCATCGACCTGGTGAGGGCGGGCATCGCCGCGCTGGGGGCGATGAATGACGAGGTGGTACCGGAGCTGGCGCGGATGATGGGCCGCCCGGTGCGCTACGGCGGCGAGTTCGACGGCGTCGAGGAGCGTGGTGGCCACATGGCGACCATCGCCGAGGAGGCCCTGGCCGATATCGCGGTGGGCGAGGACGCCACGGTCAAGCGCTACATCAAGCGCATTCCCCACGGCGTGGTGCTGGTGGTGGCGCCCTGGAACTACCCCTACATGACGGCCATCAACTGCGTGGCCCCGGCGCTGATCGCGGGTAACGCCGTGCTGCTCAAGCATGCCAGCCAGACCCTGCTGGTCGGCGAACGGATGGCGCGCGCCTTCGCCTCGGTCGGCGTGCCCGAGGCGGTGTTCCAGAACGTCTTCCTGGATCACGACACCACCTCGGACCTGATCGCCGAGCGCGCCTTCGATTTCGTCAACTTCACCGGCTCGGTGGGCGGCGGGCGCGCCATGGAGGCGGCGGCGGTCGGCACCTTCACCGGGCTGGGCCTGGAGCTCGGCGGCAAGGACCCGGGCTACGTCATGGAGGATGCCGATCTCGAGGCCGCCGTCGCGACCCTGATCGACGCCGCGATGTTCAACTCGGGGCAGTGCTGCTGCGGGATCGAACGGATCTACGTCCACGAGTCCCTCTACGACGCCTTCGTCGAGCAGGCCGTGGCGGTGGTCGAGGCCTACACCCTGGGCGACCCGCTTGACGCCGAGACGGACATCGGGCCGATGGCCAACGTCCGCTTCGCTCGGGAGGTGCGCGATCAGATCGATGAGGCCCTGGCCGCCGGCGCCCGGGCGCATATCGCCCGCAAGCCCGCCGATGACGGGGGCGCCTACCTGACCCCGCAGATCCTGACCGAGGTGACCCACGACATGCGCGTGATGCGCGACGAGAGCTTCGGGCCGGTGGTCGGCATCATGAGGGTCAGCGGCGACGACGAGGCGATCCGGCTGATGAACGATAGCCGCTTCGGCCTGACGGCGAGCCTCTGGACCGCCGATATCGAGCGTGCCCAGCGCGTCGGCGACCGGGTCGAGACCGGCACCGTGTTCATGAACCGCGCGGATTACCTCGACCCGGGCCTGTGCTGGACCGGCTGCAAGGAGACGGGGCGCGGCGGCAGCCTCTCGGTGATCGGCTATCACAACCTCACGCGGCCCAAGTCCTACTATTTAAAGAAAACAACAACTTAAAGAAAACAACAACATGCTGAAGAAGGTGACGCCATGATGCTGACCGGCAACTGGACCTATCCCACCGCCATCCGCTTCGGTGCGGGACGCCTCAAGGAGCTACCCGAGGCCTGTGCCGAGGCGGGCATCGCGCGGCCGCTGCTGGTGACCGATCGGGGCCTGGCCGACCTGCCGATCACCGCCGCCGCGCTGGACACCCTCGAGGCAGCGGGCTTGGGCCGCGCGCTCTTCGCCGAGGTCGACCCCAACCCCAACGAGCAGAACCTGGCGGCGGGCGTCGCGGCCTTTCGGGCAGGCGGCCACGACGGGGTGATCGCCTTCGGCGGCGGCTCGGGGCTGGATCTGGGCAAGATGGTGGCCTTCATGTCGGGCCAGACACGCCCGGTGTGGGACTTCGAGGACATCGGCGACTGGTGGACCCGGGCCGATGCCGAGGCGATCGCGCCCATCGTCGCGGTGCCCACCACCGCCGGCACCGGCTCGGAGGTGGGGCGGGCCAGCGTCATCACCAACGCCGAGACCCACGAGAAGAAGATCATCTTCCACCCCAAGGTGCTGCCCAGGGTGGTGCTCTGCGATCCCGAGCTGACGGTGGGCATGCCCCGGGCGATCACCGCCGGCACCGGGCTCGACGCCTTCGCCCACTGCGTCGAGGCGTTCTCGAGCCCGCACTACCACCCGATGAGCCAGGGCATTGCCCTTGAGGGTATGCGGCTGGTCAAGGAGTACCTGCCCCGCGCCTACGCCGACGGCGCCGACCTCGAGGCGCGGGCCCACATGATGAGCGCGGCGATGATGGGCTCCACCGCCTTCCAGAAGGGGCTCGGCGCCATCCATGCGCTGAGCCACCCCATCGGCGCGGTGTTCAACGCCCACCACGGCACCACCAACGCGATCTGCATGCCGGCGGTGCTCGCCTTCAACGCCGAGGCGATCCGCGAGCGCTTCGACAGCGTGGCCGCCTACCTGGGCATCGAGGGCGGCTTCGAGGGCTTCCAGGCCTTCGTGCAGGACCTCAACGACCGCATGGGCATCCCGCGCACCCTCGCCGAACTCGGCGCCAGCCCCGAGAGCATCGACGAGCTGGCCGAGATGGCCATCCAGGACCCCAGCTGCGGCGGCAATCCGGTGGCGCTGACCGTCGAGGACCTCAGGACGCTGTTCCAGCGCTGCATGTGATCGTCGGGGCCGGACGCCGCCCGGCCCCGTGTTCGACACGCTCAGATCCGCCCTCTCAGAACAGCCCGGTGATCTCGCCGTGGTCGTCGATGTCGAGATGCGCGGCGGCCGGGTCGCTGCCGAGGCCCGGCATGGTGCGCATCTCGCCGCACAGCGCATAGACGAAGCCCGCGCCGGCGGAGAGGCGTACCTCGCGCACCGGCAGGGTCCAGCCGGTGGGGGCGCCGCGCAGGGTCGGGTCCGACGACAGCGACAGGTGAGTCTTGGCGATGCACACCGGCAGATGGCCCTGGCCCTGCTGCTGATAGAGGTCGAGCTGGCGGCGGGCCTCGGGACTGAAAGTGACATCGGCGGCGCCGTAGAGGCGGGTGGCGATGCGCTCGATCTTGGCGTCCAGGGGCATCTCGTCGGGATAGAGCAGGTGGAAGTCGCTGCCCTGTTCGGCGGCGTCCTCCACGGCCTGGGCCAGCTCCAGCGCGCCGATCCCCCCGTCACGCACGTGGGTCGAGACCGCGGCCCGGACCCCGGCGGCCTCGGCGATGTCGCGAATCGCGGCGTGCTCGCTGGCATGGTCGGAGGGGAAGGCGTTGATCGCCACCACCGGGGTGACGCCGTGGGCGCGCAGGTTGTCGATCTGCTTGACGAGGTTGGCAGCGCCCGCCATGACGTCCTCGGGGCTCTCCGCCAGCATCGTCGTGGGCAGCGGCCGGCCGGTCGTCACGGCATAGCGCCCGGAGTGAAATTTCAGGGCGCGCACCGTGACCACCAGCACCGCGGCATCCGGGACCAGCCCCGAGGCCCTGCACTTGATGTTGAAGAAGCGCTCCGCCCCCATGTCGGCCCCGAAACCCGCCTCGGTGACCAGGTAGTCGCCGCCGTGCAGGCCGATACGGTCGGCGACGATCGAGGAGTTGCCATGGGCGATGTTGCCGAACGGCCCGGCATGGATCAGCGCCGGCGCGTGCTCGAGGGTCTGTAGCAGGTTGGGCCTGATCGCCTCCTTGAGCAGCACGGCCATGGCCCCCGCCGCGCCGATCTCCTCGGCGGTGACCGGCTCGCCGCCGTGGGTCGTACCGATCCGTATCCGTCCCAGGCGGCGCCGCAGGTCGGCAAGCGATGTCGCCAAAGCGAGGATCGCCATGACCTCGGAGGCCGCGGTGATCTCGAAGCCGCCCTGTCGGGGAAGGCCATCGGCGGGCGGGCCGAGTCCCGTGACGATATGGCGAAGGGCGCGGTCGTTGATATCCATCACCCGGGGCCAGGTGATCGTCTGCGGGTCCAGGTCGCTGCCCAGGCGGTGATAGAGGTGGTTGTCGATCATCGCCGCCAGCAGGTTGTGGGCGGCGGAGACCGCATGGATGTCGCCGGTCAGGTGCAGGTTGATGCGCTCCATGGGCACCACCTGGCTGTAGCCCCCGCCGGCGGCGCCGCCCTTGATGCCCAGCGTCGGGCCCAGGGAGGGCTGGCGCAGGGTGACGGTAGCGCCGTGGCCGAGCTGTTGGAGGCCCTGGACGAGGCCGATGGCGGTGGTGGTCTTGCCCTCGCCCAGCGGCGTGGGGGTGATCGCCGAGACCACCACGTAGCGACCCCGGGGACGCTCGGCCAGGGCGTCCACGGCGGCCAGGTCCAGCTTGGCGATGCCCCGTCCGTAGGGCTCCACCGTCTCGCCGGGCACGCCTAGGCGGTGGGCGATCTCCTCGATGGGCCAGAGCCGCGCCTCCCGAGCGATCGTGAGGTTGTCGGGCATCCGGGCCTGCGCCTGGCCGAGGTCGTGCGGTTGGCTCGTCATCGCCGCGTCTCCTGGGTCATCCATCTAGATCGTAAACCTAGGTCATCCACCGGGACGTCGATAGCCTCCGTCGTCGTCAACCACAGTATTCGTCTCCGCCCGGCCGAGAACTTGTCCGTGGGCGTCGGCGGGCTTGGCCGCAGCGACACTTAAAGGCGGGGCGCAGGGCCCCGTCGGGCGGGACGCGGCGCCGCGAGCAAAGTGCGAGTCGTCGATGAGCAAGTCGCGGCGCTGTTGCGGGGAAGAAACTCTGACTAGAGTCCAGGTAGGCGACGATGGTGAGGAGGGCAATCGATGGAACCCCGGCATTCCCCGAACCTGCATGCCCCGAACAAGGACCACTACGATATCGGCTTCGTCCTGCTACCGGGGTTCTCCCTGCTCGCCTTCTCCTCGGCGCTGGAGCCCCTGCGCATGGCCAACCACCTCACCGACCGCCGGCTCTATACCTGGCACCTGATCAGCCCGGATGGCCGCCCCATGCGGGCCAGCAGTGGCCTGGAGATGGCGGTGGACTGCGCCATGGAGGACGGGCTGTCGCTGGATCTGGTGCTGGTCTGCGCCGGCATGGACGTCCAGCACTGCTGCGATCGCGATACCCTCGCCTGGTTGCGCCGGCTGGCCCGGCGGGGCATCCCGCTTGGTGGGGTCTGTACCGGGGGCTACGTGCTCGCCCAGGCCGGGGTCCTCGACGGCTACAGCTGTACCCTGCACTGGGAGCACATCTCGAGTATCCACGAGGCGCTGCTGTTTCCCGCCGTGACCTTCACCCCGCAGCTGTTCGTCATCGACCGCGACCGCTATACCTGCTCCGGCGGCATCGCGCCCCTGGACATGATGCTGACCCTGATCGGCCGCCAGCAGGGCCTGGCGCTGGCCGAGGCGATCGCCGAGGAGTTCATCCACGAGCGGATCCGCGAGGTGGGCGACCGCCAGCGAACGCCGCTGCGGGTGCGCCTTGGTCGCACCCATCCCAAGCTCGAGGAGCTGGCCACGCTGATGGAGGCGAACCTGCAGGAGCCGCTCTCCCTGGACGAGCTGGCCCGCTATTCTGACCTCTCGCGTCGCCAGGTGGAGCGGCTCTTCCAGCGCTACGTGAGCTGTCCGCCGCTGAAGTACTACATGGACCTGCGCCTGCTGCGCGCCCGCCTGCTGCTGCGCCAGACCCATATGCCGATCACCGACGTGGCCCTGGCCTGCGGCTTCATCTCGCCCCCGCACTTCACCAAGTGCTACCACGACCGCTTCGGCCACTCGCCCAGCCGGGAGCGCTCGCGGCGCAGCGAGCGCGCGGCGGGCACGGCGCCGGGCGAGGGGCGCCCCGACGCGCCGCGGGTCGAGGAAGTCTGAGGGTTTCGGGGGGTCCGAGTGCACGAGACGTTGCCGGGGGGCATCGCCCCCCGTCTTGTCATTGCTCGTCTAATGGCTCGTCGTCAGCCCTTGGGTCGCAGGTTGTCCGGGTCGTAGAGGGCGCGATAGCCGACCGCCTCGACCCTCAGCGGATAGCGCTCGCCGAAGTACTCCATGGTCAGCGCCTGGCCGACCCGAGCGTGGCTCACCGGCAGATAGCCCAGGGCGATGATCTTCCCCACCGAGGGGCCGTAGGCGATGCTCGTCACATAGGAGCGGCGGCCCAGGGCGTCCACCAGCACCTCGCCGCTCTCCGGGTCGAGGATCGGCGAGTGTCCCACGGGGTAGCGCGCCACGCCTCGGGCGTCATGGTGATCCGTCATGGTCAGGGTGCAGAGGTAGGCCGGCTGCTGATGGCGCTCGCGCTGGGCCAGGTAGGCGGCCTTGCCATGAAACTCCACCGGCTTGACCTTGGGACGCTCCAGGCCCGCCTCGACCAGATTGTACTCGGTCAGCAGGTCGACGTTCTGCAGCCGCAGGCTCTTCTCGAGGCGCCGGCTGTTGGCGTAGGTCTCGATGCCCACCGGGGTCACGCCCTGTTCGAACAGCAGGTCCCAGAGGGTCAGCCCGTAGCTGAACGGCAGGTAGAGCTCCCACCCCAGCTCGCCGACGTAGGAGATGCGAAAGGCCCAGATCGGCACCCCGCGCACGCGGATCTCGCGCGCCGTGGCGAAGGGGAAGGCGTCGTCCTCCAGCGCCGCGGGGTCGTCGGCGAGCGCCTGCAGGGTGCGCCGCGCCTCCGGGCCCCAGAGCCCCAGGGTGGCCAGGGAGTCGGTGCGATCCTCGACGTGCAGGCGCGTCAGCTGCCGGGCCTCGGCCATCCGCGTCATCCACATGAGGTCCCGGTGGCCGGTGTCGCCGCCGCAGATCACCCGGAAGCCGTCCGCGGCGAGGCGCACGATGGTGAGGTCGGAGTGTACGCCGCCGGCATCGTCGAGGAAGTGGGTGTAGATCCCCTTGCCGAGCGGTGTCTCGCCGCCCACCCGCGCCACCGAGAGATACTCCAGCAGCCCCTCGGCGTCGGGGCCGGTGACGTCGAAGATGGCGAAGTGGGAGAGGTTGATCATGCCCACGCCCTCGCTCAGGGCGAGATGCTCGGCGTTGGAGACGCGCCAGAAGTGGCGGGCGTCCCACTCGTCGGGGCGCTCGGGCACGCGCTCGCCATAGCGCTCCAGCAGCGCCTCGTTGGCGGTATAGCCGTGGGCGCGCTCCCAGCCCACCACCTCCATGAAGTGGCCGCCGAGGGTCTCTTCCCGGGGCCAGAAGGGGCTGCGCCGCAGGTTGCGGCCGCTCGCGAAGGGCTCCCGGGGATGCACCGGCGGGTCGTAGATCTTCCGGGCGATCTCCAGGCAGCGACCGACGACGTGATGCGGCGTCTTCTGCACCGGGTAGAAACGGGCGATGTCGATGCCGTGGGGGTCGAGCGTCGGTCGGCCGAGAGTCAGCCAGTCGGCCAGCACCTTGCCCATGCCGGGGCCGTCCTTGACCCAGACCGCCTCGCACAGCCACAGGCCGCGGGTCTCCGGCGACTCGCCGAGCAGCGAGCCACCATCCGTGGTGACCGAGAGCAGGCCGTTGAAGGAGCGCTTCTCGTCCCAGCCCAGCTCGCCCAGCACCGGGGTCAGCTCGATGGCCCGTTCGAAGGCCTCCATCACCTGGTCGATCTCCAGGTCGCGCATGGAGGGCGAGAGCCGTGCCTGCTCGCGCTCGAGGATGTCGGTGGGGGCGACCAGGCGCGGCGAGTGGGCCTCGTAGTAGCCCCATTCGAGCTGTCCGCCCTCGGTGCTCCGGGGATCGCCGGTGTCGCGCAGGTAGGCCGAGTTGCCTTGATCCCGCAGCAGCGGATAGCCGATCTCCTTGCCCGTGCCGGCGAAGGCGTCGAAGGGGCCGAAGAACATCAGCGGGTGCTCCACCGGCATCAGCGGCAGGCTGACACCGGCCATGGCCGCGGGGATCGGTCCCCAGATCCCCGAGGTGACGATCACCACCGGGGTGGCGATATAGCCCCGCGCGGTCATGACGCCGCACACCCGGCCGTCCTGGACGTCGATGTCGGTGGCCGGGGTGTCGGCGAAGGCCTGGAGGTGGCCCGAGGCCACCGCTTGCTCGATGAGCTCACCCGCGACCTGCTGCGAGCGGGGCACCACCAGCCCGGCGTCCGGGTCCCAGAGGCCGCCCAGCACCAGCGAGCGCTCGACCAGCGGGAAGCGCTTGACGACCTCGTCCGGGCCGATGAGCCGCGCGTTGGTACCGAAGGCCTTGCCCGAGGCGACCTTGCGCTTGAGCTCCGCCATGCGCGCCTCGTCGCCCACCCGGGCGATCTCGATGCCCCCCACCCGCTGGTAGTGCCCCCGGCGCTCGTAGAAGTCGCGGCTGTAGGTGGTGGTGTAGCACGACATCTTGTCGTGGGCGGTCATGTAGCAGAAGTCCGAGGCGTGGGAGGTGGAGCCGATGTCCGAGGGAATGGCGGACTTCTCGAGCCCCACCAGGTTCGTCCAGCCCAGTTCGATCAGGTGGTGAGCCACCGAGGCGCCGACGATGCCGCCCTGGCCGATGATCACCGCGTCTGCGTGCTTGGGTAGTGTTGCCATGGCCGTTCTCCGATGCCGATGCGCTCACCGCTTCTGGCTTCACCATAAGCCAGGCCGGCGCCGCCCGTTTGCTCTGGCCGACCGGTTCTTTGCCCGCGGCGACCGTGACGGGCGCCGCGCGGCAAGCGGAGCCGGGCGCCATCCCCCGGGTGTCGCTGGGACCAAAGTGGCGGTCGCCGCTGGTGCCACGGGGGCGAGCGCGGGGGACTAGCTTCGAGGGCATGAACGGCCTTCCGGCATTCGCCTCGAGGCCGCTTGGCAGGGCCCCGCATCAGCACAGGAGAGACGATCATGTCCCAGGTCATCGAACGCATCGACCACACCCAGACGGCACCGGAGATCCTGCTCTATCCGCGGATCCGCAAGTCGCCGTTCTTCTACGCCTCGCGGCGCCACGGGGTGCGCAAGTACAGCGTCTACAACCATCACTACCATCCGCGCCTCTACACCGACCCCGTCGACGAGTACTGGGCGCTGGTACAGGGCGTCACCCTCTGGGACGTGGGCGTGGAGCGCCAGATCGAGATCTCAGGTCCCGACGCCTTCACCTTCACCCAGCGGCTGGTGCCGCGGGACATGCGCCACTGCCAGGTCGGCCAGTGCAAGTACGTCTTCGTCACCGCGGATGACGGCGGCATCATCAACGACCCGGTACTGCTGCGCATCGAGGAGAATCGCTTCTGGCTGTCGCTGGCCGACAGCGACGTGATGCTGTGGTGCCAGGGGCTCGCCTACCATTCCGGCCTCGACGTCACCATCCGCGAGGTGGACGTGGCGCCGGTGCAGGTCCAGGGGCCGAATGCCAAGCCGGTGATGGTGGACCTGTTCGGCGAGCGGGTGCTGGAGATCCCTTACTACCATCTCATGGAGGCGGAGCTCGACGGCATGTCGGTGGTCATCTCGCGGACCGGCTATTCCGGCGAGATCGGCTACGAGATCTACCTGCGTGAGGCGAGCCGCTACGGCGAAGCCCTCTGGCAGCGCGTCTTCGAGGCGGGGCGGCCCCACGGCATGCAGGTGATCGGTCCCTGCCATATCCGCCGCATCGAAGGCGGCATCCTCGCCTTCGGCTGCGACATCTGGTACGACACCAACCCCTTCGAGGTGGGCATGGGTTACGACTGGATGGTCGACCTGCGCGGCGACGACGACTTCGTCGGGCGCAAGGCCCTGGAGCGCATCAAGGCCGAGGGCGTCTCGCGCAAGCTGGTGGGCGTGGAGATCGACGGCCCGAGCATCGGCTACTTCACCGACGGCTCGATGATCGATGTCTTCCCCGTCCACGACAGCAGCGGGGCGCTGATCGGCAAGGTGACCTCGGCCACCCGCTCGCCGCGCCAGGAGCGCAACATCGGCTACGCCATGGTGCCGATCTCCCACGCCGAGCTCGGCACGCCGCTGCGCATCGAGGCCAACACCGGCCTGCAGGACGCGGTGGTGGTGCCCAAGCCGTTCCACGATCCGCGCAAGGACATTCCCAAGGGCTGATCCATGAACGATCCGTGCCGCGCGACCTCGAGGCCAAGGCGCGGCGCGCCGACTCCGCTGGCACCCCGTTGTGCTTCGCGTCGGCGCCGCTGCTCGACGGGCTTAGCCGACCAGGCGGTGGCGCCTGCGCTGTCGTCATCCGCCGACAGCAGGGGAGGGATTGTGAAACCTGCGGGGAGGTGCTGAAGTTCGGAGAGCCGGCGCCGTATACTGGGTGCGATCAGCGAGCGGCGCAGGAGGCGTCATCGCCATCGCACCCTGTTTTTCGTCACGCATCTCCCGGAGTCCGTGACAACAGTCCGAGACAACCAAGAGGCGCAGCCGCGCCTTCCAGGAGGTGAAAGATGAGCAAGTCGATCGTGGTGGGCTCTACCCTGGCCGTGCTGGGGCTGGGCGGCATCGCCCTCGGCGCCTGGCAGGTCCAGGACACGCAGCGCGGACCCGAATACGCCCAGATCACCAACGTCGAGACCCTGACGCGCACCGTGGAGACGCCCCGCGAGGTGTGTCGGGACGTGGTCGTGCAGCAGCAGGCGCCGACCCGCGACCCGCACAGCGTGGTCGGCACGGCGGCCGGTGCCATCGTCGGCGGCCTTCTGGGCAACCAGGTCGGCGGCGGCAGCGGCAAGAAGATCGCCACCGTGGCGGGTGCCATCGGTGGGGGCTTTGCGGGCCGCGAGGTCCAGCGTCGCGTCGAGGCCGGCCAGACGACGACCACCACCCAGCGCCAATGCGAGACGGTGGTCGACACCCGTCAGGAGACCGAGGGCTATGAGGTCACCTGGCGTCACGGCGAGGTGGTCGAGACCACGCGTCTGGACAATCCTCCCCAGGGCGATCGGGTGCTGCTCGAGGAGGGGCGTCCCCAGTGGGACGCCGTCTCGTCCCAGGGCGTCGCCCAGGAGAGCTGAGCGCCACCGCGGCGCACCTCCACGCCACTATCCTCAACGACAGCGCCCCGGCCAGAGATGGCCGGGGCGCTGTCGTTGCGGGCGGGCGAGGACGCCGGGTCAACTCCTCGGCTCAGCCGCCTCAGGTCAGCAGGAAGCCCAGCGCCAGGAAGCCCAGCGCGGTGACGCCGGCCCCGATCAGGGCGTAGGGGAACTGGGTGAGGGCGTGCTGCATCGGCTGGCAGCCGCTGCCCTGGGAGGAGAGCACCGAGGAGTCCGAGAAGAAGCAGGCGTGGCTGCCGAAGCTCGAGGCGGAGAGCAGCGCACCGACCACCAGCGGCATCGGGGCACCCATGCTCTGGGCGATGGGCACCACGATGGGGATCGAGATCACGAACACCCCCCAGGAGGAGCCGGTGGCAAAGACCACCACGGCCATGGAGAGGAACACGATGGCCGGCAGCAGGGCAACCGTCAGGTGGGGCGCCAGGGCATCGATCATGAAAGTGGTCATGCCCAGCTGGTCATTGATCTCGCGCAGCACGAAGCCCACCGCGACGATGGCCAGCGGCAGCATCATGGTGCGAAAGCCGTCCATGATGGCGTCCATCAGGGTGGCGAAGGTGGCCAGGCGCTGGATCAGGTAGAGCAGGATGGTGAACATGATCGCCACGATCACCCCCTTGAGCAGGTCGATCTCGAACCAGGCGCTGGCGCCGATCAGCACCGCCATCGGCGCCAGGAAGTTGATCACGCCGACCCACGGCCGGGTCGTGGGCACGTCGTCCTCGCCGAGGGCGACATCGGGAGCGTCGTCGGGGATCGGCTGGCCGTTCCTGGCGCGCGCCTCGGCGGCCTTCATCGGCCCGATGTCCGGCATGATGCCGATCGCCACCAGCAGTACCAGGCCCATGGCCACCCAGCCGTAGAGCATGAAGGGGATCGACTGGATGTAGAGCCACATGCCCGAGTTCTCGGTCGCGCCGTTGGTCTCGAGCAGTTCGGCGAAGTAGACCGCCCAGGTGGAGAGCGGCACCAGGATGCAGATCGGCGCCGCCGTGGAGTCGACGATGTAGGCGAGCTTCTCGCGGGAGACGCCGAAGCGGTCGGTGAGGCGTTTCATCGCCGCCGAGGTCGCCAGGGCGTTGAGGTAGTCATCGATGAAGATCAGCACGCCCAGGGCGGCGGTGCTCAGCAGCGACTGGCGGCGCGTCTTGACCAGGCGAGTCATGAAGTGGCTGAAGCTCAGGGTGCAGCCCGACTTCTCCAGCATGGCGATGAAGCCGCCCATCATGCCGCAGACCAGGATCAGCCAGGCAATCGTCTCGTCCATCATCACCGCAAGCGAGATATCGGCCAGCTCGCCGACGAAGTCCTGGGGCTGGAGCAGGATCAGCCCGGAGATCGCGCCGATCGCCAGGGCCTCGAGGGTGCGGTGGGTGGCGATGGCCACCACCAGCACGATCAGCGAGGGCACCAGGCTGATCCAGCCGAAGTCCGTGCCGGGCCGATGGGTCAGCGTCAGGCCGACGACCGTGACCAGCACGGCCAGCATCAGCAGCAGGGTGCGGCCCGTGCCGCGCCGCGCGGGCAGCGAGGGAGCGAAGGGGTGGGTGGACTGGCTCATGGGCGACCTCCGTGGTGCGCTGTGGTGACGGAGGGCATGGATCGCTCGGCATGAGCCGGGGCAAGGGGAATTGTGATTGTCATTGCGGGTCTCCCTTGATGGCTTTGGGCTTTGGGCTTGGTGGCTGTGAGGGTGAGGGGTGTCATCGGACCGGCACGGGGCGGCCCGGACGACCGCCGGCGGGATCACCGAGGGTCATCGATCGTGGGGGGCGCTCATGGAAATCAGGGGGGCCGACGGGCCCGGCGCCGCGGGTCAGACGTGGCGCAGGTACCAGTCGTACTCGAGCTTGCTCACCGCCTGCATGGCCCGGTCGCGCTCGGCGCGGCGATTGGCCAGGAAGACGTGGATGAAGTCGCGTCCGAGGGCTTCGGCAAGGACCTCGCTCTCTTCCAGCAGCGCCAGTGCCTGGCACCAGCTGTTGGTCAGGCTGGGGGCCACCTGGTCATAGGCGTTGCCGGTGATCGCCGGGGGCGGGGTCGCGCGATGCTGCAGGCCATGGTCGATGGCGGCCAGCAGCGTCGCCATCAGCAGGTAGGGATTGACGTCGGCGCCGGCCACCCGGTGTTCGATGCGCCGCGCCTCGTTGGGGCCCGAGGGGATGCGCACCGCCACCGAGCGGTTGTCGTAGCCCCAGGTCGGCGCCATGGGCACGTAGAGGCCCGGCTGGAAGCGGCGGAAGGAGTTGAGGTTGGGGGCGAACAGCGCCATGGAGGCCGGCATCAGTTGAAGCAGCCCGGCCACGGCCTGCTGGAGGCGAGGCGTGCCCAGCGGATCCTGATCCTCGGCGGCGAAGATGTTGTGGCCCGCCTCGTCGAGCAGGCTGATGTGCACGTGGGTGCCGCTGCCGGCCTCCTCGCCATAGGGCTTGGCCATGAAGGTGGCCTCGAAGCCATGGCGCAGCGCCACGCCCTTGATCAGTCGCTTGAGCAGCACGGCGCTGTCGCAGGCCGCCAGGGCATCGTCGCAGTGGATCAGGTTGATCTCGAACTGCCCCGGGGCGCACTCCTTGAGGGCGGTATCCAGCGGCAGGTGCTGGGTGCGCGCGGCCGAGTGGATCTCCTCAAGGAAGTCCGCGTATTCGTCGAGCTCGCTGATCGAGTAGAGTTGACTGTGGCTGGCGCGCTCGCCACTCGCCGGCGAGCAGGGCGGCTGGGTCATGCCCAGGTCGTCGCGCTGGCGGTCGACCAGGTAGAACTCCATCTCCACGGCGACCACAGGCTTGAGGCCCGCCCGGCGGAAGCGCTCGAGCACGCGGGACAGCACCTGGCGAGGATCGGCGAAGAAGGGGGTGTCGTCGACCTCGACCATGGTCATCAGCAGCTGAGCCTGGCGGCCATTGCGCAGCCAGGGGCTCGGCATCAACGTGCCCGCGACAGGGCGACAGACCCGGTCGCCGTCGCCGCTGGAGAGTCCCAGCCCGGTCTCCTCGATGGTGTTGCCGAGAATGTCCAGGGCGAACACCGAGGCGGGCAGGTTGACCCCGTCGCGATAGGCCTTCTCCAGGTTCTCGCGCGGGATGCGCTTGCCGCGCTGCACGCCGTTGAGGTCGCTGATCAGCAGGTCGATGCTGGCAATGTCGGGGTGACGTTCCAGGAAGTCACGGGCTTCGTCGACGGGAAGGGGCGGCATGATGACACCTGTTTTCTTGGATGTTGGCGTTGTGGTCATCTTTGGCCGAACCGTCATGTGTTGTCAAATAATTTACGCTATTGGCGGAGTTGCTGGCGGACCCCTTTCGTGAGTTATCATGATTATACATTTAAAATCAGTGGTTTGTTTTTATGTTGTTCGCGTGCGGCGCCACGCGGGTTGGCAAGATTAATCAACCGCGCTATGTTGAGCAAAGCATAACAACCACGACGCTGAACCTTTCAAGGAGGCTGCCATGCAGACTCGACCCCTGGTGGGGGTAATCGCCTGTCGCCGCGAGGTGGAGGGCCACCCCGCGCACATGGTGACCGACAAGTATCTCTCCGCCCTGCGGGAGTATGGCCTCGAACCGGTGGTGTTGCCGGTCTGGGAGTCCGTCGAGGGGGCGGACATCAAGCCCCTGTTGACCCGTCTGGATGGCCTGGTGCTGACCGGCAGCTACACCAACGTGGTGCCCGAGCGCTACGGCGCCGAACGCGAACCGGAGAACACCCGGGACGATCCGAGCCGTGACGCCGCGGCCATGGCCTGGGTGCCGGTGGCCCTGGACCTTGGTGTGCCGCTGCTGGGCATCTGCCGAGGCTTCCAGGAGCTCAACGTGGCCTTCGGTGGCAGCCTCTACCAGGCGGTACAGCATCAGCCCGGCAGGCTCGATCACCGGGAGCCGGCCGGCGACCGCGAGACCCAGTACGCCCCCAGCCACGACCTGGAGATCCTCCCGGGGGGGCGGCTGGCGGCCCTGCACCCCGAGCGCCATACCCGGGTGAACTCCCTGCACCAGCAGGGCATCGAGCGACTCGGCGCGGGCCTCACCGCCGAGGCCGTGGCGCCGGATGGCCTGATCGAGGCGATCTCGGTCACCGACGCCCCGGCCTTCACCCTGGCGGTGCAGTGGCACCCCGAGTGGCGTCCCCGCGAGCATTCGCTCTACGACGCCCTGTTCACCGCCTTCGCCCAGGCCTGCATGCAGCACCAGGCTAGCCCCTCGTCACTGCCGGCCTGAGGGCCCGCGACCCCGGAGAATCATCATGCAGACTCAAGCGTGTCAGGCCCTGGATCGGGCCCATCACCTGCACCCCTTCACCGACTTCAAGGCGCTGGGCGAGGAGGGGTGCCGCGTCATCACCCATGCCGAGGGCGTCTATATCCACGACAGCGAGGGGCATCGCATCCTCGATGGCATGGCCGGCCTGTGGTGCGTGAACCTCGGCTACGGCCGCCGCGAGCTGGTCGAGGCGGCGGCGGCGCAGATGGCCGAGCTGCCCTACTACAACACCTTCTTCAAGACGACCCACCCGCCGGTCGCGCGGCTGGCCGAGAAGCTCTGCGACCTGGCGCCGGATCACGTCAATCATGTCTTCTTCACCGGCTCCGGGTCCGAGGCCAACGACACCGTGCTGCGCATGGTGCGTCGCTACTGGGCGCTTCAGGGCAAGCCCGAGAAGCAGTGGGTCATCGGTCGCGAGAACGGCTATCACGGCTCCACCGTGGCGGGCATGAGCCTGGGCGGCATGGCGCCGATGCACGACCAGGGAGGCCCCTGCGTGCCCGGCATCACCCACGTGCGTCAGCCCTACTGGTTCGGTGAGGGGCGGGATCAGTCGCCGGAGGCCTTCGGGCGCGCCTGCGCCGCGGCCCTCGAGGAGCGGATCCTCGAGCTCGGCGAGGACAACGTCGCGGCCTTCATCGCCGAGCCCGTGCAAGGGGCCGGCGGCGCCATCATGCCGCCGGCGAGCTACTGGCCGGCGGTCAAGGCGGTGCTGGCCAAGTACGACATCCTGCTGGTCGCCGACGAGGTGATCTGCGGCTTCGGGCGCCTCGGTGCGTGGTTCGGCAGCCAGCACTTCGGCCTCGAGCCGGACCTGATGCCGATCGCCAAGGGACTGTCGTCGGGCTATCTGCCGATCGGCGGCGTGCTGGTGGGCGACCGCGTGGCGGACACCCTGATCGAGGCGGGGGGCGAGTTCTTCCACGGCTTCACCTACTCGGGGCACCCGACCTGCGCCGCCGTGGCGCTCAAGAACCTGGAGCTCTTGGAGGCCGAGGGAATCGTCGAGCGCGTCCGCGACGACCTGGGGCCCTACCTGGCCGAGCGCTGGGCCGAGCTTGGCGATCATCCGCTGGTCGGCGAGGCGCGCTCGCTGGGCCTGATGGGCGCGCTGGAGCTGGTCGACCCGGCCACCGGCGAGCGCTTCGACAAGGCCCTGTCGGCCGGTAACCTGTGTCGCGACATCTGTTTCACCACCGGGCTGGTGATGCGCTCGGTAGGCGATACCATGATCATCTCTCCGCCGCTGGTGATCACCCGCGACGAGATCGACGAGCTGGTGCGCCTGGCGCGCCAGGCCCTGGACGAGACCGCCCACCGCCTGGTTGACCAGCGCGCCGCGGCGCCGTCCGCCACCCTTCACGCAGAGGAGACTCGCGCATGAGCCTCGCATCGCACCCCAGGACCCACGCCGACTGGCAGGCGCTGGCCGCCGAGCTGTCCGTCGAGAAGGGTCTCGAGACCCGCGCCTTCATCAACGACGTGTTCGTCGCTGCGGCCAGCGGCGAGACTCTCGAGACCCGCAACCCGGCCACCGGCGAGGTGCTCGCCGAGGTGGCGAGCTGTGACGCCGCCGATGCCGACGTGGCGGTGAGCCATGCCCGCGCCGCTTTCGACGGCGGTGACTGGTCGCGCCTGGCCCCGGGCAAGCGCAAGAAGACGCTGCTGCGCCTCGCCGACCTGATGGAGGCCAACAAGGCTGAGCTGGCACTGCTCGACACCCTCGACATGGGCAAGCCGGTCTCGAGCGCGCTGGGTGACCTGGTCGGCGCCATCGGCTGCCTGCGCTATCAGGCCGAGTGCATCGACAAGCTCTACGGCGAGGTCGCGCCCACCGGCGAGGAGGCCCTGGCGCTGGTGCTGCGCGAGCCGCTCGGCGTGGTGGCCTGCATCGTGCCCTGGAACTTCCCGCTGATGATGACCGCCTGGAAGATCGCCCCGGCGCTCGCCGCCGGCAACAGCGTCATCCTGAAGCCCTCGGAGAAGTCGCCGCTCTCGGCGCTGCGCCTGGCGAGCCTGGCCCAGGAGGCCGGGCTGCCCCGCGGCGTCTTCCAGGTGCTGCCGGGCTTCGGCCACACCGTGGGCAAGGCGCTGGCACTCTCCATGGAGGTCGACTGCCTGGCCTTCACCGGCTCCACCGGGGTCGGCAAGCAGCTGATGCAGTACGCCGGCCAGTCCAACCTCAAGAAGGTCTTTCTGGAGTGTGGCGGCAAGAGCCCGAATATCGTCTTCGCCGACTGCAAGGATCTCGACCGGGTGGCCAAGCACGCCGCCGCGGCGATCTTCCACAACCAGGGCGAGGTGTGCATCGCCGGCTCCCGGCTGCTGGTCGAGAACTCGATCCGCGAGGCCTTCGTCGACAAGGTGCTGGCCGCCGCCGAGGCCATGCAGCCCGGCGACCCGCTGGATCCGGCGAGCTTCATGGGCGCCATGGTCGACCGGGCCCAGTACGAGCGGGTGATCGACTTCATCCGCCGCGGCGTGGAGGAGGGCGCGACCCTGCGCGCCGGCGGCGAGGCGCTGGAGGGCCCGGGGCTCTTCATCCCGCCGACGGTGTTCGATGGCGTCACCGAGCACATGGCCATCGGCCGTGAGGAGATCTTCGGCCCGGTGCTCGCGGTGTTCGGCTTCGACAGCGAGGAGGAGGCGGTGCGGCTCGCCAACGACAGCGACTATGGCCTCGCGGCCGGGCTGTGGAGCCAGGACATCGATCGCATCATGCGCGTCACCCGGCGGCTGCGCTCGGGCCAGGTGTTCGTCAACAACTGGGCGGGCGGCGATCAGACCATGCCGTTCGGCGGGGTCAAGCAGTCCGGCAACGGCCGCGACAAGTCCCACCACTCGCTGGAGGAGTATTCCGACCTGAAGAGCGTATGGATGACGCTCGCGACCTGAGATCGGTCTCTTGCGGCCCTGTCCGACTCGCCGACCGGCGCCCCAGTGGGGCGCCGGTCGTCGTTGGGGCGTGCACAGATCGGGCGGGTGGATTTACCCCGTTAGGCGGCGACCTCGGCGGCGCCGGGCAGGATGTTGAGGTTCACGCGGAACAGGTTGTCCGGATCAACGCGGCGCTTCACCGCCTGCAGGCGCGCGAAGTTGACGCCGTAGGCGCTGGCGACACGGTCTCCCTCGTCCTCGGTCAGGAAGTTGACGTAGCCGCCGCCGGTGGCGAAGGGCGCCAGCGACTGGAAAACCCCGCGCGCCCAGTCGCGGCAGCGATCGTCCTCGGCGGCGTCCTGCCAGCGGGCATGCACGTTCATCACATAGTGGGCATCGCGACCGGCATAGGCGGTGGCAGTGGGGTCGACCCGCGACATGGCGCCCCCCAGGTGGGCCAGGAAGATCTCGCACTCCGGACCCGGCAGCGCCTCGGCCGCCGTCATGGTTTGCTCCAGTGCCTCGTCGCTGAGGTCGCGAAAGTCGTGGGACTTCCAGTAGTTGCGGGCGCCCGGCGCGAGCAGGGGGTCGAAGGCCGCCTGGAAGTCGGTGTAGGGCTGCGGGCCGAGCATCTGGCCGGCCGGCTCGCCGAACGCCAGCACCGGGGCCGCGTCACGCTCGGCACTGGCCGGATCGCCGCCATGCATCAGGGCGAACACGACCACCCGCTGGCCATGGATGGCCTCGGGCAGGAAGGGCAGGGGCGGCGCCTCGCGCAGGATCACCCAGACGCTGAGCTCCTCCGGCGCCTCATGGGTGAAGTCGCGCCAGGCCTCGAGCACCTTGCGGGCCTGGTCGTAGGGGTAGACCACCAGGCCGGCGTAGATCTCCGGGCCCACCGGATGCAGGCGGAATTCGAAGGAGGAGACCACGCCGAAGTTGCCGCCGCCGCCGCGTAGCGCCCAGAAGAGCTCGGCGTCCTCCTCGGCCGAGACGTGATGGCGCTGGCCATCGGCGGTGATCAGCTCCGCCGAGAGCAGGTTGTCGGCGGTCAGGCCGTGCTGGCGGGTCAGCCAGCCGAAGCCGCCGCCCAGGGCGAGGCCGGCCACGCCGGTGGTGGAGTTGATGCCCAGGGGCGTGGCCAGGCCGAAGGCCTGGGTCTCGCGGTCGATGTCGCCGAGCAGCGCTCCCGGCGCCACCCGGGCGGTGCCCTGTCGAGGATCCACATGCACGGTGCGCATGGCCGAGAGGTCGATCACGAGGCCCCCCTCGGCGATGGCATTGCCGGCGATATGGTGGCCGCCGCCGCGGATGCTCAGGCACATGCGTCGGGTGCGGGCGAAGTCGACGGCCTGGACGATGTCCTGGGTGCCCTGGCAGCAGGCGATCAGCACCGGATGGCGGTCGACCATACCGTTCCAGACGCGTCGCAAGGGTGGGTAATCATCGTCGATCGGGGTGATCAGGCGCCCCCGAAGACTCGCCGCGAGGGCGTCGACGGCCTCGGCCGGCAGGGCGGTCTGGTCGCCCTCCAGGGTGCGATAGGTCAGTGCAGTCATGAAGCATTCCTCCTCTGTGAGCGGTCGCCGGGGCGCACAGCTGCTCAAGAGGCCGCTGAATCGTTCGTATGGGTCTGAGCTAAGTCTGGAGGATGCTCGCCGGTACAGCGGCTCAAATTGCTAGGTCGAAAGTGGCGATATCGGCCGTGCCGACACGACGAGGCCGGCCCCGAAGGACCGGCCTCGAGACACAGGGTGCGTTCGGGTATCAGCCGCGGCCGCCACCGTTACCGCCGCCGCCGCCATTTCCGCCGCCGCCGCCATTCCCGCCGCCGCCGCCATTCCCGCCGCCACCGCCGCTAGTGCCGGCGCTGCCGCGACCGCCGGCAGCGTCTCGGCTCGCGCGGTCGTTCTCGGCATCGCGGCGATCCCGGGTCCGCTCGCTGACGGCCTGGCCGTCCACGCCGCCCTCGCTGGCCGCGGTGTGAGCCGTCTCGAGGCCGAAGTCGGCGGCCGAGGGACGACTCTCTCGCGCCGCCTCGTTCAGGTTGTCCAGGGCTTGCCGGACGTCCGGCTCGCTCTCCTCGACCACCACGCCCT
Source organism: Halomonas pelophila (assembly GCF_040196315.1). Lineage (NCBI taxonomy): Bacteria > Pseudomonadati > Pseudomonadota > Gammaproteobacteria > Oceanospirillales > Halomonadaceae > Halomonas > Halomonas pelophila. Next base: position 162,356 of record NZ_JBEGCI010000002.1, read on the forward strand.
CGATCTCGGTGTCGTCGGCCTCCTGAGCCAGGGCGCCCAGGGGCAGCAGCCCCAGCAGCAGTGCCACTGCCATGTGCGTACGTGTCGTCATCTCATTGTCTCCTGGGGAATGCGTCCACCGCCCGGGCGGGCGATCTTCGTCCCGGCGACTCGGGGCTCGTGCCGGTACGGGCCGCGGGGGATGCGTGCTCTGCCTCAGGATGCGAGACGCGAGGCGGGCGGGCAAGTCCTGGGTCGCAGGAGTCTGTCAGCAATGTGATACAGAAATGGAGTTCTGTATAGCATGTGTACATGCAATGGCGTAGGCTGAGAGGCGAATCTTGCGATCAGGAGACAGACACATGTTCGGACTCTTCAAGACCGACCCGCAGAAGAAGCTGCAGAAGCAGTATGAGCAGAAGCTCGAGCAGGCGATGCTGGCCGCCCGCAACGGGGACATGCGCGCCAACGCCTCGCTGACCGAGGAGGCGGAGGCGCTGCGTGAGGAGATCGAGAAGCTGAAGGACGCCTGAGCCGGCGACTCAGAAGGCCCGCGCCGGGGTGGCGCAGCTGACCAGGCGGCAGGGTTCGCTGCCGGGATTGCGGAAGCGATGGGGCACGTTGGTGTCGAAGTAGTAGGCCTCGCCGACCGAGAGCAGGCGGGTCTCGGCGCCGATGGTGATCTCGATCTGCCCCTCCAGCACCACGCCGGCCTCTTCGCCCTGGTGGGCGATCATCTCGCGGCCGGTATCGGCGTCGGGGGGATACGTCTCGATCATGAAGGCCAGGGCGCGGCTGGCGCGGTTGGCGCCCACCAGCTTGTAGATGACATCCCCGGTGCCCACGTCGGCCAGTTCGTCGGCCGAATAGAACACCTGGTTGCGGCTCTCCAGGTCCATGGTGAAGAAGTCACCGACGCTCATGGGAATGGCGTCGAGGATCTTCTTAAGAGAGCTCACCGAGGGCGAGACCTTGCCCTGCTCGATCAGCGACAGGCTGGAGTGGGTGACGCCGCAGCGCTTGGCCAGCTCGCGTTGGGAGATCCCTCTCAGGGTGCGCAGGGCACGCAGCCGCGCGCCGACATCGTCTGCCATGGGTCGTCCTTTGAAATCGAGGGGGCGGGCGCAAGACCCGCCCCGGGGCTCAGCACAGGGCGTCGAGTTTTTCCTTGAGCAGGCCGTTGACCTGCTGGGGGTTCGCGGTGCCCCGCGAGGCCTTCATCACCTGGCCGACGAAGTAGCCGATCATCTTGCCGCGCTTGTCGGGCTCGGCGTCGCGATACTGGGCCACCTGGGCGGGGCTGTCACTGATCACCTGGTCGATCATCGCTTCTATGGCGCCGGTGTCGGTGACCTGCTTGAGGCCCTTGGCCTCGATCACCGCGTCGGCGCTTTCGCCCTCGCCGTTCCACAGCGCCTGGAAGACCTGCTTGGCGGCCTTGCCGTTAATGGTGTCATCGATGACCCGGGCGACCAGTTCGCCGAGTTGGCGAGCCGAGACCGGGCTTGCCTGGATCGGCAGGCCCTCGCGGTTCAGCGCCCCCGAGAGCTCGCCCTGCACCCAGTTGGCAGCCTGCTTGGCATCGCCGCAGACGTCCTTGACCTGCTCGAAGAACTCGGCCATCTCGCGGCTCGCCGAGAGCACGCCGGCGTCATAGGCCGAGAGGCCCAGGGCCTCCTGGAAGCGGGCGCGCTTGTCGGCGGGCAGCTCAGGGAGGTTGTCGCGCAGGTGATCGACGTAGGCCTGATCGAGCACCACCGGCAGCAGGTCGGGGCAGGGGAAGTAGCGGTAGTCGTTGGCCTGCTCCTTGGTGCGCATGCTGCGGGTCTCGTCGCGCTCGGGGTCGAAGAGCCGGGTCTCCTGGACCACCTCGCCGCCGTCCTCGAGCAGCTCGACCTGGCGCTCGACCTCGAAGGCGATGGCGCGCTCGACGAAGCGGAAGGAGTTGACGTTCTTGATCTCGGCGCGGGTGCCGAAGGCCTCCTGGCCCTTGGGGCGCACCGAGACGTTGACGTCGCAGCGCATCGAACCCTCGGCCATGTTGCCGTCGCTGATGCCGAGGTAGGTGACGATGGAGTGGATCGCCTTGAGGTAGGCCGCGGCCTCCTTGGCCGAGCGCATGTCCGGCTCGGAGACGATCTCCAAGAGCGGCGTGCCGGCGCGGTTCAGGTCGATGCCGGTCATGCCGTGGAAGTCCTCGTGGAGCGACTTGCCGGCATCCTCCTCGAGGTGGGCGTGATGCACCCGAATGGCCTTGGTGCTGCCGTCGTCCAGGGTGATCTCCACCTCGCCGGGCCCGACGATGGGGTGATACATCTGGCTGGTCTGGTAGCCCTTGGGGAGGTCCGGATAGAAGTAGTTCTTGCGGTCGAACACCGAGACCTCGGGGATCTCGGCGTGGATGCCCAGGCCGAACTGCACGGCCATGGCCACGGCGGCCTCGTTGAGCACCGGCAGCACGCCGGGCATGCCTAGGTCGACGGCGCAGGCCTGGCTGTTGGGCTCGGCGCCGAAGGCAGTCGAGGCGCCGGAGAAGATCTTGGAACGGGTGGCGAGCTGGACGTGGACCTCCAGCCCGATCACGGTTTCCCATTGCATCACAGGGACTCCTCGGCGAGAGCGGGACGACGCAGGTGCCAGTCGGTGGCCTGCTGGAACTGGTGGGCGACGTTGAGCAGGCGCGCCTCGGCGAAGTGGGTGCCGAGGATCTGCAGGCCCACTGGGCGGCCGTTGACGATGCCGGCCGGCACGCTGATGCCGGGGATGCCCGCCAGGTTGATGGCGATGGTGTAGATGTCCTGCAGGTACATCGAGACCGGATCCTTCTTCGCCCCCAGGTCGAAGGCCGGGGTCGGCGAGGCCGGGCCCATCAGCACGTCGACCTCGTCGAAGGCGTGGAGGAAGTCCTGGCGGATCAGCCGGCGGACCTGCTGGGCCTTCTTGTAGTAGGCATCGAAGAAGCCCTCGGAGAGGGTATGGGTGCCCATCAGGATACGCCGCTGGACCTCCTCGCCGAAGCCCTCGGCGCGGCTGCGCTTGTAGAGGTCGGTCAGGTCGGCGGGCGCGTCGCAGCGGTGGCCGAAGCGCACGCCGTCATAGCGCGCCAGGTTGGAGGAAGCCTCCGCCGGGGCGATGACGTAGTAGGCCGGGATGGCGTAGTGGGTATGCGGCAGGCTCACCTCGCGCACCGTGGCGCCCAGCGACTCGTAGACGCGGATCGCCTCGCGCACGGCCTGCTCCACGTCGGCGTCGAGACCCTCGCCGAAGTACTCCTTCGGCAGGCCGATCTTGAGCCCGGAGAGCGGCGCGTCGAGCTCGGCGGTGTAGTCGGGCACGCCGCGCGCCACGCTGGTGGAGTCGCGCAGGTCGTGGCCGGCGATGGCGCCGAGCAGGTGGGCGCAGTCGGCGGCGGTGCGCGCCATGGGGCCCGCCTGGTCGAGGCTCGAGGCGTAGGCGATGATGCCGTAGCGCGAGACGCGCCCGTAGGTAGGCTTCAGGCCGGTGATGCCGCAGAAGGCGGCCGGCTGGCGGATCGAGCCGCCGGTATCGGTGCCCATGGCGGCGGGCACCAGGCCCGCGGCCACCGCGGCGGCGCTGCCGCCGGAGGAGCCGCCGGGCACGGCGGTGCCGTCCCAGGGATTCTTCACCGGGCCATAGAAGCTGTTCTCGTTGGACGAGCCCATGGCGAACTCGTCCATATTGGTCTTGCCCAGGCTCACGGTGCCGGCGGCCTTGAGCTTCTCGACCACGGTGGCGTCGTAGGGGGCCACGAAGTTGTCGAGCATCTTCGACCCGGCGCTGGTCTTCACGCCGGTGGTGCAGAAGATGTCCTTGAGCGCCAACGGCACGCCGGTGAGCGGGCCGGCCTCGCCCCGGGCGCGGGCGGCGTCGGCGGCGTCGGCGGCGGCCAGCGCCTGCTCCGGCGTCACCGTGATAAAGCTGTTGATCTCGCCGTCGAGGCGGTCGATGCGCGTAAGCAGGCTCTCGGTGAGCTCGCGGCTGGAGCACTCGCCGGCCGAGAGGCTGGCGGCGAGCTCCGTCAGTGTCTTGTCATGCATGGGCCCTGGGCTCCGTGAAGGCTTGCCGATAACGGATGGGGGTGACGCGGATCATTCGACGACCCGGGGAACCAGGTAGAGCCCCTGCTCCACGGCGGGGGCGCAGCGCTGGAAGGCCTCGCGCTGGTCGGCCTCGGTGACCTCGTCGGCGCGCAGCCGCTGGGTGGTTTCCAGGGGGTGGGCCAGGGGAGCGACGCCCTCGGTGTCCAGGGCCTGGAGCTGGTCGACCATCGCCAGGATGCGGCCCAGGTCGTCCAGGTAGTGGGCGGCCTCGTCGTCGTTCAGGCCGAGCCGTGCCAGATGGGCGGCCCTGAGAACGTCTGCGTGTTCAAGCGCCATGATCGGATGTCCTCGAGAGGGGGTGGGTCATGGAAATGACCGCAGAAGGTACCACATCCGCCGCCCGGCTGGCAGGCCCAACAAAGCCCGGTAATGGGGGGTGTTCTGCTTGCTGCTGGGGGGGCTCGGTGATACCGTTTGCGTCCGCACAGGGTTCCCGGACTGCACTAGGTAACGACTCCATGTTCAAACGCTTGAGGGGGCTGTTTTCCAGCGATCTATCGATCGATCTGGGGACGGCCAATACGCTGATTTATGTCCGCGGCCGCGGCATCGTGCTCGATGAACCGTCGGTCGTGGCGATTCGCCAGTCCGGCAACATGCGCAGCGTGGCAGCGGTGGGTGCCGATGCCAAGCGCATGCTCGGTCGGACCCCCGGCAACATCACCGCCATTCGCCCGATGAAGGACGGCGTCATCGCCGACTTCACCGTCACCGAGCAGATGTTGCAGTACTTCATCCGCAAGGTGCACCAGAGCACCTTCCTGACGCCAAGCCCGCGCGTGCTGGTCTGCGTGCCCTGCATGTCGACCCAAGTCGAGCGGCGCGCCATCAAGGAGTCCGCCGAGGGCGCCGGGGCCCGCGAGGTGTTCCTGATCGAGGAGCCCATGGCCGCGGCCATCGGCGCCGGCCTGCCGGTCGAGGAAGCCCAGGGCTCCATGGTGGTCGACATCGGCGGCGGCACCAGCGAGATCGCCATCATCTCGCTCAACGGCGTGGTCTATTCAGAATCCATCCGCGTCGGCGGCGACCGCTTCGACGAGGCGATCATCGCCTACGTGCGTCGCCACTACGGCAGCCTGATCGGCGAGGCCACCGCCGAGCGCATCAAGGAAGAGATCGGCTGTGCCTATCCGGGCGGCGAGCTGCGAGAGATCGACGTGCGCGGCCGCAACCTGGCCGAGGGCATTCCGCGCAGCTTCACGCTGAACTCCCACGAGATCCTCGATGCCCTCCAGGAGACCCTGGGTTCCATCGTCGCCGCGGTGAAGAGCGCCCTGGAGCAGTCGCCCCCCGAGCTCGCCTCCGATATCGCCGAGCGCGGCCTGGTGCTGACCGGCGGCGGCGCGCTGCTGCGCGATCTCGACAAGCTGATCGCCGAGGAGACCGGCCTGCCGGTGATCGTCGCCGAGGACCCGCTGACCTGCGTGGCCCGGGGCGGCGGCAAGGCCCTGGAAATGATCGACCAGCACACCTTCGAGCTGCTCTCCAGCGACTGACGGAGGCGCTGGCCTGATGCAGGGGGTCGCTCATTAAACCGCTGTTCTCGCACGGACCGCTGCCGGGCTATCGCATGCTGCTGTGTGCGATGCTGGCCGCTGCGCTGATGTATGCCGACGCGCGTTTTACCCGCATGGAGCCCGTGCGGGCCCAACTGTCGACCCTGGTGGCGCCGATCCAGTGGGTGGTCAGCCTGCCCAGCGATGTCCTCAACTGGGGGGCGCTGGCGCTCTCCGAGCAGCGCGCCCTGGTGGACGAGAATCGCCGCCTGCGCGAGCAGATCCTGACGCTCTCCCACCGGGTGCAGCGCATGGCCAGCCTGACGGCCGAGAACGTGCGGCTGCGCGAGCTGCTGGCGGCCACCCGCGAGCGCGACATCCCCTACATCACCGCCGAGCTGCTGTCGCTGGATCCCGATCCCTTCACCCATCAGATGGTGATCGATCGCGGCCGACGCGACGGGGCCTACGTCGGCCAGCCGGTGCTGGACGCCTCGGGGCTGGTCGGCCAGGTCACCGCGACCTCGGCCTACTCCAGCCGGGTGCTGCTGCTGGCCGATGCTAGCCATGCGTTGCCGGTGCAGGTCAATCGCAACGGGCTGCGCTTCGTCGTCCAGGGAATGGGCAGTTACGACGCCCTCAACGTCAAGCACGCCCCCGACACGGCCGATATCCGCGAGGGCGACCTGCTGACCACCTCGGGGCTCGGCGGGCGCTTTCCGTCAGGCTATCCGGTGGCGCGGGTCTCGGCGGTGATCCACGACCCGGGCGAGCCCTTCGCCCGCGTCACCGCCGCGCCGGTGGCCCAGCTGCAGCGCTCGCGTCACTTCCTGCTGCTCTTTCCCCCCGCTCCGCCCGTGGCCCCGCCCGAGGGTGAGCTCACCGCCCCGGCCCTCGAGGCGGCCCGGGCCGTGAGCGGGGCCCTGGCCAACGAGGAGACGCGCTGATGGCCACGTCCCCGCCCGCCAACCTGCTGTGGATCTGGTTCACCCTGCTGCTGGCGCTCTGCCTGCAGGTGATGCCGCTGGCCGATGGCTGGCAGGTCTGGCGCCCGGACTGGCTCGGCCTGATGCTGATCTACTGGTGCATGCGCGACCCGCTGCGGGTTGGCGTCCTGCATGGCTTCGTGCTGGGCCTGCTGGTGGATCTCATCGAGGGCGCGCCGCTGGGTCAGAACGCGCTGCTGTTGTCGCTGCTGGCCTTCCTCTGCGCGCTGGTCTTCGCGCGCTTCCGGGCCTACTCGCTAGTCCAGCAGGCGGTGCTGATCTTCGTGCTGCTGGGCATGATTCAGCTGGCCGAGCAGTGGTTGCGCACCCTGTTCGGGCCCTTCCTGATGCACCTCTCCTTCCTGGTGCCGGCGCTGATCGGGGCGCTGCTGTGGCCCTGGCTCACCACCCTGTTCGAGGCGCTGGGCCGCCGGCACGCCCGCGACTGACCCCTTCGCCATCTTCCCTGGAGCCGCCATGACCCACGACCCCGTGCTGTGCCTGGCCTCGGCCTCTCCGCGCCGTCGCGACCTGCTCGCCTCGATCGGCGTGACGGTGGAGGTGCGCCCGGTGGACATCGACGAGACGCCACGGCCTGCGGAGCCGGCAGCCGACTACGTGGTGCGCCTGGCGCGGGAGAAGGCCCTGGCCGGCGCACGCCTCACCCGACTGCCGACCCTGGGCTCGGATACCGCCGTGGTGCGCGACGGCGAGATCCTCGGCAAGCCGGCCGGCCGTGAGCAGGCCGCGACGATGCTGCGCTCGCTGTCCGGTCGGGCCCACGAGGTGCTCACCGGGGTCGCGGTCAGCGGCCCCGCCGGCCTGCTGAGCGTCTGCGTGACCACCCGAGTCTTCATGCGCGTGCTGGAGGAGGACGAGCTCGCCGCCTACTGGGCCACCGGCGAGCCCGCCGACAAGGCCGGCGGCTACGCCATCCAGGGGCTGGCCGCCGTGTTCGTCGAGCATATCGAGGGCAGCCACTCGGCGGTGGTGGGTTTGCCGCTCTTCGAGACCGCCAATCTGCTCGCCCGCCAGGGCGTGCCGCTGTGGCACGGGGCCTAGCCCCGGGACGTTGACCGCGGCACAGGACGGCGTGGCGGGCTATGTCATAATGGCGCCAGATCTTTCCGGACAAGGATATCCGCATGAGCGGTGAAGTACTCATCAACCTGACACCGATGGAGACCCGGGTCGCCGTCGTCGAGAACGGCGTGCTGCAGGAGGCTTTCATCGAGCGCGCCCGGCGACGCGGCATCGTCGGCAATATCTACAAGGGCCGCGTGGTGCGGGTGCTGCCGGGGATGCAGGCGGCCTTCATCGACATCGGCCTGGATCGGGCCGCCTTCATCCACGCCCACGAGGTGATGCCGCCGGGCACGCCGGCCGACGAGCAGGTCTCCATCGCCCAGCTGCTCCACGAGGGCCAGGCGCTCGTCGTGCAGGTCACCAAGGACCCCATCGGCTCCAAGGGCGCGCGGCTGACCACCCACCTCTCGGTGCCGTCGCGCTACCTGGTCTACATGCCCGACTCGCCCCATCACGGGGTCTCCCAGCGCATCGAGGACGAGACCGAGCGCGAGCGGCTGCGCGGCCTGGTCGAGGCGGCGGCGGCCGAGCAGCAGCTGGAGGTCGCCGGCGGCTTCATCGTGCGCACCGCCGCCGAGGGCGTCACCCTGGAGGAGCTCTCCGCCGACATGCACTTCCTGCTGCGCCTGTGGCGCCGGGTCGGCGAGCGCAAGGTGACGGCGTCGGCGCCCAGCGTGGTCTACGACGACCTGCCGCTGTTCATGCGCACCCTGCGCGACGTGATGCGCGACGATATCGAGAAGGTGCGCATCGACTCCCGGGAGAACTACGTCAAGCTGATCGAGTTCGCCCAGGAGTTCATGCCGACGGCGGTGGAGCGCATCGAGCATTACGCCGGCGAGCGCCCGATCTTCGATCTGTTCAGCGTCGAGGACGAGATCCAGAAGGCGCTCGGCCGCAAGGTGCAGCTCAAGTCGGGCGGGTATCTGGTCATCGATCCCACCGAGGCGATGACCACCATCGACGTCAACACCGGCGGCTACGTGGGGCACCGCAACCTCGAGGAGACGATCTTCAAGACCAACCTCGAGGCCGCCACCGCGATCGCCCGCCAGCTCCGGCTCAGGAACCTCGGTGGTATCATCATCATCGACTTCATCGACATGGATGAGCCCGAGCATCAGCGTCAGGTGCTGCGCATGCTCGAGAAGTCGCTGGAGCGCGACCACGCCAAGACCAAGTGCACCGGCGTCACCGAGCTGGGGCTGGTGCAGCTGACCCGCAAGCGCACCCGGGAGAGCCTGGAGCAGACGCTCTGCGAGGCCTGTCCGACCTGTGCCGGGCGGGGCACCCTGAAGACGCCGGAATCGGTCTGCTATGAGATCTTCCGTGAGATCCTGCGCGAGGAAAGGGCCTACAACGCCGAGACCTATGCGGTGCTGGCCTCCCAGGCGGTGGTCGATCGGCTGCTCGACGAGGAGTCGTCCGCCGTGGCCGACCTCGAGGAGTTCATCGGCAAGACGATCCGCTTCCAGGTCGAGACCCACTACTCCCAGGAGCAGTACGACATCGTGCTGATGTGAGCCCATGTCCGCGACGCGACTGGTCATTCGCTGGCTGTTGACCCTGGTGGCGGTGCCGCTGGCGCTGCTGGCGGTGCTGGTCGTGGTGCTGCGGCTGCTGCCGCTGCTGCTGGACGAGCAGACCGTGACCCTGGAGCGGCTGCTCTCGACCTGCTTCAATGCGGTGGTGGCGCTGGACGACGTGACGGCGGGCCTCGCCCGGCTGGACCCCTTCCTCGAGGTCGAGGGCCTCACTATCCGCTCCCGCGAGGGGCTCGGCCACGTTCCCCTGCTCCAGGTGGAGCGGGCGAAGCTGCGCCTGGACAGCGGCGCAAGCCTCGCCTCCGGCATGCCGCGGGTGGCCGCGGCGCGGGTGCAGGGCGTGACCGTGCACCTCTACCAGAATCAGGGCGGGCGCTGGCAGTGGCCAAACCCCGCGCAGCTGCCCCCCGAGCTGATCCCCGAGAGCACCTTCGATCTCGATCGCCTCGACTTCTGGGTCGGCATGCTGCTGCGCCAGAGCGCCTGGGTCGAGGACGTCAGCCTGGTGCTGCATGGCCGCAAGCAGCGCGCCGTGCTCAAGGCACCCCGCCTGGTGATGACCGGCGATGAGCGCCGCACCCATCTCGAGGGCGAGGTGTTCGTCGAGGGGCAGGAGGCGCATGCCATCCGGGCGGTGATGGAGCTCGTTCCCGGACCCTCGGGGCTCGGCGATTTCAGCGCGGCGCTGCAGGCCGATATGCGACTCCAGAGCCTGCTGGGGCTTTCCGAGGTGCTGGGCTACGGCAGCACCCTGCGCCTGGCGACCGTCAGCGGCGATGCGCGGCTCTGGGGGCGCTGGCATCGGGGCGCCCTGGCGGACCTGCGCGTCGACCTGGAGGCACCCCTGCTGGCCCTGCGCCAGCCGGAATCGACTGCCGCGGAGGAGCCCCAGGCGATCGTGCTCAAGCAGGTGGCGGCGAGCGCCCAGTTACTGCGCGAGGAGGCGGGCTGGCAGGCCTGGGTCGAGGCCGATGCGCAGAGCGCCGACTGGTCCCGTCCCGAGGGCGAGGCCGCCACGGCGGGGCCGGCGGTGCCGCGCTACTGGCAGATGCGCAGCCGCGACGACGGCTGGTGGCTCACCACCAGCGAGTTCGACCTGGGGGCGTTGGCCGCCTGGCGCGACCGGCTGCCGCTGCCCGAGGCCCTGGCGCGGGTGATCGACAGCCTCGACCCGCGAGGCCAGGTCACCGCGCTGGGGCTGGGCCGCGAGGACGGCCACTGGCGGGCGCGGGCGGCGGCCACCGAGGTGGCCGTGTCGCCCTGGGAGCAGGCGCCCGGCGGCGGGCCGCTGGACGTCTGGGTGGAGTCAGAGGACCTGTCGGGCCACGTCGAGTTCATCGGTCGCGACACGCGGCTGCACTTCCCGGAGGTGTTTGGCGCGCCGATGGCGCTCTCCCGTGCCAGCGGCGTGATCGACTGGGCCTACGACGGCCCGCGTAGCTTCGTCAGCGGCCGGGACCTCGAGGTCGAGTGGAACGGGGCACGGGTCGAGGGCGGCTTCGGGCTCTCGATCGGCGGCGAGCGGCGCGGCGGCCTCGGGCTGCAGCTCGACTTCCATGACGTGGACGCCTTGGAGACCCCGCTGGTCGACTGGTTGCCGGTGGGCGTGCTCCCCCCGGCGCTGACCGACTGGCTGGCCGATGGCGCCGCCGGCCGCGTGCCCGAGGGCGCGCTGCGCCTGCACGTGCCGCTCGCTCGCGAGGGGCAGTCGATCGACCCCGCCCTGCAGCTCGATCTCGACGTCGTCGAGGGGCGCCTGCCCATCGTGCCCGGCTGGCCGGTCCTCGAGGGGATCAGCGGCCGGCTGTCGATGGTCGACGAGACGCTGACGGCTCGCGTCGACGCGGCCGAGAGCCTCGGGGTCGAGGCCTCGGCGGGGGAGGTGACGCTCCAGGATGAGCGCCTGGCGGTCACCGGCGAGCTTGCGACCTCGGCGAGCGCCCTGCGCCGCTATCTGCTGGCGCTGCCCGTCGAGGGCATGCAGGCGCTGGAGGACTGGCGGGCCGAGGGCCGAGCGGCCGGTACCCTGGACCTGGCCATGAACCTTGACGCGCCCGAGTCCCTGATGCTGGATATCGAGACCGAGGCGGCGTTCGCAGGCCTCGTCCATGAGCCCCTGCAGCTCGCCTTCGAGCGCATCGAGGGGCCGCTCGCCTGGCGCCAGCGCGGCGAGCAGGGTGGCCTCGAGGGCCGAGTGAGCGCTCGCCTGCTGGGCGGCCCGGTGGTGGCCGAGATCGATACCCTGGCCGGCGGGATCGATCTCTCCGGCACGGCCGAGGCGCCGGCCCTCGCCGCCTGGAGCGGCGTGCCGGCCCTCGACACCCTGATCGACGGTCGGCTGCCCTGGCAGGGGCGCCTGTCGATCGGTGACGCGGGCGCCTCGCTGCGCCTCGACAGCCGGCTGGAGGGCTTGGCCATCGACCTGCCGGCGCCGCTCGGCAAGCTGCGCGAGGCTCGTCGGCCCCTGCGGCTGAGCGTTGACCTGACCCAGGGGCGGCTCGAGGGTCGCCTGGGCGATCGCCTGGGGCTGCGCTGGCGAGCGCCCGCCGGCGGCGGACCTGGGCGAGGGCAGGTGTGGCTCGGTCATCTGACCGCACCTGACTGGGCCGGTCGTCCGGGGTGGGCGGTCTCGGCCTACCTGCCGCGCCTGGCGGTGGCGCCCTGGGCGCGCGCGCTGTCGCCGCTGCTCGCAGCCGTCGAGCCCTCCTCGGCCGGCGCTCCCTCGGCGCTGTCCGCGCTCACCCTCGAGACCGACTGCCTGCAGGTCGATGAGCGCTGCCTGGGCTCGCTGGCCCTGGAGGGCAGCGCCGACGCCGACGGCTGGCGACTTCTCTTGGATGGCAGCCTCGCCGGCGGGCGCCTCAGCTATCGGCCCGCCCTGGCGGCGCCGCTGGACATCGCGCTGGATCGGCTCTCGCTGGACGCCCTGGTGCCTCCGGCGACCGAGGGCGGCCAGCTGCTCGACGAACTGGCGCTGCCCGTCGAGGCGGCGCCGCTGCCGGCGGGACTGGCGGCGCTGCCGGCCGGTCGACTGCGCATCGCCGACCTCGCCTGGCGGGGCGCGCGGCTCGGCCCCTTCGATGGACAGTGGCGGTCGACGCGCGATCGCCTGGTGATCGATCCCCTCTCGCTTGCGCTCGGGGAGATCGATGCCCGCGGCCAGCTGATCTGGGAGGCGAGCGGGCCCGGCGACAGCCTGACCCGCGCCCGGCTCGACCTGAACGGCGGTGACTTGGGCAGCGCCCTGGCGGCGCTGGACCAGCCGGTGGCCGTGGAGAGTGCCGAGACCCGGGTGGAGAGCCAGCTCGCCTGGCCCGGGGCGCCCTGGCAATTCGCCCTCCCGCGCTCCCAGGGCAGCCTCGAGGTGATGCTGCGCGACGGGCGTTTCGTCAATCTGGACTCGCCCTCGGCGCGAGTCGTCGGGCTGCTCAACGTCGACAACCTGCTGCGTCGCCTGCGCCTGGATTTCTCCGACGTCACCGGCCGGGGGACCGCCTTCGATCGTGTCAGCGGTGCCGCCACCCTGTATGGTGGGGTACTGGAAACCCGTGGTCCGGTGGAGATCGAAGGGCCGGCGACCCACTTCACCCTGAACGGCAGCGTCGACCTGGCGCGCCGGGAACTCGATCAGCGTCTGTCGGTCACTGTTCCGGTCAGCAACAACTTGCCGTTGGCGGCGGTACTGGCCGGTGCCCCGATGGTCGGCGGTGCCCTGTTCATCGCCGACAAGCTGTTCGGGGATGCCATCGACCGCGTGACCCGAATCCACTATCGCGTGCAGGGTCCCTGGACCTCGCCGCGGATCGCTCTGGAAAGTGCCGAATGACACAGACTCACGACATGCTCGACGACGCTTCTGACCTGCTGCTGGCGCCGGGCGGCCTCGACCTGGCGGCCCTGGATGCCGGACTCGGCCATGCCATGGGCCGGGGCATCGACTATGCCGATCTCTACTTCCAGCGCAGCTGGCACGAGGGCTGGGTGCTGGAGGACGGCGAGGTCAAGGAGGCCAGCTACAACATCGACGGCGGCGTCGGCGTGCGCGCCCTGGCCGGCGAGAAGACAGGCTTCGCCTACTCCAACCAGATCACCGCCGACGCCCTGGCCGAGACCGGGCGCACCGCCGCCGGCATCGTGCGCTCGGGGGCCCGCCAGCGCGTGGCGCCGGGCGTGGCCATGGCCCCCGCGGCCCGTTATGCCGGCATCGACCCGCTCTCCGGGCTCAGTGCCGAGGACAAGATCACCATGCTCAAGCTGGCCGATCGCGTGGCGCGGGCGGCGGACCCCTCGGTGGCCCAGGTCAGCGCCTCGCTCACCGGTGTCCACGAGGTGGTGCTGGTACGCGCCAGCGACGGCACCCTGGCGGCGGACATTCGCCCCTTGGTGCGCTTCAACGTCAGCGTGATCGCGGTCAAGAACGGCCGTCGCGAGCGCGGCAGCGCCGGCGGCGGCGGCCGCTTCGCCATGGCGCGGCTGCGCGACGACAACGTCGCCGAGCGCTATGCCAAGGAGGCCGTGCGCCAGGCGCTGGTCAATCTGGAGGCCGTCGACGCCCCGGCCGGGCAGATGCCGGTGGTGCTGGGTCCGGGCTGGCCGGGCATCCTGCTCCACGAGGCGGTGGGGCACGGCCTGGAGGGCGACTTCAACCGCAAGGGCAGCTCGGCCTTCGCCGGGCGCATGGGCGAGCGGGTCGCCTCGCAGGGGGTCACGGTGGTCGACGATGCCACTCTGGCCGATCGCCGCGGCTCGATGTCGGTCGACGACGAGGGCACCCCGGGCCAGTGCACCCCGCTGATCGAGGATGGCATCCTGACCGGCTACATGCAGGACAAGCTGAACGCGCGGCTGATGGGCATGGCGCCTACCGGCAACGCCCGCCGTGAGTCCTTCGCCCACCTGCCGATGCCGCGCATGACCAACACCTACATGCGCGCGGGCAGTGATGACCCCACGGACATCCTGAAGAGCGTCAGCCGCGGCATCTACGCGGTGAGCTTCGGGGGCGGTCAGGTGGACATCACCTCGGGCAAGTTCGTCTTCTCGGCCAGCGAAGCCTACCTGATCGAGGACGGCAAGATCACCGCGCCGGTCAAGGGCGCGACCCTGATCGGCAACGGCCCCGAGGCCATGGGACGGGTCTCGATGATCGGCCACGACATGGAACTCGATACCGGCATCGGCGTGTGTGGCAAGGAGGGGCAGGGCGTGCCGGTGGGCGTCGGCCAGCCGACGCTCAAGCTCGATGAGCTGACCGTGGGCGGCACCCAGTCCTGAGGCCGACCCGGCGATTGTTGTCAGGCATTGAGGAGTGCCAGGGGCAGATCAGCGAGGAGGACCTACGCCAGGGGTGAGGAGCACTGCTCCAAAAGGGCTGGCCATGGATGGCCAGCACCGGACCTGCGAGCGAAGCGGGACACGAGAGCAAAGCAGGGCGTCGGTAGCGTACAAGGAAGTATTCACAGCGCCTCCTTGACGGTCCGGCGCTTCGGGGCCTGCCGGCAGATCAGCCCCGAGCAGCGTAAGGCTTACAATCCTGCGCCGTCACGGATCAGCTTGAACAACCGGCGGGCGTTGGTCGGCGGCTTGCCCTGATCGCGCTCGCGGCGAGCGTTGCGGATCAGCTGGCGCAGGGCCTGGCGCTCGATGTCGGGGAACTCGACCACGAAGGCCTCGACGGCGTCGTCGCCCTCGTCGATGAGCCGATCGCGCCACTGCTCGAGGCGATGAAAGGCATGATCGCGGCGCAGCTTTTCGTTCTCGATCTCGTCGAACACCGCCTGGATGCCCTCGAGGTCCTCGCCGCGCATCAGCTTGCCGACGTACTGCATATGGCGGCGGCGGGCCTCGCGGGCCTTGATGCGCCCGGTCTCCTCGACGGCGGCCAGCAGGTCGTCGGAGAGCGGAAAGCGCTTACGCTGGGCGTCGCTCATGGCGATGATCTGCTCGCCGAGCTGCTGCAGGGACTGCATCTCGCGCTTGAGCTGGGACTTGCTGGGCCGCTCGTCGGCCGGGGAGAGGTCATCCTGGGTCATGCCGGTTCCACTTCGTCGGGGTCGAATCGCGCCAGTATATCAGCCCGCGGCACGGGGCTGGACAATGCACCATCTTGAAGGTCGGCGACAGGCCGGCCGAGTAAGGAGAGACGTACATGACACAGGCTTTCGATGCCGCCGCCCAGCAGGCCCTGCTGGAGAGTCGCGCCCGGATGGCCCTGGACCTGGCCCGCCAGCTCGGGGCCGAGGCCTGCGAGGTGGGGGCCAGCGTCGATCAGGGCGTCGGCGTCAGTGTTCGCGAGGGCGAGGTGGAAACGGTCGAGCTGTCCCGGGATCAGGGGATCGCCGTCACCGTCTACGTGGGGCAGCGCAAGGGCAGCGCCTCCTCCAGCGATGCCGGCGAGGCCTCGGTGCGCGCCGCGGTCGAGAAGGCGCTGTCCTTCGCCCGCCACACCGGCGAGGACCCGGCCTCGGGCCTGGCCGAGGCGGCGCTGATGGCCACCGAGCTGCCGGACCTGAAGGTTCACCATCCCTGGCCGCTTTCCATCGACGAGGCCACCGAGCTCGCCCTGCGCTGCGAGGCGGCCGGGCGTGGCGTGACGGGCATCAAGAGCTCCGACGGGGCGAGCCTCTCCAGCGGCGAGGGGGTGCGCGTCTACGCCAACAGCCACGGCTTTCTGGGTAGCCAGCGCGGCAGCCGCCACTCGCTCTCCTGCATGCTGATCGCCGAGGACGCGAACGGCATGCAGCGCGACTATGACTACACCAGCGCCCGCGACCCTCGCGACCTGCTGGCCGCCGAGGCGGTGGGCGAGAGCGCCGCGCTGCGGACCCTGAGCCGCCTCGGCGGCCAGCGCCCGGCCACCGGGCGCATGCCCGTGCTCTTCGACCCGACCCTGGCCAGCGGCCTGGTCGGTCACCTGATGAGCGCCATCGCCGGCGGGGCGCTGTTCCGCGAGGCCTCCTTCCTCTGCGATCGCCTGGGCGATCCGCTCTTTCCCGAGTGGTTCAGCCTCGGCGAGCGTCCCATGGAGGTCGGCGCCATGGCGAGCTCGCCGTTCGACAACGACGGCGTGCAGACCCGCGACAACGTCTTCATCCGCGACGGTCGCCTGGCGAGCTATATGCTCTCGGCCTACAGCGCGCGGCGCCTCGGGCTCGAGACGACCGGCAACGCCGGCGGCGCCCGCAACCTGCGCATCACGGCGCCGCTTCAGAGCCGCGAGGCGCTGCTCGAGCGCATGGGGCGCGGCGTGCTGGTCACCGAGCTGATGGGGCAGGGTGTCAATGGCGTGACCGGCGACTATTCCCGCGGGGCGGCCGGCTTCTGGGTCGAGGACGGGAAGATCCAGCATCCGGTGGAGGAGTTCACCATCGCCGGCAACCTCGAGACGATGTTCCAGGGGCTGGTGGGCCTGGGCGACGATATCGATACCCGCGGCAGCATCCACACCGGCAGCTGGCTGATCGACGAGATGATGGTGGCCGGCAGCTGAGCCGGGCGGGACCTGGAGGCGTTTAACCCCGCGGTTGGTAGTTCTCGTCCAGGCCCAATCGCTCGAGCAGGCCCGTGAACAGGAACGCCTCCTGGCCCTTCAGGGAGCGTTTCAGGCAGTCCAGGTACTCGCGGCGGGAGTAGCGCACCCAGCGTGGGGCCTTGTAGGCATCGAGGTCGATGGCAACCAGGCGATGATCGCGGACCAGAAAATTATTGGTGTGCAGGCCGCGACAATGGATGCCGTGGCGATCGAACGCCTCCAGCGCATCGAGGTACTGCTCCTGAAGCATCGGCGAATCGAGAATGAGCTGTTTCAGGGGCGTGCCATGAATGTTCTCGGTCACCGAGCGGTAGCGTGCCGTCTCGACGATGGTCGGCGTGGCGATGCCGAGTTCATCCAACCGTTTGGCGATCAGGGCGAAGTTGTGGCCCGGGTAGGGGCGAATGCGCAGCACGTAGCGCAGACGATCGACGGCCTTCGGCTGGAAGGTCTTGATGAAGTGGTCGTGCTCAGGGTCGTAGTGGACGAGTGAGTACTTGCCGCTCTGGATCAGTTCCATAAATGGGCTCGGCAGGGTGAATAGTACCGGTCGTGGCGGCTATCGGTCAGGCGTCCTCGTCGAAACGGGCCTCGAAGAGCGCGGAGATGGCCTCGAGGGCCGCGTCGGCCTCCTCGCCCTGGGTGTGCACCTCGAGCTCGGTGCCGCAGGGCGCAGCGAGGATCAACAGCGACATGATGTTGCCGGCATCGGCCTGCTGGCCGCCGCGGTGCACGGTGACGTGCGCATCGAAGGGCTGGCAGCACTGCACGAGCTTGGTGGCGGCGCGGGCATGCAGGCCGCGTCGGTTGGTCAGGGTCAGCTTGCGGCTCGGCACGCCTCAGGCTCCTTCCTGAGGCGCGTCGATATCCATCGATGCCTGCTCGTCGGGGAGGCTGATCTGTACGCCCAGCTCGCGATGGCGCAGCCTGACGCCGGCGTGTCGCGCCGCCAGGTGGGCGGCCAGCCGCTCGGCCAGGTAGACCGAGCGGTGCTGGCCGCCGGTGCAGCCGACGGCCACGGTCAGGTAGCTGCGCTGACTGGTGCGATAGCGCGGCAGCCAGCGTTCCACCCAGGCGAGGATGTCGTCATGCATCTCGGCGACGACCGGGTAGCCGTCGAGGAAGGCGATGATGCTGGGGTCGCGTCCCGTGGCATCGCGCAGGGCCGGGTCCCAGTAGGGATTGGGCAGGCAGCGCGCGTCGAAGACGATATCCGCATCCAGGGGAACGCCGCGCTTGAAGCCGAAGGATTCCACGGTCAGGGTCATCTGCTCGGCGCGATGTCCCGCCACCTGGTCGGTGATGCGTCCGCGCAGCTCATGCACCGAGAGCCGGGTGGTGTCGATCACCAGGTCGGCGAGGTCGCGAATCTCCGAGAGCGCCTGCTCCTCGGTATCGATGGCCTCGGCCAGGGTCATGTCGCTATCGCGGGTGAGCGGATGGCGGCGGCGGGTGTGGGAGTAGCGCTCCAGCAGGATCCGCGCATCGGTGGTCAGGTAGACCACCTGGCACTCGAGGTCGCGGGTATGCAGGTCGTCAAGGAGCTCCGGGAAGCGCGCGAGGGCGTCGGGCAGGTTGCGCGCATCGATGCTGACGGCGATTGAGGAGCGCACGCTGCGGCCCTGCTGGAGCTCGTCGACCAGCGGCCCGAGCAGCATGGCCGGCAGGTTGTCGATGGCGTAGTAGCCCAGGTCTTCCAGCGCCTGCAGCGCGATCGACTTGCCGGAACCCGACCGGCCACTGATGATCACGAGCTGCATGCGGGTCTCCTGGTCGTGAAAGGGGCGGGCGGTGTCCCGGGAGGGATCAGCCGCCCTGGCGGCCGCTCGGGGCCTGTTGTCGTATCGCCTCCATGAGATGCTCATGAAGCTCGCGCTGGCTTGAGCTATGACGCAGACGCCCGCGGGTATCGGCGTCGTTCATCACGCCGGCGACCTGCCCCAGCAGGGCGAGGTGCGCCTCGTCGGCCTCCTCGGGCACCAGCAGCACGAAGACCAGGTCCACCGGCTCCCCGTCGATGGCGTCGAAGTCGACCGGCTCGGCCAGCTTCAGAAAGCCGGCGATGGGCGCCTTGCAGTGCGGGTTTCGCGCATGCGGAATGGCGACCCCGTGGCCGATGCCGGTGCTGCCCAGCCGCTCGCGGCCGATCAGGCGGCTGAATACCTCCTGGCTGTCGAGGCTGGGTGTGTTCTGGGCGATGAAGGTGCTGAAGAACTCCAGCACCCGCTTCTTGCTTCCCCCGGGCACGTCGAAGAGCGCGCGCTCGGGGGGCAGGATGGCGTCCAGTGTCATGATGGAGTCAGCGCGCGCCGGCGCCCTGGGCGCGGGCCTGGGCCTTTTCCTTGTGCTTGACCAGCTGACGGTCGAGCTTGTCGGCCAGCGCATCGATGGCGGCGTACATGTCATTCTCCATGGCCTCGGCATGGAGGTCGGCACCGGCGGCATGCAGGGTGCAGGCGGCCTGCTGGCGTTCCTTCTCCACGGAGAGGGTGACCTGCACGTTGGTGATGTTGTCGTAATGACGCTCGACGCGGGTCAGTTTTTCCTGCACATAGTCACGCAGTGCGTCGGTCAGTTCCACATGATGGCCGGTGATGTTGACTTGCATGACACGCTCCTTGCTCTTACGGGGTGTGAGTCGATTGTAACCCTTTTTGCCGTCCTGCATACCCCCTCGGTCGGGGGCAGCAGGACGCTCGTCGAACGGCGTCAATTCAAGTGCTTGCGCCCGCATCGGACGCCGGCATTGGGGAGTGTCGAGACGGCCATTCGCGGCGTTCAACGCAGGCGCTTGCGCTCGCTGGAGGAGGGGATGCCCATCCCCTCGCGATATTTCGCGACCGTGCGCCGCGCCACACCGATGCCGGCCTCGTCGAGCAGGGCGACCAGCCGGCTGTCCGAGAGCGGCTTGCGCGGGGGTTCGTCCTGGATCAGCTTGCGGATCCGCGCGCGAATGGCGGTGCTGGAGTGGGCGTCGCCCTCGCCGCTGCCGCCACCCACCTGGCTGGAGAAGAAGTACTTGAGCTCGAACATGCCGCGCGGGGTGTGGATGAACTTCTGGGTGGTCACCCGCGAGATGGTCGATTCGTGCATCTCCACGACCTGGGCGATATCGGCCAGGATCAGCGGCTTCATGGCCTCCTCTCCGCGCTCCAGGAAGTCGAGCTGGCGCACCATGATCTCGCGACCCACCCGCAGCAGGGTGTCGTTGCGGCTGGAGAGGCTCTTCATCAGCCAGCGCGCCTCCTGCAGGTGATCCTTGAGGAACTGGTTGTCCGCGCTCTTGTCAGCGCGACGAATCAGCGCGGCGTAGTCCGGCTGGATGCGCAGGCGTGGCATGGCCTCGGGATTGAGCTCCACCTGCCAGCCCTCGCGGGTGTGGCGGGCGACGAGGTCGGGAATCACGTAGTCGCTGTCGCCCTCGCCGAAGGCGCTGCCGGGGCGTGGGTCCAGCGAGCGCACCAGGCCGATGGCCGTGTCGAGGGTGTCGTCATCGAGGCCGAGGCGGCGCTTGAGCAGTCGGCGGTCATCGCCGGCCAGCGCCTCGAGGAACTGGCGCACC
The DNA here is from genome assembly GCF_040196315.1 of Halomonas pelophila. Taxonomy (NCBI): domain Bacteria; kingdom Pseudomonadati; phylum Pseudomonadota; class Gammaproteobacteria; order Oceanospirillales; family Halomonadaceae; genus Halomonas; species Halomonas pelophila. The sequence continues at coordinate 182,661 of NZ_JBEGCI010000002.1, forward strand.
AGGCGGCGAGCCTGTGGCAGCAGCGGGGTGTCGTCGGGCAGCGTGGCGAGCTGCAGCAGCAGGCATTCGCGCAGGTCCCGGGCGAAGACCCCGGTGGGCTCGAACTGCTGGAGGCGCAGCAGTACCTGCTCGACCTCCCGGCTCCTGAGCCCGGCGAGGCCCTGGGCCTTGAGGCCGTCACGGATCTCCTCCAGGGGCTGGGTGAGGTAGCCGTCGCCGTTGACGGCGTCGATCAGGCTCTCGGCGATGCGCAGCTGGCGCTCGTCCAGGTCGGTCATCGCCAGTTGCCAGGCCAGGTGGCCCTGAAGGCTCTGGCCCGCGGCCTGGCGTTCGAAGTCGGGCGCCTCGCCGCCGGCGGGCGCGCCGCCCAGATCCTGGTAGGTGTCGGACCAGTCGCTGTCGGTGGTGAGTTCGGCGGGGATCTCGCTGGCCCAGTCGTCGTCGGGCGTCTCGCTCACCGCCTGTTCGCCGAACTCCTCCTCGACGTCCAGCAGGGGGTTGGATTCCAGCGCCTGCTGGATCTCCTGGCGCAGGTCCAGGGTCGAGAGCTGCAGCAGGGCGATGGCCTGCTGCAGCTGGGGGGTCATGGTCAGCTGGGTGCCGACGCGAAGCTGCAGGGAAGCCTTCATGGCCATGAGAGGAGTTCCCTCGACGTGCCGAAAAATCCCACCCTAGCCGCTGGGCGCGGGGGGTGCAACCGAAGAAATTGCAACAATCGTGCCATGCGCAAGCGGCATGCCGTCGGCGAATAACGACATTTATATCAGTCGATTGCGATCGAGGCGGCGGTCAGAGGCGGAAGTCCTGGCCCAGGTAGACGTCACGGACGCGCTGGTTGGCCAGGATCGCCTCGGCATCCCCCTCGGCGATGATCCGTCCGTCGCCGACGATGTAGGCGGTGTCGCAGATGTCGAGGGTCTCGCGCACGTTGTGGTCGGTGATCAGCACGCCGATGTCGCGGGCCTTGAGCTGACGGATGATGCCCTTGATCTCGCCCACCGAGATCGGGTCGACCCCGGCGAAGGGCTCGTCGAGCAGGATGAAGGCGGGCTCGGTGGCCAGTGCCCGGGCGATCTCGACCCGCCGCCGTTCGCCCCCGGAGAGGCTCATGCCCAGGTTGTCGCGGATGTGGGTCACGTGGAAGTCCTCGAGCAGCTCCTCGAGCCGGCGCTCGCGGCCCCGGCGGTCGAGGTCGCGGCGGGTCTCGAGGATCGCCATGATGTTGTCGGCGACCGACAGCTTGCGAAAGATCGAGGCCTCCTGGGGCAGGTAGCCGATGCCGGCCCGGGCCCGCTCGTGCATGGCCGCCGTCGACAGGTCTTGCTCGTCGATATGCACGGCGCCGGCATCGGCGCGCACCAGGCCGACGATCATGTAGAAGGAGGTGGTCTTGCCGGCCCCGTTGGGGCCGAGCAGGCCGACGATCCGGCCCTGCTCGATGGCGAGGCTGATGTCCTGCACCACCCGGCGCCGCTTGTAGCTCTTGGCCAGATGTTCGGCCTTGAGGGTCTTCATCACGTGCCGTCCTGCTGTTCCGGTTCGAGGGTCATGCGCACGCGCTGGCGCTCCTCGACGCCCTGCGCCTCGGAGCGCGCCTGGACGACGCGCCGGTCGAGGAAGTATTCGAGGTAGCCGCCGTCGAAGGTGTCGCCGCCCTGATGGAGCTCGGCGCGGTCGATCAGCTCGATGCGACGCTCGGCGACATGGTAGATGACGGTGCGCCCCCAGCCGCGCACCAGGGGCTCGTCCGGGGCGGGCTGCTGCTCGATGTAGGCGCGCTCGCCGGTGGCGGTGGCGAGCGTCAGCTGGCCCTGGTCGTTGCGGCGGATCTCCACCCGCGCGCCGGTCAGCTGCATGCTGCCCTGCTGAATCTCCACGTCGCCGGTATAGACGGCGGTGCCGGCGCGGTCGTCGAGGTCGAGGCGATCAGCCTCCACCTGGATCGGGGCGCTGGCATCGCCCTCCAGGGCCAGGGTCGGAGCGCTGCCGAGCAGCAGGCCGATGACGCCGAGGGTCAGCAGGGGGGCGAAGGAAGCTCGCATCATGACTCGGGGACCTCGCGGGTGTCGGGCGGATGGTGGCCGCGCACATTGTCGGTCAGTCGCGCGCGGTTGTCATGGATCCAGGCGTCGAAGCGCTCGCCGCGCATCCGCTGGGGCGGCTGGCGCAGCAGCGCCGGGGTCTCGCTCCAGGCATGGCCGCTGTCGGCGTCGAAGTGCAGGATCTCGGTATCCAGCTGCCAGCGCTCGGCCGGGGCCAGCAGGCGCGCGTCGCCGGTCAGGGTCAGCGGGTTCCCCCCCGCGCCCAGGGTGCCGTGCTCGCCGCTGGCCAGCCATACCCGGCCCGAGGCGTCGTAAAGCCGCCCATCGGGCTGCTCGAGGCGGGTGACGTCGTCGTGGGGGGTATGGGTCAGGCGCGGCGTGTCGAGGCGCTGATGGGGCTCGCCCCTGGCATCGAAGCGCGTCAGCCGGGCGTCCTCCAGGTAGTAGTCGGGCTCGCCAGAGGCGTCGCCCGGCACCGGGCCGGGGGGCGGCGCGTCCTGCAGGTCGAGCAGCGCCAGTCCGCCACCCAGGGCGAGCAGCAGCAGAAGAAGCCCGGTACGAAAGCCGGGACGCGGCAGGCCCATGGCTCAGCTCGCGCCGTGGAGGTAGGTGTCGAGCACGGCGTCCCAGTGCCCCTGGGCCTGCAGCAGGGTGTCGCAGATCTCGCGCACCGCGCCGTGGCCGCCCACGGCCTCGGTGACCCAGTCGGCCTGATCGCGGATGTAGGCCGGCGCGCCGGGCACGCTGATGCCGACCCCGGCCCGGCGGATGGCGGCCACGTCGGGCATGTCGTCACCGCAGTAGGCGACCTGCTCGAGCTCCAGCTCCAGGCGGGCGCACAGCTCGCGCAGCACGGTCAGCTTCTTCTCGGCGCCCTGGAAGACGTGCTGGATGCCCAGTGCGGCGGCGCGCCGGCTGACCATCGGCGAGTCGCGTCCGGTGATCAGGGCCACCACGATCCCGGCGCGCTGGAGAAGCTTGATGCCGTGGCCGTCGAGGGTGTGGAAGGCCTTGATCTCGACGCCATCGGCCTGGAAGTAGAGGCGCCCGTCGGTGAGCACGCCGTCGACGTCCATCGCCAACAGGCGGACATGGCGCAGGCGGTCGACCAGCTGGCCGTCGTTGAGGGGGCGGTGTGGCTGGGTAGGGACGAGGCTCATGGTGTCTCCGGTCGAGGGTCGGGCGGTAGCGAGTTGGTCGAGAGACGTCAGATGACGCCGCTGGCGAGCAGGTCGTGCATGTGCAGGGCGCCGATCGGGCGGCCGTCGGCGTCGACCACGGCCAGCGCCGAGATGCGCCCGTCCTCCATCAGGCGCACCGCTTCGGCGGCCAGGGTGTCGGGGGCGATGCGCTTGCCGGGACGGGTCATGACGTCGTCGACGCTCAGGGTCGAGAGGTCGCTGTGCTGGTCGAGGGTGCGGCGCAGGTCGCCGTCGGTGTAGACCCCGGCCAGTCGGCCATCCTCGCCCACCACGCAGGTGAAGCCCAGGCCCTGGCGAGTGATCTCCAGCAGCGCATCGCGCAGCGGGCTGCCCAGCGGCACCGCGGGCAGCCTATGGCCCTGATGCATCAGGTCGGCGACCCGCAGCAGCAGGCGCTTGCCGAGGCTGCCGCCGGGGTGGGAGAGGGCGAAGTCCTCGGCGGTGAAGCCGCGCGACTCGAGCAGCGCCACGGCTAGGGCATCGCCCAGCGCCAGGGCGGCGGTGGTGGACGAGGTCGGCGCCAGGTCCAGCGGGCAGGCCTCGCGTTCGACCCCGGCGTCCAGATGGGCGTCGGCGTGGCGGCCCAGTGTCGAGTCGGGGCGACCGGTCATGCTGATCAGCGGCGTGCCCATGCGCTTGAGCAGGGGCAGCAGGGCGGTGACCTCGGCGGTCTCGCCGGAGTTGGAGAGCGCCAGCACCACGTCGCCGCGGGTGATCATGCCCAGGTCGCCGTGGCTGGCCTCGCCGGGATGCACGAAGAAGGCCGGCGTGCCGGTGCTCGCCAGCGTCGCGGCGATCTTGCCGGCGATATGTCCCGACTTGCCCATGCCGGTGACCACCACGCGGCCGCGGCAGGCCAGTATCAGCCGGCAGGCATGGTCGAAGGCGTCGTCGAGGCGCTCGGACAGGGCCGCCACGGCCTGCTGTTCCAGTTCCAGGGTGCGGCGGGCACTGTCGCGCAGGAGGGAGGTGCCGGCCGCGGAGGGCGTGTCGTTGGTCATGGCAGTGATTGTTGCCCGTTGTGAGGTTTCACTCAAGGGGTCAGGCCGCAGGGGAGAAGCCCGCGCTTCCCAGCCAGGTCAGATAGGCGAGGTAACAGAGCAGCAGCAGGGCCCCGGGTAGCCGGCCCAGCTGGCCACGGCGGTTCCACAAGAGCAGCGCTCCCAGCGCCAGGGTCAGCAGCAGCATCACCGGATAGTCGCGGGCGGCCGCGGCGGGGTCGGTGGCGCCCGGCGCCAGCAGGGCGGGAACGGGCAGCACGGTCAGCATGTTGAAGAGGTTGGAGCCGATGACGTTGCCGATGGCCAGGTCGTGGTGGCGCTTCAGCGCGCTGGCGACGCAGGCGGCGAGTTCTGGCAGGCTGGTGCCAATGGCCACCACGGTCAGGCCGATCGTCAGCTCGCTGACGCCGAGCCCGCGAGCCAGTTCGCTAGCGCCCCACACCAGCGCCCGTGAGCTTGCCACCATGATCACCAGGGTGCCGATCAGCCAGGCCAGGGCCTGGCCCAGCGGCATGCCGGGAATCTCGCCCGCGGTCTCATCGTCCGGGGTGTCGGCCCGAAACAGCCACCACAGGCTGAACACCAGCACCAGCAGCAGCAGCGCCCCATCGAGGCGATCGAGATGGCCGTTGGCCAGCGCGTAGCCGGCCAGGCCGGTGGCGCCGAGCAGCAGCGGCAGTTCACGTCGCACGATGGAGAAGCGCACCGGGATTGGCACCACCAGGGCGGTCACGCCCAGTACCAGGGCGATATTAGCGATGTTGGAACCCAGCGCATTGCCGACGGCCAGGTCCGGCACGCCATCCAGGGAGGCCATCACCGAGACCACGATCTCCGGGGCCGAGGTGCCCAGCGAGACGATGGTCATGCCCACCAGCAGGGTGCTCATGCCGGCCCGCCAGGCGGTGGCGGCGGCGGCCCCGACGAAGCGGTCGGCACTCCACAGCAGGCCGATGAAACCGAGCGACACGATCAGCAGGGGAACCAGCATGGCGAGATCCGAGCGGGGAATGAAGGGCGCACATTGAACATGGCGGGCCCCGGCGGTGCAAGGGTTCCCTCGGGGCGCTGGCGCGCCAGGGGATGGTTAGGATACGATGTTCGACAATTTTGCGAAGGACGCTGATTTTGCGAAGGAAGCTGATGCAATGACGGACTCCACCTTCGTCGAAGTGGAGGGCCTGCACTTCTCACGCGGTGAGAAGGAGATCTTCCGCGGCGTCGAGCTGACCATCCCGCGCGGGCGGATCACCGCCATCATGGGCCCCAGTGGCACCGGCAAGACCACCCTGCTCAAGATGATCGGCGGCCAGCTCACGCCCGATGCCGGTCGTGTGTGCATCGATGGCCAGGACGTCCATGCGCTCTCACGCCGGGACCTGTTCGGCCTGCGCAAGCGGATGGGCATGCTCTTTCAGAGCGGGGCACTGTTCTCTGACCTGGATGTCTACGAGAACGTGGCCTTTCCGCTGCGAGTGCACACCGATCTGCCCGAGGCGATGATCCGCGATCTGGTGCTGATGAAGCTGCAGGCGGTAGGGCTGCGGGGCGCCCGCGGGCTGATGCCGTCGGAGCTATCCGGCGGCATGGCGCGGCGCGTGGCGCTGGCCCGCGCGATTGCGCTCGACCCGGAGCTGATCCTCTACGACGAGCCCTTCGCGGGGCAGGATCCCATCTCCATGGGCGTGCTCGTCCAGCTGATCAAGCGCCTCAACGAGGCGCTGGGTCTGACGGCCGTCGTGGTCTCTCACGACATCAAGGAGACCCTGAGCATCGCCGACTATGTCTACGTGATCTCCGACGGCCAGGTGATGGCCCACGGGACTCCGGCGAGCCTCGATGCGGACCGCGACCCGCGCGTCAGCCAGTTCATGCACGGCGAGCCGGACGGGCCGGTGCCGTTCCACTACCCGGCGATGGACTTCCACGCCGATATCCTGGGCAGCGGGGGGCCGCAATGATCGAGCGAATTCGCCTCCTGGGGCGACGCGGCTGCGAGGTAATGGAGTCCCTGGGGCGGGCCGGCATCTTCCTTGGCCAGTCCGCGGTGGGCGTGCCGAGCCGCGAGGGGCTGTACCTGTGGGTGCGCCAGATGCACTTCGTCGGCGTGATGTCGCTGGCCATCGTGCTGGTCTCGGGGCTGTTCATCGGCATGGTGCTGGCCCTGCAGGGCTACACCATCCTGGTTGACTTCGGCGCCGAGCAGGCGCTGGGGCAGATGGTGGCGCTGTCGCTGTTGCGCGAGCTGGGCCCGGTGGTGGCGGCCTTGCTCTTCGCCGGGCGAGCCGGCTCGGCCCTGACCGCCGAGATCGGTCTGATGAAGGCCACCGAGCAGCTGACCAGCATGGAGATGATCGGTGTCGATCCGCTGCGTCGCATTATCGCCCCGCGGCTCTGGGCCGGCTTCGTGGCCCTGCCGCTGCTGACCATCGGCTTCAGTGCGGTAGGTGTCTGGGGCGGTCAGCTGGTCGGCGTCGAGTGGCTGGGGGTGTTCGAGGGCTCCTACTGGGGGAACATGCAGGCCAGCGTCGAGTTCTTCGAGGACGTCGGCAACGGCCTGATCAAGAGCCTGGTGTTCGCCCTGGTGGTGACCTGGATCGCCGTCTTCCAGGGCTACGACCTGATTCCCACCTCGGAAGGCATCTCGCGTGCCACCACCCGCACGGTGGTCTATTCCTCTCTGGCGGTACTGGGCCTGGATTTCCTGCTCACCGCCCTGATGTTCGGAGAGCTTTCCTGATGTTCGGAGCAAACGGATGAAGCGCAGCAAGACGATGGAACTCGGGGTCGGCCTGTTCATGCTGGCCGGTATCCTGGGCCTGGTGTTCCTGGGACTCCGGGTCAGCGGACTCAGCCTGAGCGTGCCCAGCGAGACCTTCCGGCTCGAGGCCAACTTCGCCAACATCGGTGGCCTGAAGCCGCGTGCCCGGGTCACCATGGCCGGGGTCACCGTGGGGCGGGTCGAGACCATCGAGCTGGACACCGACTGGTACGATGCGCGGGTCGTGATGGAGCTCGACGGTGAGCTGGAGGGGCAGCTGCCCGAGGACAGCACCGCCGCCATCCTCACCGCGGGCCTCTTGGGCGAGCAGTACGTCGGCCTCTCGGTGGGCGGCGCGCCCGAGACCCTCGCCGATGGCGATACGCTGCGCGACACCCAATCGGCCCTGGTACTGGAAGAGCTCATCCAGCAGTTCGTGACCAGCATGGTCAAGGAGTAACGACATGAAGACGATGAATCTGCGTGCCCTGTTTGCCGGGCTCTGCCTGCTGCTGGTGGCCCTGCCGCTGATGGCCGACCAGGGCCCCGAGCGGATGATCCGTGACAGCATCGACGATCTGATGATGCGCATCGAGGGGCGCGAGGCGTACTTCGCCGATCACCTCAATGAACTCGAGGCCATCGTCGACGACAGCCTCGAGGACGTGGCCGACTTTCGCTACATCGGTGCCAGCGTGATGGGCCGCTACTTCGGCAACGCCTCGCCCCAGCAGCGCTCGCGCTTCGTCGAGACCTTCCGCAAGACGCTGATCGACACCTACTCCAAGGGGCTGGTGACCTTCGACTATCGCGAGATTCGCGTGCTCGACAATCAGCAGGCCTCGCGCTTTGATGACCAGGCCAGCGTGGCCATGGAGGTGGTGGCCAACGACGGCACCGTCTATCCGGTCAGCTACTCCCTGCGCCTGGACGACGGGCAATGGAAGGTGGTCAACGTGATCGTCAACGGCATCAACCTCGGGCTGACCTTCCGCAACCAGTTCGATCAGGCCATGCGCGACAACAACCGCGACTACGACGCGGTGATCAATGGCTGGTCGCCCGACCTCGCCGTCGAGGAGCTGGAGCAGGGCGGCAGCGCATGAGCGTGCTGTTCGAGCGGCACGGCTCGTGCCTGGAGGCCGATGAGCGGCGCCTGGCGGTGACCGGGGAGGTCGGCTTCGGGGTGGCCTCGGCGCTGGCCGAGGCCGGCCGCGACTGGCTGGCGGCCCGGCCGGCGGGCAGCGAGGTGACCTTCGACCTGAGCGGGGTCGGCCGCGTCAGCAGCGCCGCGCTGAGCGTGCTGCTGGAGTGGACGCGCCGGGCCCGTGAGGCGGGTGTGCACGTCGCGCGCGTGCGCCTCTCGCCGCCGCTTACGCGCCTGACCCGGGTGGCAGGGCTCGATACCCTGCTGCCCTTGGGGGCCGCCGAGGCCGCCTGAGCGCGCCCCGCGCCTCGCTGTCGCCTCCCTGTCCCCTCCCCATCGCCAAGCGCGGTGCTTTTCTTTACCATGTTCTGCCATGTTGGAATGCCCCCGCCTGCCATGGCGGGCCCGGCGGGCGTTTCCGCGACGAATCGATGAACCACAGGAGTGCCGGTTCCATGCAACCCAGTGACGTCAAGGCGCTGCTCGAGAACCGACTCGACGGCTGCGAGTTTCACATCCAGGGCGAAGGCTGCAATTTCCAGGTGGTCGCCGTGGGCGAGGTCTTCGAGGGACTCTCGCCCGTCAAGCGTCAGCAGATGATCTACGGTGCGCTGACCGAGGAGATCGCCTCAGGTGCCCTGCACGCGGTGAGCATCAAGACCTATACGCCACAGCAGTGGCAGGCGGCCACCGACCAGCAGGGGGCCTGAGGGCGACCTTTCATGGACAAGCTGATCATTACCGGCAACGGCCCCGTCGACGGCGAGGTCTGGGCCAGCGGTGCCAAGAACGCCGCCCTGCCGATCCTCTGCGCGACCCTGCTGGCCGACGAGTCGGTGACCATCGGCAACCTGCCGCACCTGCAGGACATCACCACCACCCTGGAGCTGCTCGGCCACATGGGCGTGCAGCCGGTGATGGGCGACAAGATGTGCATCCAGCTCGACGGCTCCCAGGTGACCGACTGTCACGCGCCCTATGAGCTGGTCAAGAAGATGCGCGCCTCGATCCTTGTGCTCGGGCCGCTGCTGGCCCACTTCGGCCACGCCGACGTCTCGCTGCCCGGCGGCTGCGCCATCGGCTCGCGCCCGGTGGACCTGCACATCCATGGCCTGCAGGCCATGGGCGCCGAGATCAGCGTCGAGGGCGGCTACATCCGTGCCCGGGTCGACGGCCGGCTGCACGGCGCCACCATCTTCTTCGATACGGTCACCGTGACCGGCACCGAGAACCTGCTGATGGCGGCCACACTGGCCGAAGGCACCACGGTGCTCGAGAACGCGGCCAAGGAGCCCGAGGTGGTCGACCTCGCCGAGTGCCTGATCAAGATGGGTGCGAACATCCGCGGTCACGGCAGTGACACCATCGTCATCGAGGGCGTCGAGCGCCTGCACGGCGCCTACCACGACGTGATGCCGGATCGCATCGAGACCGGCACCTTCCTGGTGGCGGCAGCGCTCTCCCGGGGGCGGGTCAGGGTGCGCCGGACCCGCGCCGACATCCTCGATGCGGTGCTGGCCAAGCTCGAGGAGGCCGGCGCCACCATCACCACCGGCGATGACTGGATCGAGCTCGACATGCAGGGCCGCCGCCCCAAGGCGGTCAACCTGCGCACGGCGCCCTATCCGGCCTTTCCCACCGACATGCAGGCCCAGTTCGTGGCCATGAACGCCGTCGCCGAGGGCAGCTCTCGGGTGGTCGAGACCATCTTCGAGAACCGCTTCATGCACGTGCAGGAGCTCAATCGCATGGGCGCCGACATCGCCCTGGAGGGCAACACGGCGATGATCACCGGCGTGGAGGCGCTCTCCGGCGCGCCGGTGATGGCCACCGACCTGCGGGCCTCGGCCTCGCTGGTGATCGCGGCGATGATGGCCGAGGGCGAGACCCTGGTCGACCGCATCTACCACATCGACCGTGGCTACGAGTGCATCGAGGAAAAACTGCAGCTGCTGGGCGCGCGCATCCGGCGCATTCCCGGCTGAGCCGACAACAGGCGAGACCCATGAGCAAGCAACTGATCCTGGCCCTCTCCAAGGGCCGCATTCTCGACGAGACCCTGCCGCTGCTGGCCGATGCCGGCATCACCCCGGCCGAGGACCTGGGCAAGAGCCGCAAGCTGCTCTTCGACACCAACCTGCCGGACGTCAAGCTGGTGGTGATCCGGGCCACCGACGTGCCGACCTACGTGCAGCTCGGGGCGGCGGATCTGGGCGTGGCCGGCAAGGACGTGCTGCTCGAGCATGGCGTCGAGGGACTCTACGAGCCGCTCGACCTGGAGATCGCCCGCTGCAAGCTGATGACCGCCGGCATCACCGGGGCCGAGCCGGCCCGGGCGCGGCGCCGGGTGGCCACCAAGTTCGTCAACGTGGCGCGCCGCTACTACGCCGAGCAGGGCATCCAGGCCGAGGTGATCAAGCTCTACGGCGCCATGGAGCTGGCGCCGTTGATGAACCTGGCCGACGAGATCGTCGATATCGTCGATACCGGCAACACTCTGCGCGCCAACGGCATGGAGCCCCGCGAGCTGATCGCCCCGGTGAGCACCCGGCTGGTGGTCAACAAGGCCGCGATGACCATGAAGCATGCCCGGCTCAAGCCGCTGCTCGCCCGCCTCAATGAGGCCGTGGCGGCGCGTCGCGACGGCGCGACCCTGTCGGCGTCGTAACGCCCGGTGACCGACGGCGCCTCTGATGCGACGAACTTGATGCGACGAACTTGATGCGAGAGGAAGCATTGCCATGAGCGAATCCCCCACCGACGGCGTCGACATCGCCCGGCTGTCGACCGAGCAGGACGACTTCGATGCCCGCCTGGATCACCTGTTGTCCTGGGAGGGCGTCTCCGATGCGACGATCCAGCAGCGCGTCGACGAGATCCTCGCCGAGGTGAGGGCGCGGGGCGACGCGGCGCTGGTCGAGTACTCCAATCGCTTCGACCGCCTGAGTGTCGTCTCCATGGCCGAGCTGACGCTGGGCGAGCCGCGCCTGCGCGAGGCCTACGAGGGCCTGCCGGCGCAGCAGCGCGACGCGCTCACCGCGGCCGCCGAGCGCATCCGGGTCTATCACGAACATCAGAAGCCGGCCTCCTGGCAGTACACCGAGGCGGACGGCACCGTGCTCGGCCAGCAGGTCACACCGCTGGATCGCGCCGGCATCTACGTGCCGGGCGGCAAGGCGGCCTATCCCTCCTCGGTGCTGATGAACGCCATTCCCGCCCACGTGGCCGGGGTGCGCGAGATCGTCATGGTGGTGCCGACCCCCGACGGCGTGCTCAACGAGCTGGTGCTGGCGGCGGCCTACCTGGCCGGCGTCGATCACGTCTTCACCCTCGGCGGGGCCCAGGCGGTGGCGGCGCTGGCCTACGGCACCGAGACGGTGCCGCGGGTCGACAAGATCGTCGGGCCGGGCAACATCTACGTCGCCACCGCCAAGCGGGCGGTGTTCGGCCAGGTGGGCATCGACATGATCGCCGGCCCCTCGGAGATCCTGGTGGTCTCCGACGGCGGCACCGATCCCGATTGGCTGGCCATGGATCTCTTCTCCCAGGCGGAGCATGACGAAGATGCCCAGGCGATCCTGGTGAGCTGGGATGAGGCGCACCTGGCGGACGTGGAAGCGGCCATCGCCCGGCTGCTGCCGACCCTGGAGCGGGCGGAAATCGTGCGCGAGTCGCTGTCGCGTCGCGGCATGCTGATCCGCTGCCGGGATCGCGACGAGGCGGCGGCGCTGATCAATCGCATCGCCCCGGAGCACCTGGAGCTCTCGGTGGCCAATCCGGAGGGGTGGCTTGGTGATGTGCGCCATGCCGGCGCCATCTTCATGGGGCGCTACACCGCCGAGGCGCTGGGCGACTACTGTGCCGGGCCCAACCACGTGCTGCCGACCTCGGGCACGGCGCGCTTCTCCTCGCCGCTCGGGGTCTATGACTTCCAGAAGCGCTCCTCGATCATCCACTGCTCCGCCGAGGGCGCCGGCGAGCTTGGCAAGATCGCCTCGACCCTGGCGCGGGGCGAGTCGCTGACCGCCCACGCGCGCTCCGCGGAGTATCGCCTGAAGCCCTGATCCCTAGCCCAGGCAGGGTATAGGGCGCAGGAACGTGGCCGCTCGAGATCGACGAAGGGCCCCGCCGGATGGCGGGGCCCTTCGTGTTTCTGGCTGGGCGTTGAGGTCAGGCGTGGGAGTCGCTCGCATCACGGGGCGGGTGGCTGCTCATGATGGGGCTTTTCCTGTCATGGAGTGCCTGTCGCCCTTAGCGCTGCCCGGGGCGGGGCAGCGCCGGCGTCGGCCGCTCGCCCAGCTCGATGGTCACCTCGCGGCGTTCGCCGCCGCGCACCACCGTCAGCGGCAGGCGGGTACCGGGCTCCACCGCGGCGATGTCGCTCATGGTCTGTCGGGGATCCAGCACCGGCTCGCCGTCGACCTCCAGTAGCACGTCGCCGGGCTGCAGGCCGGCCCGGTCGCCGGGCCCATCCGGCACCACGCCGGCGATCACCACGCCGATGGGGTTCTTCAGGCCGAAGGAGGCGGCGAGCTCCTGGTTGAGCTCCTGGGCCTCGATGCCCATCCAGCCGCGGATGACGCGCCCCCGCACGACCAGCTCCTCGAGAATGCTGCGGGCCAGGTTGGTGGGGATCGCGAAGCCGATGCCCTGAGAGCCGCCGGAGCGCGAGAAGATCGCGGTGTTGATGCCGATCAGCGCCCCCTCGGCATTGACCAGGGCGCCGCCCGAGTTGCCGGGGTTGATGGCGGCATCGGTCTGGATGAAGTCCTCGTAGGCGTTGAGGCCCAGATGGCTGCGCCCGGTGGCGCTGATGATGCCCATGGTGACCGTCTGGCCGACTCCGAAGGGGTTACCGATGGCCAGGGACACGTCGCCGATGGCGATCTGGGTGGTATCGGTCAGCTCGATCACCGGCAGCGACTCGAGCTCGATGCGCAGCACGGCGAGATCGCTCTCCGGGTCGGTGCCGATCACCTTGGCGAGGGTCTCGCGTCCGTCGCGCAGTGCGACCTGGATCTGGTCGGCCCCGCGGATCACGTGGTGGTTGGTCAGCACGTAGCCGTCCTCGCTGACGATCACCCCGGAGCCGAGGCTCGAGAGCATTCGCTGCCGGCGGGGCGTCTCGTCGCCGAAGAATTGCCGGAAGAAGGGGTCGGACATCAGCGGATGCTCTTCCCGTTCGACCACCCGGGACGAATAGACGTTGACCACGGCCGGCGCGGCACGGGCCACCGCCTGGGCATAGCTCACCGGTCCCTGCTGTCGCGTCAGCGGGTCGGCCTGGCGCACCTCGGGGGCGTCGCGGGGCTCGGCCTGCTCCTCGGGGGTAGGCGGGGCGATGTCATAGGGCGTGGCGGCAGAGGGTGCTGGGGCGGGACGTCCGATCAGCTGCGGGAAGGCGTTGAGCAGCACGATGGCCCCCAGCACGCCGATGAGCACGGGCCAGAGGTAGGGGAGCAGGGTGCGTCGCATGCGGCGGGAGTCCTTGTCGACGATGCTGGGTCGCGGGGTATCCGCCCGCTGGTTACACTGGGCGGATTGTAACATTACCAACCCGACCGCGCCCGGAGGCTGCATGATGAATCGAGACGACCTGGTCGCCACCTGTGATCGCCTGCTCGAGCCCGAGCGCTTCAAGGACTACACCCTGAACAGCCTGCAGGTGGCCGGCCGTGAGCGGGTGGCCCGGGTGATGACCGGCGTGACGGCCTGTCAGGCGCTGCTCGACGAGGCCGTGGCCTGGCAGGCGGATCTCGTGCTGGTCCATCACGGCTACTTCTGGAAGAACGAGCCGGTGGCCATCACCGGCATGAAGCGCCGGCGCCTCGCGACGCTGCTGGCCCACGACATCAACCTGCTGGCCTACCACCTGCCGCTGGATGCCCACCGCGAACTCGGCAACAACGCCGAGCTTGGCCGGCGGCTGGGCTTCAGCGTCACCGGTTGCGCCGACGGGGCGCTCGGCGAGGGGCTGGTGTGGCTCGGCGAGCCGTCGCCCGGCCTCGATGCCGCGGGGCTGGCCCGCGACGTGGGCGAGTGCCTGGGGCGCGAGCCGCTGCTGATCGAGGCGCCGGGCGGCGGAGAGATCCGTCGGGTCGCCTGGTGTACCGGCGGTGCCCAGGACATGATCGCCACCGCCTTCGAGGCCGGCGCCGACGCCTTCATCTCCGGGGAGATCTCGGAGCGCACCACCCACCTGGCCCGCGAGATGGGCATCCACTACCTGGCGGCGGGCCACCACGCCACCGAGCGCTACGGGGTGCAGGCGCTGGGCGAGCGGCTGGCCGCCCAGTGGGATATCGAGCACCGCTTCGTCGATATCGACAATCCGGCCTGATCACAACGACGACGCCCCGGCGGTGGGCCGGGGCGCGGACGTGCAGGTCGCAAGGTGTCGTAGGCGCGACAAGCGCCCGTCGACTCAGTAGCGCGTCGATTCAGTAGCGCGGCGGCTGCGGAGTCTCGCCTTCCCCGGCCGGCTTCAGGCCGAAGTCCTCGGAGAGGGTGCCGCGGTTGCCCGCGGCATAGTCGCGGGGCACGGCCGGCTCGGCGGCGTCCTCGGCGGGCGCGGGGGTGGCGGCGTCCATGGCCTGGCGGCGCAGCGAGGGGGCGCCCAGGGTGGTGCTGGCCGTCGCGGCCTCCTGCTCGAGGCTCTGGCTTTCCCGTCGCAGGCTCTCGGCCAGCTGGCCGATGCGCTCCAGGCTGTCGCCCAGGCCGTCCTTGAGCTCGGCCAGGGCCCGCTCGCGCTCGGCGAGGCGCTGGCGCAAGCGTTGGGTATTGCCGGCGCTGGCGTTGAGCAGGTGGTAGCCCAGTGCCCCGATCCCGATGCCGGCCAGCAGGCAGGCGGCGGCCAGCACCCAGCTGATGTTGGTCTCATCCACGTTGTACGTCTCCCTGGAGCAATGGCCCTGTGGCGTGCCGGCCGCCGGCGCCCTCGTGAGGCCGTTTATGGCCGGGGCTCCATTATAGAGGCGAGCCTGTGTGCCGGGTCAATGCGGGAGGGCGCACATGCCAATGACCGATGGGATGCGTATAATGCCCACGCCAAAGCCCGAGGACAGGCCATCAGGAATCCCCCATGAGCGAGACGCACCCCCCTAAGGCCTCCCGCGAGTCGCGTCGGCCCGAGACGCCGATGACCCGCTACCGAGCCGATCTCGAACGCCGTGACTTCCAGCACGATGCCGCCCAGGAGCAGGCGGTGGCGCATCTGCAGCGCCTCTATGATGACCTGGTGGCCACGCCGCCCTCGCGGGTGGCGCCGCCGAGGCGCGGCGGCGGGCTCGCCTCGCGGGTGGCGGGCCTGTTCGGGCGTGGCGGGCGCGACGCACCCGCCGAGCCGGCGCTGCCTGCCGTCAACGGGCTCTACTTCTGGGGCGGCGTGGGGCGCGGCAAGACCTACCTGATGGACACCTTCTTCGAGACGCTGCCCTTTCCCGAGAAGATGCGCACCCATTTCCACCGCTTCATGCAGCGGGTGCACAACGAGCTCGAGCACTACAAGGGGGAGAAGAATCCGCTGTCGCTGATCGCCGCCAAGTTCGCCGCCGAGGTGCGGGTGATCTGCTTCGACGAATTCTTCGTCAAGGACATCACCGATGCGATGATCCTGGCCAACCTGCTCGAATCGCTCTTCGAGCACGGCGTGGTGCTGGTGGCGACCTCCAACATCGTTCCCGGGGAGCTCTACAAGGACGGCCTGCAGCGAGCGCGCTTCCTGCCGGCCATCGACCTGCTCGAGCGTCACTGCGAGGTGGTCAACGTCGACTCGGGCGTCGACTACCGGCTGCGCGTGCTGGAGCGCGCCGAGATCTTTCACGCCCCGCTCGATGCCGAAGCCGAGGTCGAACTCGCCCGCAGCTTTCGCGAGATCGCCGGCCACGAGGGGGAGGAGGGCGCGCCCCTCGAGATCAATCACCGCGTGCTGCACACACGCCGGCTGCACGACGATGTGGTGTGGTTCGAGTTCAGTGAGCTCTGCGACGGGCCGCGCAGCCAGAACGACTACATCGAGCTGGCGCGCGAGTTTCACAGCGTGCTGGTCTCCAACGTCACCCGCATGAGCGGTGCCACCGACGATCGCACGCGGCGCTTCATCAACATGGTCGACGAGTTCTACGATCGCGGCGTCAAGCTGCTGATGTCCGCCGAAGTGCCGGCCGAGGAGCTCTATCGCGACGGACGCCTGGAGTTCGAGTTTCAGCGCACGCTCTCGCGGCTGCAGGAGATGCAGTCCCACGATTACCTGGCGCTGCCCCACAAGCCCTGACGCCCCTTCCCCTCCGGGGCGCGGGTCGTGTAGAATGCGCGCTCGCTCGACCGTTGCAGCGTCCTTCGGGACGGGCAACCAAGAAGAATAGGGACGGTTCCATGCCGGACATCCGGCGGCAGAACCCAATACATCCTAATGGTGATTCACCCATGAAGACGTTCACTGCCAAGCCGCAGTCCGTCCAGCGCGACTGGTTCGTCGTCGACGCTGCGGACAAGACACTCGGTCGCCTGGCCACCGAGATCGCTCGCCGCCTGCGTGGCAAGCACAAGCCGGAGTTCACCCCGCATGTCGATACCGGCGACTACATCGTCGTGATCAATGCCGAGAAGGTGAAGGTCACCGGCAACAAGGTCAACGCCAAGACCTACTACCGCCACACCGGTTATCCGGGCGGCCTGCGCTCCATGAATTTCGAGAAGATGATCGCCCACGCACCGGAGCGTGTCATCGAGTCCGCCGTCAAGGGCATGCTGCCGAAGGGTCCCCTGGGTCGTGCCATGTACTCGAAGCTCAAGGTCTACGCCGGCACCGAGCATCCGCACGCTGCCCAGCAGCCGCAAGAACTGAACATCTGAGGGAGTCTTCGCCATGACACAGCAGTATTACGGTACCGGGCGCCGCAAGACCTCTACCGCGCGCGTCTTCCTGAAGCCGGGCACCGGCAAGATCACCGTCAACAGCCGTGATCTGGACCAGTACTTCGGTCGCGTCACCGGCCGCATGGTGGTCCGTCAGCCCCTCGAACTGACCGAGACCCTCGGCCAGTTCGACGTCTACGTCACCGTCAAGGGTGGCGGCGGCAGCGCCCAGGCCGGCGCTATCCGTCACGGCATCACTCGTGCCCTGATGGAGTACAACGAGGACTTCCGCGGTCAGCTGCGCGAAGCCGGGTACGTCACGCGTGACGCCCGTAAGGTCGAGCGTAAGAAGGTCGGCCTGCGCAAGGCGCGTCGTCGCCCGCAGTTCTCCAAGCGCTGATACGCACGTATTGCCGCTCGAACACGCCCAGGTCCTGTGACCTGGGCGTTTCTTGTTTCGGATCAAGAATTTGTCGCCGTATTGCTCCGCGGGCAGGGAACCTTTCCTTGTGCGGGGCGACGCGATTTTTTAAGATAGTGCGCATTTGATATCCGTGGTCGCGGGGGATTCACTGCCCGTGATGGAACAGCGGGTAAGTCGATGGGAGAAATCTGAAATGGCAGATAACGGCGTAAACAAGGGTCGGCGCCGTTTCCTCGTAGGTGCCACCACCGTCGTGGGTGCGGTGGGTGCCGTCGGGGTTGCGGTCCCCTTTGTAGCTTCCTGGCAGCCGAGCGCCAGGGCGAGAGCCGCGGGTGCGCCCGTGCAGGCAGACGTGTCGAAGCTCGAACCCGGGCAGCGCATGACGGTCGAATGGCGTGGCAAGCCGGTGTGGATCCTCAATCGCTCGCCGGCGATGATCGAGCGCACCGAGGCGATCGACCCCGCAGAGCTGGCAGATCCCGATTCCAGCGTGCCGCAGCAGCCGGCCTACGTGGAGGGGACGTTGCGCTCCATCAAGCCTGAGATCGGCGTGCTGATCGGCATCTGCACCCACCTGGGCTGCTCGCCGCTGTTCAAGCCCGAGCCGGGTAGTGTCGATGTCGGAGACTGGCCCGGTGGCTTCTTCTGCCCCTGCCACGGCTCACGCTTCGACCTGGCGGGTCGCGTGTTCGCCAATGTGCCGGCGCCGACCAACCTCGAAGTGCCACCTTACCGCTTCGACAGCGATGTACTGATCACTGTCGGCGAAGATGAGGAGTCTGCCTGATGGGTAATCCTAACAAGGCCAAGGCGGAGCGCGGCTTCATGCGCTGGGTCGACGACCGCTTCCCCGCGACCCAGATGTGGGAAGAGCACCTGGCCAAGTACTACGCGCCGAAGAACTTCAACTTCTGGTACTTCTTCGGCTCGCTGGCCCTGCTGGTGCTGGTCAACCAGATCCTCACCGGTGTCTGGCTGACCATGAGCTACAACCCCTCCGCCGAGGGCGCCTTCGCCTCGGTCGAGTACATCATGCGCGACGTGGAGTGGGGGTGGCTGATCCGCTACATGCACTCCACCGGGGCCTCGGCCTTCTTCGTCGTGGTCTATCTGCACATGTTTCGCGGCCTGCTCTATGGCTCCTACAAGGCGCCCCGCGAGCTGGTGTGGATCTTCGGCATGACCATCTACCTGGCGCTCATGGCCGAGGCCTTCATGGGCTACCTGCTGCCCTGGGGTCAGATGTCCTACTGGGGGGCCCAGGTCATCATCTCGCTGTTCTCCGCCATTCCGGCCATCGGCCCGGATCTGGCGCAGTGGGTGCGCGGTGACTTCCTGATCTCCGGCATCACCCTGAACCGCTTCTTCGCCCTGCACGTGGTGGCCCTGCCCATCGTGATCCTGGCGCTGGTGGTGTTGCACATCATCGCCCTGCACGAGGTCGGCTCCAACAACCCCGACGGCATCGACATCAAGAAGAAGAAGGACGAGACCGGCAAGCCGCTGGACGGCATTCCCTTCCATCCGTACTACACGGTGAAGGATATTGTCGGCGTGGCGGTGTTCCTGTTCGTCTTCGCGGTGGTGATCTTCTACTTCCCGGAAGGCGGCGGCTACTTCATCGAGAAGCCGAACTTCGAACCGGCCAACCCGCTGAAGACGCCGGATCACATCGCGCCGGTGTGGTACTTCACGCCCTTCTACGCGATGCTGCGGGCGATCACCTTCAGTCTGTTCGGTCTCGACGCCAAGTTCCTGGGGGTCATCGTGATGGGGGGGGCGATCGCCATCCTGTTCGTGCTGCCCTGGCTGGACAAGAGCCCGGTACGCTCCATGCGCTACAAGGGGTGGATCTCCAAGGTGATGCTGCTGCTGTTCGCCATCAGCTTCGTGATCCTCGGCGTGCTCGGCGTGCTGCCGACCACCGAGACGCGGACCCTGGTCGCCCAGCTGTGCACCGCGCTCTACTTCGCCTTCTTCCTGCTGATGCCGATCTACACCCGGCTGGAGAAGACCAAACCCGTTCCGGAAAGGGTGACTGGCTAATGAAAAAGCAACTGTTCGCACTGCTCTTCGCGCTGGTGCCGATGGTCGGGTTCGCCGCCGGAGGCGGAGGCGTCCACCTGGAGGAGATGAACCCGGACCTCGAGGACAAGGCCTCGCTGCAGAACGGCATGAAGCTCTTCGTGAACTACTGCATGGGCTGCCACTCCATGGAGCACCAGCGTTTCTCGCGGGCGGCTCAGGATCTGGACATGCCCCAGGGGCTGGTCGAGGACAACCTGATCTTCTCCGACGCCCTGAAGTTCAATGACCAGATGCACATCGCCATGGACAGCGGCGATGCCGAGGGATGGTTCGGCGCGCCGCCGCCGGACCTGTCCCTCGAGGCGCGTCTGCGCGGCACGGATTGGGTCTATACCTACCTGCTGAGCTTCTACAAGGATCCGGAGCGTCCCACCGGCGTCAACAACGCGGTCTTCCCGCTGGTCGCCATGCCCAACGTGCTGGAGCCGCTGCAGGGGGTGCAGGAGAAGGTCTGCGCTGCCAGCGACAAGCCGGTCCCGGGGGCCGAGCTGGATCCGCTGACCGGCAAGTACCAGTCCTGCGAGACGCTGCAGGTGACAAAGCCCGGCCAGATGGAGCCCGAGGAGTTCGAGGAGGCGATCTACGACCTCACCAACTTCCTGGCCTATGCCGGCGAGCCGTCCAAGCTGCAGGCTCAGTCGCTGGGGCCCAAGGTGCTGATCTTCATCTTCATCTTCGGTGTCATCGGCTACCTGCTCAAGCGTGAGTACTGGCGCGACATTCACTGATCCGCCAGCGACAGTGAACCGCGGGGCGCATGGCCATAGGCCGTGCGCCCCGATGCTTTTTGCCCGATACCGGGCGGCGCGATCGCCCTCAAGATGGGGGCGGTCGTGTTATCATCCCGGCACGAACTGATGCGAGGATTGTTTCATGGGTGTAGTGGCCAAGCGGTCGTCGATGATCTTCTACTCCGGTGGGGATGACCATTTCAGTCATCGAGTGCGCATCGTGCTCGCCGAAAAGGGCGTGGCCGTGGACATCGTCGAGGTGAGCGACGAGCAGCGCCCCGAGGAGCTCGCCGACCTCAATCCCTACAACAGCGTGCCCACGCTGCTCGATCGCGACCTGGTGCTCTATGAATCCAAGGTGATGATGGAGTACCTGGACGAGCGCTTCCCGCATCCGCCGCTGCTGCCGGTCTATCCGGTGGCGCGGGCCAAGAGCCGGCTGTGGATGCATCGCATCGAGCGCGAATGGTGCCCGCTGGTCGAGCAGATTCAGAACGGTGCCAAGAAGGACGTGGAGAAGGCCCGCAAGGAGCTGCGCGAGAGCCTGGTCGGTATCTCGCCGATCTTCGAGGACATGCCCTACTTCATGAGCGACGAGTTCACGCTGGTGGACTGCTGCCTGGCGCCGATCCTCTGGCGCCTGCCGGCGCTCGGCATCGAACTGCCCGAGAAGCAGGTCAAGCCGCTGCTCGGCTACATGGAGCGGGTCTTCGGCCGCGATGGCTTCAAGGCGGCGCTCAGCGAGAACGAACGCGAGATGCGTTCCTGATCTACCCTGCATCCCCCGGCACGGCCGGGGGCCTACCCCAGGAGGGCCAAATATGCAGTCGAGCCGTCCCTATATGGCCAGGGCCCTGTACCAGTGGCTGCTGGATAACGAACTGACGCCCTATATCGTCGTCGACGCCGAGCAGGCGGGCGTCGAGGTGCCGCGACAGTTCGTCCAGAACGGCCAGATCGTGCTGAACCTGGCGCCGAGCGCCATCCGTGACTTCGCCATGGAGAACGCGGCGGTCAGCTTTTCGGCACGCTTCGGCGGGCAACCCATGCAGGTGATGGTGCCCATGGAGGCACTGATCGCCATCTACGCCCGCGAGAACGGCGTCGGCATGGTCTTCGGTCATGAGCCGGTGATGCCGATCGAGGCCGATGAGGCGGAAGACGCCTCCCCCCTCAGCGAGGTGGAGAGCTCGGTCGATGCCGGCGAAGAGGCCGGCGATGCCCCGTCCGAGAGCGAGGACGAGTCCCGGCCGCGCAAGGGGCGTCCCTCCCTGCGCGTCGTCAAGTGAGCCGATCCTTCGCGCGCCGGGCGACCCGCCAACGCAAGATAAGTCAGTAGTCGGCAAGTCAGAAAAGCGGCGCGACAACGCAAGACGGCAGGCCTTTGGCCTGCCGTCTTGCGTTTCAGGGGCGCGCTCAGTCCAGGTAGTCGAAGACCTTGACGATGCGCTGCATGCCGCCCAGGCCCGCCACGGAGCGCACGATGCGCTCGGCCTCGCTGCGGGTGACGATGCCCATCAGGTAGACGCTGTCGTTCTCGGTGATCACCTGGACGCGTCCGGAATCGATCTCCTGGTCGGCGACCAGGTGGGAGTTGATGCGGGTGCGCAGCCAGGTGTCGGCGAGGCGCTGGCTGGCCGGCAGGTTGGCGGCGATCGCGAGCTCGTTGTGCACCTCGCGCACGTTGCGCACCGCGCCGGCGACGCGCCCAGCGGTGGCCTTCAGCTCGTCGCTCGGCACCTGACCGGTGAGCAGCACCACGCCGTTGAAGCTGTCGACGTTGATGCGGGCGTCGGCCAGCCGGGCATCGGTGCGGCCGAGGTTGTGGGCGACCTTGGTCTCGATGCTCTGGTCCTCGACCTGCGTGCCGAAGGTGCGCTCCCCGTAGTTCTCGTCGATGGTGCCGGGGTTGGTCACGCCGGTCACGGTGGTGCAGCCGGCGAGGCCGAGGGCCACGCTGAGCAGCAGGGGCGTCAGCAGGGACGTCTTGGTCATGGGGTTACTCGCTTGTGCCGAAGAGTTGCTCGTCGATCAGATCGCAGAGGCAGTGAATGGCCAGCAGGTGGACCTCCTGGATGCGCGCCGTGGAGGTCGCCGGCACGCGGATCTCGCAGTCGTCCTGGCCCAGCAGCGAGGCCATGTCGCCGCCATCACGGCCGGTCAGGGCGATCACCGTCATGTCGCGGTCATGGGCGGCCTGGATGGCCTGGATGACGTTGGCGGAGTTGCCGCTGGTGGAGATCGCCAGCAGGATGTCGCCGGGCTGGCCCAGGGCGCGAATCTGCTTCGAGAAGACCTCGTTGTAGCTGTAGTCGTTGGCGATGGAGGTCAGCGTCGAGGTGTCGGTGGTCAGGGCCAGGGCCGGCAGGCTGGGGCGCTCGCGTTCGAAGCGGTTGAGCAGCTCCGAGGAGAAGTGCTGGCTGTCGCCGGCGCTGCCGCCGTTGCCGCAGGCCAGGATCTTGCCCTCGTTGACCAGGCACTGGACCATCATCTGGCTGGCGACCTCGATGAAGGGGGGGAGCACTTCGCTGGCGTAGGTCTTGGTGTCGATGCTGGCGTTGAAGTGGCCGAGTATGCGCTGCTGGAAATCCATGCGGGTTCCGGGTCCTTTGGCAGAGTGGCTTGACCGGTCAGGGCGCTTCGAAGGCGTTCGCGACCCAGTCGATCTCGAGGTCGGGTGGCGTGCCGATCACGGCCAGCACGTCGAAGCGGCAGGCACATGATAGCCGGTTGCGCTGGAGATAAAAACGCGCCGCCTGGATCAGGCGGCGCTGCTTGGTGGGGGTGATGGTCTCGAGCGGGTGCCCGTGGCGGCTGTCGGCGCGGTGGCGCACCTCGACGAACACCAGGACCTCGCCATCGCGCATCACCAGGTCGATCTCGCCGCCCTTGGCATGCTGGTTGCTCGCCTCGAGGGTCAGCCCGCGGTCGACGAGCCAGCGGGCGGCGAGCCGCTCGATGGCGCCGCCGCGGGCGCGGGCGTCACGGGGTCCGGTCATCGCCGAACACGCCGGGGCTCAGCACGGGCTGGGGCACGCCGTCGACGAAGCGGGCCCAGGGCAGGCGGCGCTGGATGCGGCCGTCGTCTTCCGCGCTCAGCGTGCCGGTGGCGCCGAACAGCTCGGTACCGCCGATCGCCCGCAGCTGCGGCATGCGCAGGGCCAGCTCATAGGCATCCACGCCCATGGCCATCAGGCGAAACATCGCCGAGTTGGACTCGTCGCGCAGCTCACGGTAGCTGGCGAGGAAGGGCAGGGCCTCCACGCCGCCCACCGCCGCATCGGGAATCTGCCAGGGGATATCGGCGAACATCACGTCGTTCAGGTCGGCGTCCAGGCGCGGCTGGCGTCGGCCCTCGTACAGGTGCGAGGTGGCGTAGATCGGCAGGTCGCCGCTGTAGGCGTAGTCCAGGTTGGGCGGTACCTGGCGAGCGTAGTCGGGCAGGGCCAGCAGGAACAGCATGTCGGGCTTGGGGTTGGTGGCCGCCCGCTTGGCGCTCTCGGTGGCGGGTGCCCCGGGGTTGTAGCGAACCGCATTGGCGACCTCGCCGCCCAGGTCACGCCAGGTGTTCCAGAAGGCCTCGCCCACCCGGCGTCCCCAGCCATTGTCCGGGACCAGCAGGGAGGCCAGGCGATGGCCGTCGCTGAAGGCGCGCTGGGCGGCCTGGCGCGCCTCGTCCTCGGCGGACAGGCCGTACTGGAAGAGTCCCTTGGCCCGGTTGCGCTCGCCGCGGCCATAATTGAGCGCGAGGGTCGGCATCGGCACCCGGTCGCCCTGCTCGAGTCGGCTGACGACATCCTTATCCAGCGGGCCGATCACCACCTGGGCGCCGAGGGCGGCGGCCTCCCGATAGAGGGCCTCCATGTTGCCGCTGCTGCTGTCGATGAAGCTCAGCTGGGCGCCGCCGTCGACCCCCGCCAGATGGTGGGTGCGGATGCCCTGGCGGGTCGCCTCGGCGATGCCCGCGAGGGGGCCGGACTCGGGCAGCAGCACGGCGATATGATCGACGCGCTGTCCGCGCAGCTCGCCCAGCGCGGTGATCTCGGCGGGCAGGCGCCGGGCCGCCGGGTGGCCGCGGTAGCGCTCGCGCCAGTCATCAAGGCGCGCGAACAGGCGCTGGATGTCGCTGCCGGTGGAGCGCACCAGCTCGGTCAGGGCGACCCAGCCTTCGGTCAGGTCGTCGCCGTCGTCGCGCAGCGTGCCGAGTTCGCGACGGTCCAGCCGGGAGAGCTGTGCCCAGATCGGATCGTTGAGGTCCTCGCGCTCGGTCTCGGCCTGGACCCGGATCAGCGCCCGGGCGGCGGCGAGGGGTTCGTCGACCTCGGCAAGCGCCCGGCCGAGGCGTTCGCGCACGGTCAGCGAGGCCTCGCGGGGCAGCTCGATCTCATCGAGCAGCTGTCCGGCCTGGATGACCGCCCAGGGATCGCCCTCGGCCTCGCCAAGCTCGGAGAGCAGCAGGGCCCAGCGCACGCGGGCCTGGCGTTCCAGGCGGCTGTCGTCGACCTGCTTGGCGACCTCCAGCGCCTGGGTGCGATCGCCCCGGCGTGCTAGGATATCGGCCGCTTCCAGGCGGGACGCGGCGGCCTGTTCGGGCGTCTGCTGTTCGGCCTGCTCGAGCAGGCGCTCGGGATCGACGTCGGGCTGTCGCTCGATGATGCCCGGCTGGAAACTGCAGCCCGCGAGGAGCAGCGCGGTCAGCGCAACGGCCAGCGGGCCGCGTAACGAGATCTTCATGATTCCTTCCCTTGTTTCCATGACCCAGAACGTCCCACCAGAGCATCCAGGAGTCGAGATGTCCGATACGCCTGCCGGTTCATTGTACGTGGTCGCCACTCCGATTGGGAATCTGGACGACCTGAGCCCGAGGGCCGCTCGGGTGCTCGGTGAGGTGGCGCTGATCGCCGCCGAGGACACCCGCCACAGCGGCCGACTGCTGCGCCACCTGGGCCTGTCGCGCCCGATGCTCTCGCTGCACGAGCACAACGAGGCCGCGCGGGTCGATACCCTGGACGCCCGGCTCGCCGCCGGCGAGGACATCGCGCTGGTCTCGGATGCCGGCACGCCGCTGATCAGCGATCCGGGGTTCGTGCTGGTGCGCGAGCTCCGGGCCCGGGGGCGCCGCATCGTGCCCCTCCCGGGTCCCTGTGCCCTGGTCGCGGCGCTCAGCGCGGCGGGGCTGCCCACCGATCGTTTCCTGTTCCAGGGCTTCCTCCCCGCCAAGGGCGGGACCCGCCGCGCCAGGCTGGAGGCCCTCGCCGCCCGCGAGGAGACCCTGGTGTTCTATGAGTCGCCCCATCGGGTCCGCGACACCCTGGCCGATCTGGACAGTGTGCTGGGCGAGCGCCGGGTGGTGCTGGCTCGGGAGCTGACCAAGACCTTCGAGACCTTCCTCGACGGCAGTGCCCAGGAGCTTATCGCCCGCATGGAGGCAGACCCGGATCAGGCCCGCGGCGAATTCGTGGTGATGGTGGCCGGTGCCGCCCGCCGCGAGGATGTCGAGCAGTCGGCGGTGGAGGCCGATGTCCTGCTCAGGGCCCTGCTCGCCGAGGGGGTG
Organism: Halomonas pelophila; assembly: GCF_040196315.1. Lineage (NCBI taxonomy): Bacteria > Pseudomonadati > Pseudomonadota > Gammaproteobacteria > Oceanospirillales > Halomonadaceae > Halomonas > Halomonas pelophila. The sequence continues at coordinate 208,467 of NZ_JBEGCI010000002.1, forward strand.
GGGGTCAAGCAGGTCGCCGCGGTGGCCTCGCGGGTGCTGGGCGGCGTGAAGAAGGAGTGGTACGCCAGGGCCCAGGCGCTCAAGGACGGTCATTGAGGCGACGCCCGGGCGCTGGTATCCTTGCCGCGGGAGTTGGCCAGACAGTCGCCGCCGACGTCGATCTCGCATCGACGCTGGGGGAGGAAAGTCCGGGCTCCATAGGGCAGAGTGCCAGGTAACGCCTGGGCGGCGCGAGCCGACGGAAAGTGCAGCAGAGAGCAGACCGCCTACGTCTCCTTCGGGAGGCCGGTAAGGGTGAAAGGGTGCGGTAAGAGCGCACCGCGCGCCTGGCAACAGTGCGTGGCACGGTAAACCCCACTCGGAGCAAGACCAAATAGGAACCCCATGGCGTGGCCCGCGCTGGGTTCGGGTAGGTTGCTGGAGGGCCGTGGTGACGCGGCTCCTAGAGGAATGACTGTCCACGACAGAACCCGGCTTACCGGCCGACTCCCACTTCGAACATTGCCGTCGCGAACGGCCCTTCATCTCCCCACCATCGAGACGCGCATGCCGCCATCCGCCCCTGAACAGCCCGTCCGCGGCTTTCGTCATGCCAGCGTGCTGCTCGATGGCGCCGTGGAGGCGCTGATCCACGATGCCGACGGGGTCTACCTCGACGGTACCTTCGGTCGCGGCGGCCATTCCCGCGCCATCCTCGAGCGGCTCGGTCCCGCGGGGCAGCTGCTGGCCATCGACCGCGATCCCCAGGCGATCGCCGAGGCCGGCGGTATCACCGATCCCCGCTTCGCCATCGAGCGCGGCGAGTTCGCCCGCCTCGACGAGATCGCCGAACGTCGTGGCCTGCACGGCCGGCTCTCCGGGGTGCTGCTCGACGTCGGCGTCTCCTCGCCCCAGCTCGACGACCCCGAGCGCGGCTTCAGCTTCCTGCGCGACGGCCCGCTGGACATGCGCATGGATCCCGAGCATGGCGAGAGTGCCGCCGACTTCCTGGCGCGCGCCGGCGAGGGCGAGATCGTGCGCGTCTTCAAGAGCTACGGCGAGGAGCGCTTCGCCCGCCGCCTGGCCCGCGCCATCGTGGCGCGGCGCGCCGAGCGCCCCTTCGAGCGCACCGCGGATCTCGCCGAGGTGGTCAAGGCCGCCCATCCCGCCTGGGAGAAGGGCAAGCACCCCGCGACCCGCGTCTTCCAGGCGCTGCGCATCCAGGTCAACGGCGAGCTGGAACAACTCGACGCCGCCCTCGACGCGGCCCTCGAGGCCCTCGCCCCGGGCGGGCACCTAGTGGTGATCAGCTTCCATTCGCTGGAGGATCGCCGCGTCAAGCGTTTCATCCGCGACCACGTGCGCGGCGACACTGACCTGCCGCGGGGCATCCCGGTCCGCGACGATCAGTTGAAGCGGCGCCTCGAGTCGCTCGGCAAGGCGCGCCGCCCCTCCGCCGAGGAGGTGCAGGAGAATCCCCGGGCGCGCAGCGCGGTGATGCGTGTAGCGCGCAAGCGATACTGAGGCTCGCCATGGCACAGGGACGCTCCGCGGTAACCTCTTCCTTCGGGTGGCCCCTGCGCCTCGGCGCGTCGCCGGCGCTGCTGCTGGTCACGTTGCTGATGGCGGTCTGCCTGGTCTCGGCCCTGGCGGTCATCACCACCAGCCACCTGACCCGCGATCAGTACGCCCGCCTGCAGGAGCTCGAGCGCGAGCAGCAGCAGCTGCAGACCGAGTGGGGCCAGCTGCTGCTCGAGGAGAGCGCCTGGTCCTCGCCGGCGCGCATCGAGCGCCTGGCCCAGGAACGCCTGGAGATGCGCCTGCCCGATATCGACGAGGTCGAGGTCATCCAGCCATGAGCGCCGACGCGCGCAGCGGCGTGACGCCGCGTCGTCCCCCGCCCACGGCCCCCATGGGCAAGGCGCGCTATCGGGTGATGATGACCCTGGTGGTGCTGGGGCTGGCCCTGCTGGCCGGGCGCATCGTCGACCTGCACGTCTTCGACCGCCCCTTCCTGCAGGGGCAGGGCGATGCCCGCACCCTGCGCACCGATACCATCCCCGCCCATCGTGGCATGATCACCGACCGCCACGGCGAGCCGCTGGCCATCTCCACGCCGGTGGTGACCCTCTGGGTCAACCCGCAGGACCTGCCGGACGACGACATCCAGCGCCTGATGCTGGCCAACGCCCTCGGGCTGGAGCTCGACACCCTCAACGAGCGCATCGCACGCTACTCGACGCGCGAGTTCATGTACCTGCGGCGCCGCATGACCCCCGAGGCGGCCCAGCGGGTGCTCGCCCTGCGGGTGCCCGGCGTGCACGCCCGCGAGGAGTACAAGCGTTACTACCCGGCGGGTGAGGTGAGCGCCCAGCTGCTGGGCGTGACCAATATCGATGACCTGGGCCAGGAGGGCCTCGAGCTCGCCTACCAGCCCTACCTCGCCGGCGTTCCCGGCAAGCGCCGGGTGCTCAAGGACCGTCGCGGTCGCCTGGTGCGCGACCTGGAACTTCTGCAGGAAGCGCAGCCCGGCGGCGACCTGACCCTGGCGCTGGATCAGCGTCTGCAGTACATGGCCTATCGCGAGCTCAAGGCCGCGGTCACTGAGCACGATGCCGACGGCGGCAGCGTGGTGATGCTCGATGCCCGCAGCGGCGAGGTGCTGGCCATGGCCAACCAGCCCTCCTACAACCCCAACGACCGGGCCGGACTCGACCCCCAGGGGCTGCGCAACCGAGCCATCGTCGACACCTACGAGCCGGGGTCGGTGGTGAAGCCCCTGGCCATGGCGTCGATGATCGAGCATGGCGCGGTCTCGCCGGGCACGGTGGTCGACACCTCGCCCGGCTGGATGGTCATCGACCGCTTCACCATCAAGGACATCCGCAACTACGGTGAGCTGGACCTGGCCGGCATCCTCCGGAAATCCTCGAACGTCGGCATGTCCAAGCTGGCCCTGCGCCTGGAGGAGCCGGTGATCCCCGCCACCTATCGCGCCCTGGGCCTGGGGCAGAGCCCGGGTACCGGCTTCCCCGGCGAGGCCACCGGCAGTATCCCGGCCCCGGTGCGCTGGTCGAGCAGCCAGTGGGCGGCCCTCTCCTACGGCTATGGCCTGTCGGTCTCGGCGCTGCAGCTGGCCAGCGCCTTCACCGCCATCGCCAACGAGGGGAGCCGTCTGCCGCCCTCGCTCCTCAAGCTCGCCGCGCCGCCGGCGGGCGAGCCGGTCATCGAGCCCGAGGTGGCCCGGCGGATACTGGGGATGATGGATCGGGTCGTCGCGCCCGGCACCGGCGCCCGTCGGGCCCTGGTGCCGGGCTACCGGGTCGCCGGCAAGACCGGCACCGTGCGCAAGAACGCCCCGGGCGGGTATCAGGAGAAGGCCTATCGCAGCCTGTTCGTCGGTATCGCCCCGGTCTCGGATCCGCGGATCGTCACCGTGGTGATGATCGACCACCCACGGGGCGACAGCTACTACGGCGGGGCGGTGGCGGCCCCGGTCTTCTCGCGGGTGGCCGGCAACGCCCTGCGCCTGCTCGACGTGCCCCCGGATGCCCGGGCCCCGGATTCATGATCGCCAGTTCAGGTCGCAAGTTTAGGAGAGACGAGATGCAGCTGAATGCCGAGCGACTCGAGGCGGGCCTGGTCGGACTCTGGCCCGACTGCCGCCACGCCCTGGCAGGCCTCCGCCTGCCCGACAGGGTTAACCTGGTGCTCGACAGTCGTCGCGTCGGCGCCGGCGATGTCTTCGTCGCGGTGCCCGGGGTGGCGGTCGACGGTCGCGACTTCATCGACCAGGCGCTGGCCGCCGGGGCGGCGCTGGTGCTGGCTCACGACGATGGCCGGCCCGGGCCGCAGCAGGAACGCGTGCTGTGGCTGGCGGGGCTGCGCGAGGCGCAGGGCGAGCTGGGCCGGGTGCTCTTCGGCGTCCCCAAGGAGATGGCGCTGGTCGGGGTGACCGGCACCAACGGCAAGAGCTCGGTGACGCACTACCTGGCCGCGCTGAGCCAGGCCCTCGGCGTGGAGTCCGGGCTGATCGGCACCCTGGGCCATGGCCGCCCCGGCGCCCTGACGGGGGGCAGCCTGACCACCCCCGGTCCCCTGGCGCTGCAGGCGGCGCTGGGCGAGCTGGCCGCCGAGGGCGTGACGCGTGTCGCCATGGAGGCCTCTTCCCATGCCCTGGAGCAGGGGCGTCTCGACGGCGCAAGCGTCCAGGCGGCGGTATTCACCAACCTGAGCCGCGATCACCTGGACTATCACGGCAGCATGGCGGCCTATGCCGCCGCCAAGGCGCGGCTGTTCCGTCGCCATGAGCTCGAGCTCGCCGTGGTCAACGGCGACGATCCCCTGGCGCGACTGATGCTCGCCGGCGTGCACCGCGGCGTGCGCGTGCTCGCGGTGGGCAAGGACGAGGCGGTGACCCTGCGCGTCGTCGAGTGGCTCGCCCACGGCGGTGGCCAGCGCGCGTTGATCGCCACCCCCGACGGCGAGCGTGAGCTCGAGCTGTCGCTGATGGGCCGCTTCACCCTGGACAACGTGCTGCTGGCCATCGCCACCCTGCATGGCCTGGGGCACTCCCTCGAGGCGCTCTTCGCCGCGGCGGCCGAGCTTGCCCCGGTGCCGGGACGCATGGAGCCGCTGTCGCGCCCGGGCGCCCCCACGGTGGTCATCGACTATGCCCATACCCCGGCCGCGCTGGACAATGCCCTGGCGGCGCTGCGCGCGCATCTGCCGGGCGAGGGGCGGCTGTGGTGCCTGTTCGGCTGCGGCGGCGATCGCGACAGCGGCAAGCGTCCGCTGATGGCCGAGGCCGCGGCGCGCCATGCCGACGTGCTGGTGGTGACCGACGACAACCCCCGCGGCGAGGCACCCGAGGCGATTCGCGCCCAGATACTCGCGGGCCTGGACGATAACGCCGGCAGCGAGATCTTCGAGGTCGACGGTCGCGGCGCGGCCATCGCCCGGGTGCTGGCCGAGGCCGCTCCCGACGACGTGGTGCTGATCGCCGGCAAGGGCCACGAGGACTATCAGGAGGTGGCGGGCGTTCGCCACGCCTTCTCGGATCTCGCCGAGGCCGAGCGCGGCCTAGCGCGCCGAGTCGAGGAGGGCGCGCGATGAGCGGCGTCGGCCTGGGCACGCTTGGCGAGGTCGTGGACGCCCTGGGGCTGCCCGCGCCCGCCGAGGATGCCGACATCGGCGCCATCGTCACCGACACCCGGCGCCTCGCTTCCGGCGCGCTGTTCGTGGCGCTGGTCGGCGAGCGCTTCGACGCCCACGACTTCGTGGCCCAGGCGCGCGAGGCCGGCGCCGTGGCGGCGCTGGTCGAGCGGCCGGTGGACGATCCGCTGCCCCAGCTGGTGGTGGCCGACACCCGACTCGCCCTGGGGCTGCTCGCCCGGGCGCGCCGCCGGGCCTGGGGCGGGAACCTGGTCGCCGTCACCGGCAACAGCGGCAAGACCACGGTCAAGCAGATGCTGGCGACCCTGCTGAGTCGTCGCGGCGCGACGCTCGCCACCCAAGGCAACCTCAATAACGACATCGGCGCACCGCTGACGCTGCTGGCCCTCGAATCGACCCACCGCCAGGCGGTGGTGGAGCTCGGCGCCAACCACCTGGGCGAGATCGCCTGGACGACGGCCCTGGCCGCGCCCCAGGTGGCGATCATCACCAACGTCACCGACGCCCACGTCGGCGAGTTCGGCGGCACGGGGCGCATCGCCCAGGCCAAGGCCGAGATCCTCACCGGCCTGCCCGACGACGGCGTGGCGGTGCTCAATCGTGACGACGCCTTCTACGCCACCTGGGCGCGCCTCGCCGCGCCTCGGGAGGTGCTCGACTTCGGGCTGGATTCTCGGGCGCGCGTGCGCGCCGAGGCGCTGGCCTGCGACGCCCTTGGCCGCTATGCTTTCACGCTTGTCCGGGACGGCCGCGAGATCGGCCGGCTGCGGCTGGCCCTGATGGGGCGCCACAACGTGGCCAATGCCCTCGCGGCCTCAGCGGCGGCCCTGGCCATGGGCCTGGCGGAGGCCGACGTGCTGGCCGGGCTCGAGGCGGCGGCGCCGATGCCGGGCCGACTGAGCGCCGTGGAGGGCCTCAAGTCCACGCGACTCTTGGACGATACTTACAATGCCAACCCCGGCGCGGTGAAGGCGGCGCTCGATGTTCTCGTGACGCTGCCCGGGCCGCACTGGTGCCTGCTGGGTGCCATGGGAGAACTGGGGGGCGAGTCCGACCGGCTGCATGCCGAGCTCGGACACTACGCGCGGGAACGGGGAATCGACTTCCTGGGTACCCTGGGCGAGCCGGCACGGCCGGCCAGCCAGGCCTTCGGTGAAGGCGGGACCCACTTCGACGATCGGGAGGCGCTGACGCGCCACGTCCTCCACCATCTACCGCCCGGGGCCAGCGTGCTGGTCAAGGGCTCGCGCAGTGCCGGCATGGAACACGTCGTGGCCGCCCTGCGCGCGGATGCTTCAAGGTGAACGCACTACATGCTGCTCTTTCTGGCTGACTTCCTGGCGCAATTCCAGAGCGCCTTCAACGTTTTCGACTACCTGACCCTGCGCATGATCCTGGGGACCCTGACCGCCCTGGTGCTCTGCCTGTGGCTCGGTCCGGTGATGATCCGCCGCCTGGTGGAGCGCCAGATCGGCCAAGCGGTGCGCGACGACGGTCCCCAGTCGCACCTCTCCAAGGCCGGCACCCCGACCATGGGCGGCGCGATGATCCTGATGGCCATCGCCGTGAGCACCCTGCTGTGGGGCGATCTGAGCAACCACTACGTGTGGCTGGTGCTGGCGGTGACGCTGGGCTTCGGCGCCATCGGCTGGGTCGACGACTTCCGCAAGGTGGTGGAGAAGAACCCCCGCGGACTGCCGGCCCGCTGGAAGTACTTCTGGCAGTCTCTGATCGGCCTGTCGGCGGCGGTGCTGCTCTACGTCACGGCGGCCTCGCCGGTGGAGACCAGCCTGATCGTGCCGGTGTTCAAGGAGTTCGTGCTGCCGCTGGGCGTCTTCTACGTGGTGCTGACCTACCTGGTCATCGTCGGCAGCTCCAACGCGGTCAACCTCACCGACGGCCTCGACGGCCTGGCGATCATGCCCACCGTGCTGGTGGCCATGGGACTCGCGGTGTTCGCCTATGCCAGCGGCAACACGGTCTTCTCCGACTACCTGCAGATCCCCTTCATCCCCGGCGCCGGCGAGCTGGCGGTGTTCTGCGCCACCATCGCCGGGGCCGGGCTCGGCTTTTTGTGGTTCAACACCTACCCGGCCCAGGTCTTCATGGGCGACGTGGGGGCGCTGGCGCTGGGCGCGGCCCTAGGCGTGGTGGCGGTGATCGTGCGCCAGGAGGTGGTGCTGTTCATCATGGGCGGGATCTTCGTCATGGAGACCGTCTCGGTGATCCTGCAGGTGGGTTCCTACAAGCTGACCGGGCGGCGCATCTTCCGCATGGCGCCGCTGCACCACCACTACGAGCTCAAGGGCTGGCCGGAGCCGCGCGTCATCGTGCGCTTCTGGATCATCACCGTGGTGCTGGTGCTGATCGGCCTGGCCACCCTCAAGGTCCGCTGATCGCCCTCGGGGCCGAACCGCCTTCCGCAAGGAGCGCAAGATGCACAAAGTGCCGAAGGGAGTGACGCTGGTGGTCGGGCTCGGGCTCTCCGGGCGCGCCATCTGTCGCCACCTGAGCCGGCTCGGCGTGCCCTTCATGGTCGCCGACACCCGCGCCGTGCCGCCCGGGATCGAGGACTTCCGCGCCGCCCACCCGGACGTCGAGTTCCACGGCGGGCCGCTCAGCGACCTCGACCTCTCACAGGTCGAGGAGGTGGTGCTGAGCCCGGGGGTTGATCCGGCCACACCGGGGCTTGGCACGCTCGCCGGGCGGACTCGAGAGGCCACCGGTGAGCCGCTGCTGGTCGGCGAGATCGCGCTCTTCGTGCGCGCGGCTCGGGCGCCCATCGCCGCCATCACCGGTTCAAACGCCAAGTCCACGGTCACCACCCTGGTCGGCGAGATGGCCCGCGAGGCCGGACGCCGGGTCGCCGTGGGCGGCAACCTCGGCACCCCGGCTCTGGATCTGCTGGCTGAGGCGCCCGATGCCGAGCTCTTCGTGCTGGAGCTTTCGAGCTTCCAGCTCGAGACCACGCCGCGGCTCGGCGCCGAGACGGCGGCCTTCCTCAATCTCTCCGAGGATCATCTCGACCGCCACGGCGACATGGCCGGCTACCGCGATGCCAAGCTAGGCATCTTCCGCGGCGCCCGACACGGCGTGATCAACGCCGAGGACCCCATGACCTGGCCAGCGACGCCGCTGCCCGCCGAGGAGCGCTTCACCACCCGCGCCCCCGAGCCGGGGGAGTGGGGGATCGGCCGCTCTCAAGAGGCCGACTGGCTGATGCACGGCGACACGCCGCTGATGCCCGCCGCCGAGATGCGCCTGCCCGGTCGCCATAACCAGGCCAATGCGCTCGCCGCCATGGCGATGGGCACCCGTCTCGGGCTGCCGCCTGCCGCGATGATCGCGGTGCTGCGGCGCTTTCCCGGACTGCCCCACCGTGGCGAGCTGGTGGCCGAGATCGACGGCGTGCGCTGGATCAACGACTCCAAGGGCACCAACGTCGGGGCGACCCTGGCCGCCATCGCGGGCCTGGGGCCGACCCTCGAGGGGCGGCTGATCCTGCTGGCCGGCGGGGTGGGCAAGGGCGCCGATTTCCGGCCCCTGGCGGCCCCCCTGGCCCGGCATGGCCGCGAGGCGATCCTCTTCGGTGAGGATGCCTCGCGCCTCGAGGCCGCGCTGGCGGGTGGCCTGCCGTTGACGCGGGTCGACGACCTGGAGGCGGCGATGGCCCGTGCCGCCGAGATCGCCGAGCCGGGCGACTGCGTGCTGCTCTCGCCAGCCTGCGCGAGTCTCGATCAGTTCCGCGACTATCAGGCCCGCGGCGAGGCCTTCCGCCGCGCGGTGCTTGAGCGGGCGGAGGCGACGCCATGAGCCGGCTCGCGCGTCTTCGAAAGCGCCTGAGCACCGCCGATCAGCCCTTCGATGGCTGGCTGGTGCTGGCCGCGCTCTCGCTGCTGCTGATCGGCTGGGTGATGGTGACCTCGGCCTCCAGCGAGGTCGCCTCGAGCCTGACCGGCAACGCCTGGTACTTCAGCCTGCGTCACGGCTCCTTCGTGTTGATGGCGCTGTTCGTCGGGGTGCTGGCCCTGCGCGTGCCGCTGGCCTGGTGGAAGGCCAACGGCCCGCTGCTGCTGCTGGTGGGGCTCTCGCTGCTGGCGCTGGTGCTGCTGGTGGGCCGGGAGGTCAACGGCAGCCGTCGCTGGCTCTCGCTGCCCGGCGTGCCCTTCAACCTGCAGGCCTCGGAGGTCGCCAAGTTCTGCCTGATCATCTACATGGCCGGCTACCTGGAGCGTTTCCTGCCCCAGGTGCGCCGCGAGTGGGGGGCGTTCCTGCGCCCCCTGGCGGTGATGGCCGTGGTGGCGGGCCTGCTGATCTTCGAGCCCGACTACGGTGCCGTGGTGGTGATGACCGGGGCGGTGATGGGCATGCTGCTGATGGCCGGCGCGCCCTGGGGGCGCTTCCTGGTGCTGCTGCTGCTGGTGGGAGCGCTGGGTGCCCTGGCCGCCGTCGCCGAGCCCTACCGGATGGCGCGCCTGACCAGCTTCGCCGACCCCTGGGCCGACCAGTTCGCCAGCGGCTACCAGCTGACCCAGGCGCTGATCGCCTTCGGGCGCGGACACTGGCTGGGCATGGGGCTCGGCAACAGCGTGCAGAAGCTCTTCTACCTGCCTGAGGCCCACACCGACTTCGTCTTCGCGGTGCTCGCCGAGGAGCTCGGCCTGGTTGGCGCGATCGCCGTGGTGGGGCTCTTCGCCCTGCTGATCTGGCGCGCCATGGCGGTGGGGCGCCGCGCTGAGCTCGCCGGCCTGGCCTTCGCCGCCTACGTGAGCTACGGCTTCGCCCTGGTGATCGGCGCCCAGGCCTTCATCAATATCGCCGTGAGCACCGGCATGCTGCCCACCAAGGGCTTGACCCTGCCGCTGCTCAGCTACGGGGGCTCGAGCCTGGTGGTGAGCAGCGCGATGGTCGCCCTGCTGCTGCGCGCCGACATCGAGACCCGCGAGGTCCGCCGGCGGGCACGTCCCACGGCCCGGCGGGCCTCGTCAGGCAAGACGCCCCGCGCCGGCAAGACACAAGGAAGTACCTCATGAGTCGACAGCCAGGACGTCGTGTCCTGATCATGGCCGGCGGTACCGGCGGCCACGTCATTCCCGCGCTCTCGCTGGCCCGGGGGCTGGCCGAGGAGGGCGTCGAGGTCGCCTGGCTCGGCAGCCCGCGCGGCATCGAGAACCGCCTGGTGCCCGAGGCCGGCATTCCGTTGTCGCGGATCGCGGTGAGCGGCCTGCGCGGCAACGGCCTGGCCGGCTGGCTGCTGGCGCCGCTGAATCTCGCGCGCGCGGTCTGGCAGGCGCGGCGGGTGATCCGCGAGGTCGACCCCCAGCTGGTGGTCGGCCTGGGCGGCTTCGCCAGCGGCCCCGGCGGGCTAGCGGCCTGGCTGATGCGCCGTCCGCTGGTGATCCACGAGCAGAACGCCGTGGCGGGCCTGACCAATCGCGCCCTCTCGCGCCTGGCGCGCCGCGTCTACGCCGCCTTTCCCCAGGCCTTTCCCGGCCGGGCCGAGCTGATCGGCAACCCGGTGCGGGCCGAGATCGCCGCGCTGGGCCGGGTGCCCAGGAGCGCCGCCGAGATGACAGGGCGACGCCTTCGCCTGCTGGTGGTGGGCGGTTCGCTGGGCGCCAAGGCCCTCAATGAGCGCCTGCCCGAGGCGCTGGCCGCCCTGCCCGGGGAACGCCGCCCCGAGGTGCGCCACCAGGCCGGGCGCGACAAGGATCAGGCGACCCGCGAGGCCTTTGAAGCGCAGGGCGTCGAGGCCGAGGTCACGGCCTTCATCGACGACATGGCCGGCGCCTATGACTGGGCCGATCTGGTGGTCTGCCGGGCCGGTGCCCTGACCGTGGCGGAGCTCGCCGCCGCGGCCAAGCCGGCGCTCTTCGTGCCCTTCCCCCACGCGGTGGACGATCATCAGACGGCCAACGCTCGGGCCCTGGTCGATCAGCAGGCGGCCCGACTGATGCCCCAGCAGGACATGAGCGCAGCGGCGCTGGCCGAGTGCCTGGCGACGCTGCTGGACCCCGACATTCTCGCCACCATGGCGGCACGGGCGCGAGCCGGTGCCCATCTCGACGCCGTCGAGCGCCTGGTGGCCGGTTGCATGGAGACAGGTTTTGAGCGATGAGACCCTCGGGCCGGTTCCCGGCCAGGCGACACCCCCGCACCCCGGCCGCGGGCTGGGCATGCGTCGGATTCGGCGCATCCACTTCGTCGGTATCGGCGGGGCCGGCATGTGCGGCATCGCCGAGGTGCTGGCCAACCAGGGCTATGCGGTCAGCGGTAGCGACCTGAAGGCCTCGCCGGTGGTGGCCCGCCTGCGAGAGTGCGGCATCCGCGTGGCCCTCGGCCACGCCGCCGACAACGCCGCGGGCGCCGACGTGGTGGTTGTCTCCACCGCGGTGGACGAGACCAATCCCGAGATCCGCTGGGCCCATGAGCACCGCGTGCCGGTGGTGCGCCGAGCCGAGATGCTCGCCGAACTGATGCGCTTTCGCCACGGCATCGCCGTGGCCGGCACCCACGGCAAGACCACCACCACCAGCCTCACGGCGACGCTGCTCGGCGAGGGCGGGCTCGATCCCACCTTCGTGATCGGTGGGCGGCTGACCAGCGCCGGCACCAACGCGCGGCTGGGCGAGGGCGACTACCTGGTGGCGGAGGCCGATGAGTCGGATGCCTCCTTCTTGCACCTGCAGCCCATGGTCTCCATCGTCACCAACATCGACGCCGATCACATGGCCACCTACGGCGGCGACTTCGAGCGGCTCAAGGGCACCTTCATCGAGTTCCTGCACAACCTGCCGTTCTACGGCCTGGCGATCCTGTGCATCGACGATCCCCACGTACGCGGCCTGCTCGATCAGGTCAGCCGTCGGTTCGTGACCTACGGCTTCAGCGAGGACGCCGACTACCGCATCGAGGACTTCGATCAGCGGGCCGGCGAGGTGCACTTCACCGCGGTGCGCCCCGAGGGGCTGGCGCCCCTCGAGGTGCGCCTGGCCATGCCGGGCCGCCACAACGCGCTCAACGCCCTGGCGGCGATCGTCGTGGCGAGCGATGCCGGCGTCTCCGACGAGGCCATCCTGAGCGGGCTGCGGCATTTCGAGGGCGTGGGGCGTCGCTTCCAGGTGCATGGCCACTATCTCGCCCCCGAGGGCGAGGGGCAGGTGATGCTGGTGGACGACTACGGCCACCACCCCCGCGAGGTGGAGATGGTGATCGACGCGGTCCGGGCGGGCTGGCCCGACCGGCGCCTGGTGATGGTCTACCAGCCGCACCGCTATTCGCGCACCCGTGACCTCTATGAGGACTTCGTACGCGTGCTGGCCGGAGTCGACACCCTGCTACTGCTCGATGTCTACAGCGCCGGGGAGACGCCGCTGGCCGGCGCCGATGGTCGCTCCCTGGCCGGCTCGATCCGCCAGCGTGGCGCGGTCGACCCGATCTTCGTGCAGGACAAGAGCGAGCTGCCGGGACTGCTGGCGCGGGTGCTGCGCCCTGACGATATCCTGATCACCCAGGGGGCCGGTGACGTGGGCGGTATCGCCCAGCGCCTGAGCGATGCCGCCCTGAATCTCGACGAGGTGACGCTATGAGTCGCGACATGGGCCGCGTGGCGGTGCTCTTCGGCGGGGCGTCCGCCGAGCGTGAGGTGTCGCTGAAGAGCGGGGCCGCCGTGCTGGCGGCACTCCAGCGCCAGGGTGTGGACGCCATCGGCTTCGATCCCGCCGACGGCGGGCTGGTGGGCCTCGAGGCACTGGCGCCGGATCGTGTCTTCATCGCCCTGCACGGCCGCGGCGGTGAGGACGGCACTCTGCAGGGGGCGCTTCAGCTGCTGGACATTCCCTACACCGGCAGCGGCGTGCTGGCCTCGGCGCTGGGCATGGACAAGCAGCGTACCAAGCTGGTCTGGCAGGCTCTGGGGCTGCCGACCCCGGAGAGCGTGATGCTCGGCCCCGACGCCGACTGGCAGGCGGTGGTCGAGCGGCTCGGCCTGCCACTGATCGTCAAGCCGGTTCACGAGGGCTCGACCCTGGGGATCAGCATCGTCGACAGCCGCGACGCCCTGGAGGCGGCCTATCGCGACGCGGCGCGTTTCGATGCCCGGGTGATGGCCGAGCGCTTCATCACGGGGGCGGAGTACACGGTGTCGCTGCTCGGCGACGAGGTGCTGCCGGCCATTCGCGTCGAGGTGCCCGGCGGCTTCTACGACTACGAGGCCAAGTATGTCTCCGACGATACGCGCTACCACCTGCCGTGCGGCCTCAGCGCCGACGAGGAGGCCGACCTCGCCGCGCTCTGTCGCGACGCCTTTACGGCCATCGGCGCCGAGGGCTGGGGGCGCGTCGACGTGATGCGCGACGGCCAGGGCCGGTTCTGGCTGATCGAGGTCAATACCGTGCCGGGCATGACCGATCACAGCCTGGTGCCCCAGTCGGCGGCCCATGCCGGCATCGATTTCGATGCCCTGGTGCTGCGCATCCTCGCCACGGCCGGGGAGCGACGCTAGCCCATGGCGGCACGTGGAAGCCTCGTTGGGGTGCTGCTGCTGGCGCTCTTGCTGGGCGCCGGGGGCCGGGCCCTGTGGGTCTGGCTGGATCGCCCCATCGAGCGGGTCTCGGTGCGCGGTGAGCTTCAGTATGTCAGTGCCGACTACCTGCGCAGCCGGCTGGCGCCGCTGATCCAGGGCCAGACCTGGCTCTCCGTCGACCTGTCGGCGCTGCGCCGAGAGGCCCGGGAGATCGGCTGGCTGAAGGAGGTGCGCGTCAGCCGCGAGTGGCCCGACGCCCTGACCTTCGAGCTGGTCGAGCAGGTTCCGGTGGCGCGCTGGAGCGACGGGCGCCTGCTCAATCCCGCGGGCGAGCCGTTCGCCTTCGGCCCGGTGACGCCGCCCGACGACCTGCCGGATCTGGCCGGGCCGCCCGACAGCGGTGCCGAGGTCCTGGACTACCGGGCCCGACTGGCCACGCAGTTCGCTCCCCTGGGGCTCGAGGTGCGCCAGCTGCGCCTCGAGCCGCGCGGGGCCTGGCGCTTCCAGCTCGATAGCGGCGTCTGGGTGATGCTGGGGCGCAACGATCGGGCCTCTCGCCTGGGACGTCTTGTCGCCGCCTGGCAACGCGAACTGGGTCCGCTGGCAACGCATATTCGCTATATCGATCTGCGCTATCCCAATGGCGTCGCCGTGGCATGGCACGGTGAAACCGAACCGCTCGAGAGTGAGTCAGCAACGGAAGGGTGATCAATCGATGGAATAACTCGCCCATGAGGGGGGTATTTCGGGTGTTTCTTTCGCGGCAAAATCGCCGTATCGTGTCCGGTGTTTTAACAATCGGGCTGGTGGAACACGCGATGTTGTTCCTATAATTGCCCCAGGCCAACTTTTCAGGATTAATCTTCCCCTTCGGGGTCAGGTTCTAGGAGACTTCCCGACTCATGGCAGGTCCATCCAATGCGTCCAATATGGTAGTCGGGCTGGATATCGGAACATCCAAGGTCGTGGCGATCGTGGGTCAGCCCACCGACGATGGCGGGATCGAAATCGCCGGTATCGGCTCGCATCCGTCACGTGGCATGAAGAAAGGCGTGGTGATCAATATCGAGTCCACGGTGCAGTCGATCCAGCGCGCCGTGGAAGAGGCCGAGCTGATGGCCGGCTGCGATATCCACTCGGTCTATGTCGGTATCGCCGGCAGTCATATCAGCTCGATGAATTCCGATGGCGTGGTGGCGATCAAGGAGCGCGAGGTCGCCTCCACCGATATCGACCGCGTCATCGACTCCGCCCGTGCCCGCGCCATCTCGGAAGGGCAGCGGGTGCTGCACGTCCTTCCCCAGGAGTTCGCCATCGATACCCAGGGCGGTATCCGCGAGCCTCTGGGCATGTCCGGGGTTCGCCTCGAGGCGCGGGTGCATCTGGTCACCGCCGCCCTGAATGCCGTTCAGAACATCGAGAAGTGCGTGCGACGCTGCGGACTCGAGGTGGACTCCATCATCCTCGAGCAGCTGGCGTCCAGCCATGCGGTGCTGACCGAGGACGAGCGGGAGCTCGGGGTCTGCATGGTCGACATCGGCGGCGGCACCACGGATATCGCGGTCTTCACCGAGGGGGCCATCCGCCACACCTCAGTGATTCCCATCGCCGGCGACCAGGTCACCAATGATATCGCCATGGCACTGCGCACGCCCACACAGCATGCCGAGGAGATCAAGGTCAAGTACGCCTGCGCGCTGACTCAGCTGGCCGCCAGCGACGAGATGATCAAGGTGCCGAGCGTCGGCGACCGGCCGGCCCGGGACCTCTCCCGCCAGTCGCTGGCCGAGGTCGTGGAGCCCCGCTATGAGGAGCTCTTCACCCTGGTGCGCGACGAGCTGCGGCGCAGCGGCTACGAGGACCTCGTCGCCGCGGGCGTGGTCCTCACCGGCGGCACCGCCCGCATGGAGGGCGTGGTCGAGCTGGCCGAGGAGATCTTCCACATGCCGGTCCGCATCGCCTGTCCGCAGAATGTGCGTGGACTGGCCGACGTGGTACGCAATCCGATTTATTCGACGGGCGTCGGCCTGCTGCATTACGCTCTACTGGAAACCCGTCAAGGGCATGGCCGCCAGGGGGCCGGGGGTAGCATGTCGGCACAACCCAGACGTGACGACAACACCCGGCGTGACGCAGGGGAAGGGACTCCGGCGTTGGCAAGGATCAAGGGCTGGTTCAAAGGAAATTTCTGACAGGGCCGCGGTTGCGGTTCAGGAGACGGGACTTATGTTCGAACTGGTAGATAGCGCACCCTCCAGCAGTGCAGTCATCAAGGTCATCGGTGTCGGGGGTGGTGGCGGCAACGCCGTCAACCACATGGTCGAGAGCAACATCGAGGGCGTCGAGTTCATCTGCGCCAATACCGATGCCCAGGCGCTCAAGCGCGTCGCCGCCAAGACCGTGCTCCAGCTCGGCAGCGAGATCACCAAGGGGCTCGGCGCCGGCGCCAACCCCGACGTCGGCCGTCAGGCCGCCATGGAGGATCGGGAGCGCATCGCCGAACTGCTCGGTGGGGCCGACATGGTCTTCATCACCGCCGGCATGGGCGGCGGGACCGGCACCGGGGGCGCGCCCGTGGTCGCCCAGGTGGCCAAGGAGCTGGGCATCCTCACCGTCGCCGTGGTGACCCGGCCCTTCCCGTTCGAGGGCCCCAAGCGCATGCGCGCCGCCGAAGAGGGCATGAAGGAGCTCTCCGAGCACGTCGATTCGCTGATCACCATTCCCAACGAGAAGCTGCTCTCGGTGCTCGGCAAGAGCGCGACCCTGCTGACCGCCTTCAGTGCGGCCAATGACGTGCTGCTCGGTGCCGTGCAGGGCATCGCCGAGCTGATCACCAGCCCCGGCATCATCAACGTCGACTTCGCCGACGTGCGCACCGTGATGTCCGAGATGGGCATGGCGATGATGGGCACCGGCGGCGCCACCGGCGAGAACCGCGCCCGCGAGGCCGCCGAGAAGGCCATCCGCAGCCCGCTCCTCGAGGATATCGACCTCCACGGCGCCCGGGGCATCCTGGTCAACATCACCGCCGGCCCGGATCTCTCCATCGGCGAGTTCAACGACGTGGGCGCCACCGTCCAGGAGTTCGCCTCCCAGGACGCGACCATCGTGGTCGGCACCTCCATCGACATGGACATGACCGACGAGCTGCGCGTGACCGTGGTCGCCGCCGGCCTCGACGGCCAGCAGGCCAAGAAACCGGCCGCCCGCGAGACCTCGCGTCGGACAGAGGCCAGCGGCTACCGCCAGCGTCCGCCGGCGGCCTCCAGTCGTGGCCAGGCTGCGGCGGCCACCAAGTCGGAGCCCCAGGAGGCGCCACGGCCCCAGTCGCAACCGGAGAAGCGTCCGTCCCAGGAGCTCGATGACTACCTGGACATTCCAGCCTTTCTGCGCCGCCAGGCCGATTGAGGCGGCCTATCACGAGAATAGCGGGCGCCGGGTGATCTTTCTTTGTTGAAACGTCCGTTCGGTGTTATAGTGAACGGTGTTTGATAACCAATGACTGCCTGGCGACTGCCCATGATCAGACAACGAACCCTGAAGAATGTCATCCGCGCCACCGGCGTCGGCCTGCACTCCGGCAAGAAGGTCTACCTGACGCTTCGTCCGGCACCGGTCGACACCGGGATCGTCTTCGTGCGCACCGACCTCGAGCCTGAGGTGCAGATCCCGGCTCGCGCCGAGCACGTCACCGACACCACCCTGTGCACCGCGCTCTCCGCGGGCGGGGCCAAGGTCGCGACCGTCGAGCACCTGATGTCGGCCTTCGCCGGTCTCGGTATCGACAACGCCTACGTCGACGTCAGCGCCCCCGAGGTGCCGATCATGGACGGCAGCGCGGGGCCCTTCGTGTTCCTGATCCAGTCGGCGGGCATCGCCGAGCAGAACGCCCCCAAGCAGTTCATTCGCATCAAGCGCGAGATCGTGGTGCGCGAGGACGACAAGGAGGCCATCTTCCTGCCCCACCAGGGCTTCAAGGTCTCCTTCGCCATCGACTTCGATCACCCGGTGTTTGAGGGGCAGTCGCAGACCGCGATGGTGGACTTCTCCACTACCTCCTTCGTCAAGGAGGTGTCCCGGGCGCGGACCTTCGGTTTCATGCGTGATCTGGAGTACCTGCGCGCCAACAACCTGGCGCTGGGCGGTAGCCTCGACAACGCCATCGTGGTCGACGATTATCGCATCGTGAATGAGGGCGGGCTGCGCTATGACGACGAGTTCGTCAAGCACAAGGTGCTCGACGCCATCGGCGATCTCTACCAGCTCGGTCACAGCCTGATCGGCGAGTTCCGCGGCGTGAAGTCGGGCCACGCCCTGAACAACCAGCTGTGCCGTGCCCTGCTGGCACAGCCGGAGGCCTGGGAGCTGGTCACCTTCGAGGGCGAGGCCGAGAAGGCGCCGATCTCTTATGCGGCGCCCGCCATGGCCTGAGCCCGCCGGGGCCGGAGGTCAAAAGCTGCACCGGGCAGTCTCAAGAACGCCGCCATCCTCTCGGATGGCGGCGTTTTCGTGTGCGTCTTGACCGAGAGCCGCTCAGGGTTTCTCGGCGTGGGCGGCCAGCCGCTCCAGGGCGCGCTTGAGGCCGGGGTCGTCGACGTCGGCGGCGCAGCTTGTGATCTCGTCGGCGGCCTTCTCCGGCAGGTGGCGGGTCTGGCGTAACGGCGGGCGGGTCGGGCGCACGGGACGTACCTTGAGGGTGAAGCCGGTGACCGCCTCGAACCCCGGCAGCTGGTGCAGCAGGCCGAGCAGTCGCGGCTGCTCGTAGCGCAGCCGGGTCAGCCAGACGGCGCGGTCGGTGATCAGCGCGAGCCGCCCCTGATGGAAGCCGCCGACGAAGAGATGTTCGCGCATCTCCTCGGGCAGGTGATCGCGCAGGTGCTCTTGGGCCCGCTCGACCAGGGTGGCCATGCGCATCAAGGCGCCCAGCTCGCCGCGACCTTCCAGCAGGCGGGACATGGGCTGTGCTCGGAACCGCTTAACCTTTATACTCATCTGCTTGATTCTCGGGGTCGAAGCCCTGACGTTATCCGTCGGCCGCCATGATCCAGGCGGTCCTTGAACAGCCAGAGCCTAGCACGCACCGGAGGCCGTCGACAGCATGCCCGCCGCCATCACCGACAACTGCGCCGGCCCCCAGGGCTCACGGCGCATGCGCCGCGCGACGCGCTGGTGGCTAGCCGGTCTGCTGGTGGGTTGCCTGTTGCCGGCGGGCCTCGCCCAGCTGGAATCCCTGCGCCCCGTCGAGCGGGCCGCCCAGGTCAGCATGCTGGTGCCCGTGCTGCTGCGCGTGCGCTCCCGCCTCCAGGCGCGCCGTCGCGCCCTGGGGCGCTGGGTCCGCCGCCGTATGGGCTGGCCGGTGGCGACGAGGCGGATCGGCCCGCGTCCCGAGCGCCCCTCACTTCCGGTTGCCGCCCACGACGTCCTGTCGCGCCGTGGCCCTCCCGCGCGCCGCTGAGCCACCGCCCCGGAGAGGTCGCGGGCCCTTGCCCGCGATGCGATATCATACGCAGCCACTGGATCCTTCATGATCAATAACCTGTTACGCAAGGTCGTCGGCTCGAAGAACGACCGCGACGTCAAGCGCATGAACCGCCAGGTCGCGGACGTGACCGCCCTGGAAGCCGAACACGAGGCCCTCGATGAGGCCGCCCTCAAGGCCCGTACCGATCACTTCCGCGAGCGCCTCGAGGGGGGCGAGTCCCTCGATGCTCTGCTCCCGGAGGCCTTCTCGACGGTGCGTGAGGCCAGCCGGCGCGTCATGGGCATGCGCCATTTCGATGTGCAGATGGTCGGCGGCCTGACCCTGCATCGCGGCCGTATCGCCGAGATGAAGACCGGCGAGGGCAAGACCCTGGTGGCGACCCTGGCCGTCTATCTCAATGCGCTGCCCGGCAAGGGCGTGCACGTGGTCACGGTCAACGACTACCTGGCCCGCCGCGACGCCGAGTGGATGCGCCCACTCTATGAATACTTGGGGCTGTCGGTGGGCGTCATCTACGCCGGCCAGACCCCTGAGGAGAAGCGCCACGCCTACCGCTGCGACATCACCTACGGCACCAACAACGAGTTCGGCTTCGACTACCTGCGCGACAACATGGCCTTCTCGCTGGAGGAGAAGGTGCAGCGCGACCTGCACTTCGCCATCATCGACGAGGTCGACTCGATCCTCATCGACGAGGCGCGCACGCCGCTGATCATCTCCGGGGCGGTGGACGAGAACACCGAGCTCTATCAGGTGGTCGACCGGCTGGCGCATCATCTCGAGCAGTGCAGCGACGAGGAGGATCCCGAGAGCGGCGATTTCACCCTCGACGAGAAGCAGAAGCAGGTGGAGCTCACCGAGGGCGGCCACCATAAGGTCGAGGCGCTGATGCGCGAGCAGAAGCTGCTCGGCGAGGCGGACTCCCTCTACGCGGCCCAGAACCTCAACCTGCTGCAGCACATGCACTCGGCGCTGCGCGCCCGCCACCTCTATCACCGCGACGTGGACTACATCATCAAGGATGGCCAGGTGGTGATCGTCGACGAGCACACCGGCCGCAGCATGCCGGGGCGGCGCTGGTCCGAGGGCCTGCACCAGGCGGTGGAGGCCAAGGAGGGTGTGACGGTTCAGCGCGAGAGCCAGACCCTGGCCTCCACCACCTTCCAGAACTACTTCCGCCTCTACGAGAAGCTCTCGGGCATGACCGGCACCGCCGACACCGAGGCCTTCGAGTTCCGCCAGATCTACGGCCTGGACGTGGTGGTGATCCCCACCAACCGGCCGCTGGTCCGCCAGGACCTCAACGACCTGGTCTACCTGACCGCCGAGGAGAAGTTCGAGGCGATCATCGAGGACGTCCAGACCCAGACGGAAGCGGGGCGTCCGGTGCTGGTCGGTACAGCCTCCATCGAGACCAGCGAGTACCTGGCCGACCTGATGAAGCGCGCCGGCATGGCCTTCAACGTCCTCAACGCCAAGCAGCACCAGAGCGAGGCGCAGATCATCGCCCAGGCCGGCCGTCCCGGCGCCGTGACCATCGCCACCAACATGGCCGGTCGCGGCACCGACATCGTGCTCGGCGGCAACTGGGAGGCCGAGGCCGCCACGCTGGAGAATCCCTCCGAGGCCGAGCTCGAGCGGCTCAAGGCGGAGTGGCAGGCGCGCCACGATGCGGTGCTGGAGGCCGGTGGCCTGCACGTGGTCGGCTCCGAGCGTCACGAATCCCGGCGCATCGACAACCAGCTGCGCGGTCGTGCCGGCCGCCAGGGCGACCCGGGCTCGACGCGCTTCTTCCTCTCGCTGGAAGACAACCTGATGCGGCTGTTCGGCTCCGACCGGGTCCAGCGGCTGATGCAGGCGCTGGGCCTGGAGCGGGGCGAGGCGATCGAGCACAAGATGGTCTCCAACGCCGTCGAGCGGGCCCAGAAGAAGGTCGAGGGTCGCAACTTCGATATCCGCAAGCAGCTGCTCGAGTACGACGACGTGGCCAACGACCAGCGTCGGGTCATCTACGAGCAGCGCAACGAGATCCTCGCCGCCGAAGACATCTCCGAGAACGTCGCCGGCATTCGCGAGGAGGTGCTGGACCTCGCCATCAGCGATTTCGTGCCGCCCCAGAGCCTGCCCGAGCAGTGGGACCTGGCCGGGCTCCAGGATCAGCTGAAGAGCGAGTTCAACCTCGAGGCGCCGGTGGTCGAGTGGGCGGAGCAGGACGAGCGCTTCCACGAGGAGCAGCTGCGCGAGCAGCTCCAGGCTATGCATCGCGAGGCCTATGAGGCCAAGGTCGCGGAGGCCGGCGAGACGCTGATGCGCCGCTTCGAGAAGCAGGCGATGCTCCAGGTGCTCGACACGCGCTGGAAGGAGCACCTGCAGTCCATGGATCACCTGCGCCGCGGGATCCACCTGCGTGGCTATGCCCAGAAGAACCCCAAGCAGGAGTACAAGCGCGAATCCTTCGAGCTGTTCCAGCACCTGCTGACCAACATCAAGGCCGACGTGACGCGCATCCTCAGCCACGTCCAGGTGCGGCGTCCCGAGGAGGTCGAGGCGCTCGAGCGCCAGCGTCGCGAGGCGCTGGAGCGTGAGAAGGCGACGGCGGCGAGCCGCCATGAGGAGCCCGCCATGGCCGGCGACGCGCGCGACGAGGCGCCGGCCGCGCCGGCACCGGGCGCCGATGGCCGCCCGCTGCGTCGTGAGGGCCCCAAGGTGGGGCGCAACGACCCCTGCCCCTGCGGGTCGGGCAAGAAGTTCAAGCAGTGCTGCGGCAAGCTGAGCTGAGGTAACGCGCTGAGGCGACTGGCCGGGCACGCCCCGGCCGATAGAGGAGACGAGACGATGGCAGTGGGCGAGACACGTTTTCCCGAGATGCCGGTGATCGAGGGGCTGCGCCTGGGTACCGCCATGGCCGGCATCAAGAAGCCCGACCGCCGCGACTTGGTGGTGATCGAGATTCCCGAGGGGGCGAGGGTAGCGGGTGCCTTCACCCGCAATGCCTTCTGCGCCGCACCGGTGACAGTGGCCCGCGAGCATCTCTCCGCCTGCGTGGCGCGCGGCGAGGGGGCGCGCTACCTGGTGGTCAACACCGGCAATGCCAACGCCGGCACCGGCGCGACGGGCCTCAGCGACGCCCGGGCCACCTGTGCCGAGCTGGCGCGGCTGGCCGGCGTGGAGGAAGCGAGCGTGCTGCCGTTCTCCACGGGGGTGATCGGCGAGCCGCTGCCCATGGAGCGCTTGCTGGCCGGCCTGCCCGGCGCGGTACAGGCCCTCGACGACGGGCCCGGCGCCTGGCATGAGGCGGGTGAGGGCATCCTCACCACCGACACGCGGGCCAAGGGCGCCAGCGTCACGCTGTCGCTTGGTGAGCAGACGGTGACCATCAACGGCATCGCCAAGGGCTCGGGCATGATCCGCCCCGACATGGCCACCATGCTCGCCTTCGTGGCGACCGATGCCGCCGTCGAGCAGTCGCTGCTCGATGGGCTGCTGCGCGAGGCGGTGGAGCGCTCCTTCAACTGCATCACTGTGGACAGCGACACCTCGACCAACGACGCCTGTCTGCTGATCGCCACCGGGCGCGGCGCGGCGGTGGTCGACGGCGAGGCGCTCGAGCGATTTCGCGAGGGGCTCCTGCTGGTGATGACCGAACTCGCCCAGGCGGTGATCCGCGACGGCGAGGGCGCCACCAAGTTCGTCACCCTGCGCGTTGAGGGGGCGAGCAGCCGTCGCGAGGCGCTGGACGTGGCCTTCACCGTGGCGCACTCGCCGCTGGTCAAGACGGCCCTCTACGCCTCCGATGCCAACTGGGGGCGCATCCTCGCCGCGGTGGGGCGCGCGCCCGTCGAGGCATTCGACGTCGATCGCGTCACCATCGATCTGGGCGAGGTGCGCCTGGTCGAGAACGGCGGTCGCGCCCCCGGCTATGCCGAGGAGGCCGGCAGCGCGGTGATGGCCCGCGAGGAGATCGAGATCCGCATCGCCCTGGGGCGCGGCGAGCAGGCCGCTACGGTCTGGACCTCGGACCTGTCTCACGACTACGTGAGCATCAACGCCGACTATCGTAGCTGACCGAATCCTTCGGTCGGCAGTCAGACAGAAACCCCATGCGGCGCCAAGGCCGCGTGGAACAGCGGGTAGGAGTCAATGAACGCAATGGTGAAGAGAAGGGTGCACGTGGCGGCGGCCGCCATCATCAGTGCCGACGGCCGCGAGGTGCTGCTGGCCCGTCGTCCCTCCAACGTCGATCATGGCGGCCTCTGGGAGTTTCCTGGCGGCAAGCTGGCCCCCTACGAGACCGGTCTGGAAGCGCTCAAGCGCGAGCTCCACGAAGAGCTGGGCGTGGAGATCCGGCGTGCCCAGCCGCTGATCCGCATCCACCATGAGTACTCCGACAAGCACATCCTGCTGGACGTCTGGCAGGTGCACGACTTCGCCGGCGAGCCGTTCGGGCGCGAGGGGCAGGCCGTGCGCTGGGTGCCGATGACCGAGCTGGTCAACTATCCCTTCCCGGCGGCCAACCTGCCGATCCTGCGGGCGGTGATGCTGCCGACGGAGTACCTGATCACCGGCGAGGAGGCCGACGAGTCGCGCTTCCAGGAGTGCCTGGTCCGCGCCCTCGACGAGGATGGCGTGCGCCTGGTGCAGCTGCGGGCCAAGTCACTGGGCGAGGCGGACTACCTGAGCCGCGCCGAGCAGGCCCTCGAGCTCTGCCGGGCGCGGGGCGCGCGGCTGGTGCTCAACGGCGAGCCGTCGCTGCTCGAAGCCGTGGACGCCGACGGCATCCACCTGACCAGCGATCGCCTGATGAGCCTGGAGCGCCGTCCCGTGGCCGAGGCCAAGTGGCTCTCCGCCTCGACCCATGATCGCCGGCAGCTGGACCATGCCCGCCGCATCGGCTGCGACTTCGTGACCCTGTCGCCGCTGCGCACCACGCCCTCGCATCCCGAAGTGCCCCCCATCGGCTGGCACGACTTCCAGCAGCTGGTTGAGCACGCCGGCATGCCGGTCTTCGCGCTGGGCGGGATGACCCGCTTCGATGCCCATCATGCCCGCGCCGTGGGCGCCCAGGGGATCGCCTCGATTCGCGATTTCTGGAAGTAAGCGCCAAGCGCTGAGCTGCAAGCGCCAAGCTAAAAGCAAAGCCCGAGGCCATGGCCTCGGGCTTTGCTTTTTCAAGGAGCGAATTCATGCTGCTGGGCTTTCAGCTCCGTGCGAAGCGCGGCTAGTCCCGGTAGCGGCGCACCAGCTCCCCGTAGGCGTCGATGCGCCGGTCCCTGAGGTAGGGCCAGATGCGTCGCACGTCCTCGCTGCGCGCCATGTCCAGCGTCACCAGCATGCGCTCGGCCTCCTCGCCGGCGTGGGCCAGCAGCTCGCCCTGGGGGCCGCAGATGAAGCTGCCGCCCCAGAAGTCGATGCCCGGCGTGGCCCCGGAGGGGTCCGCCTCGTGGCCGACCCGGTTGGCGACGATCACCGGCAGGCCGTTGGCGACCCCGTGGCTGCGCTGGATGAGCGTCCAGGCCTCCTTCTGACGCTTTTTCTCCGGGGTGTCGTCCGGCGGATGCCAGCCGATGGCGGTGGGGTAGAGCAAGAGCTCCGCGCCGGCCAGCGCCATCAGCCGGGCGGCCTCCGGGTACCACTGGTCCCAGCACACCAGTACGCCGAGGCGACCCACCGAGGTGTCGATGGGCGTGAAGCCCTGGTCGCGGGCATCGTCCTGGTCGCCGGGGGTGAAGTAGAACTTCTCGTAGAAGCCCGGATCGTCGGGGATGTGCATCTTGCGGTAGTGGCCCACACGTCCGCGATCGCGATCATAGACCACCGCGGTATTGTGGTAGAGGCCGGGCGCGCGGCGCTCGAACAGCGAGCCGACCAGCACGATGTCGAGCTCTTCCGCCAGCGCCGCCAGCCGGCTGCCGGTCGGCCCGTCGAGGGGCTCGGCCAGGTCGAAGACGTCGGTGTCCTCGGTCTGGCAGAAGTAGTGGGTGGCGTGAAGCTCCTGGAGCATCACCAGCTGGGCGCCCGCGTTTGCCAGCTCGCGAATGCCGGCCTCGCTCTCGTCGAGGCTTCGGGCCTTGTCGGGCCAGGCGGGCTGCTGGACCAGGCCCACCTTGAGATGACGGGACATGAATGAGTCTCCTCGTGGTTCAATGCGCGCGGCTAACCCTGCGCCTCTTGCGTCAGGCAGCGGTCGTATCCTGGGTGGCCAGGCTGCCGGCGGGTAGCTGCATGGTCAGGCAGTGCAGGCTGCCATGCTGGCGAATCACGCTCAGGCAGTCGATGGGAACGATCTCTCGGTCCGGGAAGGCGCCGGCCAGGGCGGTGAGCGCCCGGGTATCGGCGGCGTCGCCGTAGGTCGGGACCAGCACGGCGCCGTTGATGATCAGGAAGTTGGCGTAGGTGGCGGGCAGGCGGTGACCGTCCACCGGGTCGTGGCAGGCGCGCGGCCAGGGCAGGGGCACCAGCCGGTAGGGCTCGCCGTCCGTGCGGCGTAGGGCCTTGAGCTCGGCCTCCATGGCGGCAAGCGCTGGGTAGTGGGGGTCCGCCGGGTCGTCGCAGCGGACATAGGCCAGCGTGGCCGGGTCGCAGAAGCGCACCAGGGTGTCGATGTGGCTGTCGGTGTCGTCGCCCTCGAGGTGGCCGTGGGTCAGCCACAGCACCCGCGAGATCCCCAGATCTCGCTTGAGGCGCGCCTCCATGGCCGCCCGATCGAGCGCGGGATTGCGGTTGGGGTTGAGCAGGCAGGCCTCGGTGGTCAGCAGGGTGCCCTCGCCGTCGGTCTCGATGGCGCCGCCCTCCAGCACCAGCTCGCTCGAGGTGACCGGGCAGGCGAAGGCGCCGGCCTCGGCCAGGCGGAGCGTCAGGGTGTTGTCGAGGGCGGCCTCGTACTTGCCGCCCCAGCCGGTGAAGACGTAGTCGAGCAGTCGCGGCGCGTCGCCCTCGGCCACGGCGATCGGGCCGTGGTCGCGGGTCCAGGTGTCGTCGGTCGGGGCCACCATCAGCCGCAGGCGAGCGGCGTCGACGCCCAGGCAGGCGAAACGCCGGGTCAGGTGGCTGCGGGTGGCCGCGTCCGGCACGGCGATCAGCACGGCCTGATAGCGGGCGATGGCCACCACCATGGCCTCCAGGGTCGCCTCGATGCGTTCGAGCAGGGGCGCCCAGTCGCTGTCGGCGCCGGGCCAGGTGAGTTGCACGGCATCCTGGGGATGCCATTCGGGGAGCAGGCGATGGGCCATGGGTGCGGGTCTCGTGCAGGTCGTCTCGGGTCGTGCCGGCGCAATGTAGGCCGCCGTGGGCAATGTTGCAATGATCGCGCAAGCGGTCGCCGCCGGCGATGCAGGGGAGGCCAAAAAACCGTACCATGGGCGCCCGCCGACAAGGAACGTTCCCATGCTCGACCGTCTCCCCTTCCTCATCGGGTTGCGCTACGTGCGGGCCAAGCGTCGCAACCACTTCATCTCCTTCATCTCGCTGACCTCCATGCTGGGCCTCATGCTCGGGGTCGCGGTGCTCATCCTGGTGCTCTCCGTGATGAACGGTTTCGACCATGAGCTGCGCACCCGCGTGCTCGGGATGGTACCGCACACCAAGATCGAGTCGCCCGGCGGGCTCACCGGCTGGCAGCCCCTGGCCGAGCGCCTCGTCGAGCGCGAGCGGGTGATCGGTGCCGCGCCCTACGTGGAGCAGCAGGGCATGTTCTCGGTGGGTGGCCGCAACGAGGGCGCCATGGTCAACGGCATCGACCCCGCCTGGGAGAGTCGCGTGTCGATCGTCGACGAGAACATGCGTCAGGGCCGGCTCGACGACCTGAAGGCGGGCGAGTGGAATGTCGTGCTGGGCTCGATCCTCGCTCGTCGCCTGGGCGTGGGGGTGGGCGATCGCGTCACCCTGCTGGTGCCCGAGGCCTCGATCACCCCGGCCGGGGTGTTCCCCCGGCTCAAGCGCTTCACGGTGAGCGGCATCTTCAGCGTCGGCGCCGACCTGGATGCCGCCCTGGCCTATGCCCACATCGAGGACATGCAGACCCTGGCGCGCCTGGGCGACGCCGTGGGCGGCCTGCGCCTGGAGCTCGACGACCTGTTCGCCGCCGGCAGCGAGACTCGCGCCATCATCAACGAGCTCGGCGCCGGCTACCGGGGGCTCGACTGGACCTACTCTCACGGCAACCTCTTCCAGGCGATCCAGATGGAGAAGCGCATGATCGCGCTGCTGCTGACGGTGATCATCGCCGTGGCGGCCTTCAACATCGTCTCCACCCTGGTGATGGTGGTCACCGACAAGCGGGCCGACATCGCCATCCTGCGCACCATCGGCGCTACGCCGCGCTCGATCATGGGCATCTTCATCGTCCAAGGACTGGCGATCGGGGTGATCGGCATCCTGGTCGGGGTCACGCTG
This sequence comes from Halomonas pelophila, assembly GCF_040196315.1. Taxonomy (NCBI): domain Bacteria; kingdom Pseudomonadati; phylum Pseudomonadota; class Gammaproteobacteria; order Oceanospirillales; family Halomonadaceae; genus Halomonas; species Halomonas pelophila. The sequence continues at coordinate 236,018 of NZ_JBEGCI010000002.1, forward strand.
GGTGTGCTGCTGGCGCTGACCGTGTCGGACCTGATCGGCTGGGTGGAGAGCACCTTCGGCATCCACTTCCTCGATGCCGGGGTCTACTTCATCAGCGAGCTGCCGTCGCGCCTGATCTGGGCCGATGTGCGCAACATCGTCTCCGCGGCCTTCATCCTGACCTTCCTGTCGACCCTCTATCCGGCCTGGCGGGCCGCGCGGGTCCAGCCTGCCGAGGTACTGCGCTATGAGTGATACGGCCACGACGCCACGAACCGATGCGGCCAGCCGAGCGGGACAAGTGATGCTCGAGTGTCGCGATCTGACCCGCGTCTATCGCGAGGGGCCGCGGGATCTGACCGTGCTGGACGGGCTGGAGATGCAGGTGCAGGCGGGCGAGCGGGTCGCCGTGGTCGGCAGCTCCGGCTCCGGCAAGACCACGCTCTTGAACTTGCTGGGCGGGCTGGATCAGCCCAGCCGCGGCGAGGTGTGCATTGCCGGCGAATCGCTGCTGGCACTCAACGACGCCGACCTGGGGCGCTTTCGCAACCGCCAGATCGGCTTCGTCTACCAGTTCCATCACCTGCTGGCGGAGTTCACGGCGCTGGAGAACGCGGCCCTGCCGCTGATCGTGCGCGGGCAGCGCAAGCGCCACGCCGAGGAGCGTGCCCGAGAGCTGCTCACGCGTGTCGGCATGGCCGAGCGGGCCGATCACAAGCCGGGCGAGCTCTCCGGGGGCGAGCGCCAGCGGGTGGCCATCGCCCGGGCGCTGGTCACTGACCCCAGCCTGATGCTGATGGATGAGCCCACCGGGAACCTCGACCAGACCACCGCGGCGAGCATCCTCGCGCTGATGGACGAGCTGGCGGCGAGTGCCGCCTGCGCCTTCGTGATCGTGACCCACGATCCGGGGCTCGCCGCCCATCAGGATCGCGTGCTCAAGCTCGACGGCGGACGCCTGATCGAACAGCCCTCGAACGCCTGAACGCGTTCGGTGGGGCGATGAAGCAGGCGGCCGGCGCCTTGGCGCCGGCCGCCTGCTTTGTGCGTCAGGGTTCCTGAGCGGCCTCCCGCGAGCGGCGGCGTCGGCGCGTGCGCTGACGCCAGCTGCGTGACACCTGCCAGCGCCAGATCAGGCGGATCGCCAGGTTGGCCAGGGCGGCGATGACCACCGCCGCGACCAGCGATCCCAGGGCGAGCGCCGGCAGGATCTCCACCAGCTGCTCGGCGATCCACTGGGTAGAGATGTGATCCGGTGCCTGGCGCACGGGCGTGTCCAGCAGCCAGGCGCCCAGGCGATAGTTGCCGTAGAAGATCAGCGGCATGGTCAGCGGGTTGGTGATCCACACCAGGCCGATCGACAGTGGCAGGTTGCAGCGCGCCAGCCAGGCGCCCATGGCGGCCACCAGCATCTGGAAGGGGATCGGCAGCAGGGCGCTGAACAGCCCCACGGAGAAGGCGTTGGCCACGCTGCGCCGTGTCAGCACCCACAGTGACGGGTTACCGATCAGGTGGCCGACGACGCGCAGGGAGCGCCGGCGCCTGAGGGCATCGGGATGGGGCAGGTAGCGCTGCAGGAGTCTGCGCGGCATGAAGACGAGCTCGCGGCGTCGAAACCCGGGCTATTATCCATAGAAGTCACCTGCCTCGCCATGATGCGTCTCGTCGACGCGATGGAAGGCGGGGCGCCACGCCTGCCGTTCAGGGACGACATCATGCCGCTGGGTCTGGCCATTCCCCTGGCGCTCGCCGTGCTGGCCGGCGTGCTGGTGGGACACATCGTCATGCCGGGAAGCGCCGAGCTGCTCGCGCTCGCCCTGCTGGTGGCGCTCGCCGGGCGTCGTCCGGGACTCGCGCTGGGGCTTGTGGTGACGGCCCTGGTCGCCGTGCAGCTGCTGACGCTGCGCGGCGGCGAGCTCGCCCCGGGCCTGACCCGCCAGGACCTGCGCCTGGAGGGGACGCTGGTCGCGGTGCACCGCGATGCGGGCCTCACCCGCGTGGTCATGGAGGTGGACGCGTGTCGCGCCGCGACGAACGAGCTGCCGGCCTGTGATGACCTGACGCGGGTGCGTCTCTCCTTCTTCGAGGCCCCCGACCTGGTGGCCGGCGAGCGCTGGGAGCTGACGGTACGCCTGCGCCCGCCGTCTGGTTTCGCCAACCCCGACACCTTCGACTACGGCGCCTGGCTGCGGCGCGAAGGCATCCAGGCCAGCGGCTACGTGCGCCGTGACCCGCCACCGCAGAAGCTCGCCGAGGCCGGCGTCTCGCTGCGCCGGCAGGCACTCGAGCACCTCGATGCCCAGGGGCTGTCGGACCGCCATGCGCGATGGCTGGCGGCGCTGACCCTGGGAGCCAGCGAGCGCCTCGAGCGCGCCGACTGGGATCTGCTCAATGCCAGCGGCACCACCCACCTGGTGGTGATCTCCGGCCTGCATGTCGGGCTGGTGGCGACCTTCGCCCTGTGGCTCGCGCGAGGCGCGGCCCGGCTGATCACGCCCGGAGCCTGGCGCCTGGCGGTGTGGCCCTGGTGGCTGGCCGCCGCCTCGGCGGTGGGCTATGCCGGGCTCGCCGGCCTGGAGTCGCCCGCGCTGCGCGCCATGATCATGACCCTGGTGGGGCTCTGGGTGGCCAGTGGACGACACGCGCCCGGCCCTTGGCAGGCCTGGTGGCTGGCGCTGGCCTTGGTGCTGCTGGTCGATCCGCTCTCGGCCTGGCGGCCCGGTCTCTGGCTGTCGTTTTCCGCCGTGGCGTTGCTGATCCTGATCTGGCGGGGGAGGGCCCGCCCGCAAGGCCTGACCGGCTGGCTATGGGCTCTGGTGCGCACCCAGCTGCTGCTGGCGCCGGTGATGGCCGCCGCCGTGCTGCTGGCTTTCGATCGGCTGGCGCCGACGGCGCCGCTGATCAACCTCATCGCCGTGCCGCTGGTCAGCACGCTGCTGGTGCCCCTGGGGCTACTCGGCTGGCTCACCGCCTGGCTGCCCCCACTCTCGATGCTCTTCTGGGACGTGTTTGGCCTGCTGGTGGAGGCGCTGGCCGCGCTGCTCGAGTGGGCGGTCGCTTGGCTGCCGCTGTGGCGGCCGGACCCGGCGCAGGTGGTGCCGCTTGGCCTGGCGCTGGGGCTGGCCGGCCTGCTGTGGGCGCTGCCGGGCCTCGTGATGCGCCTGCGCCTGGCGGCCACGGCGACGCTGGTGCTGGTGCCGCTGGGGCTTGCCTCTGCACCGCCGATGCTCGCTGAAGGGCAGCTGCGGGTCCGTGTTCATGACGTGGGCCAGGGCCAGCTGATCGAGCTGCGCACCGCCGGCTATCGCGCCCTCTACGACACCGGGCCGCGCTTCGCCTCGGGCTTCATGCCGCTGGCCGCGCTGTGGCCGCCGGGCCAGCGCTTCGACGATGTGATCGTCAGTCACGCCGACCAGGACCATGCCGGCGGCCTGCCGGCACTGCTCGATGCGCACCGGGTGGGGCGCCTCCTGGCGCCTCCCGGCGAGGCGGTGGGGTTGCCGGCCAGGCCCTGCACGGCGGGGCGCCGCTGGCAGCGCGACGGGGTCAGCTTTCGACTCCTGTGGCCACCGGCGCAGACCGCCGCGCTCTCCGCCAACGATCGCTCCTGCGTGCTGCTGGTCAGCGCCGGCGCCCAGCGGCTGCTGATCACCGGGGATGTCGGTCGCGAGGCCGAGCGGCGCTTTCTCGACGAGGTGGCGCCGGGGATCACGCTGCTGGTGGCGGGCCACCACGGCAGCGCCACCAGCTCCGGGCTTCAGCTGGTGCGTCGCCTGGCGCCGCGCCACGTGATCTTCAGCGCGGCGCGCCACAACGCCTTCGGCCACCCGGCTGATCGCGTCGTGCGTCGCTTCCGCGAGGTGGGCAGCTGTCTCTGGAACACCGCCCAGGACGGCGCCGTGACCCTCTGGCTCGGCGACGGGGCGCGACCGGAGCTCATCGCCGCGCGGCCGGCCGCCTGGCGGCGCGGCGGTGTCGAAGGCGGCTGCCTTGCGTTAGAATCGCCCCACTGATGCCGGCCCGCGGGCCGGCCCTACCCGGGGAGAACGCCATGGACATGATGGATGCCCTGATCGCCGGCGGCTGGTTGATGGTGCCGCTGCTGGGCTGCTCGCTGCTGGCCTCGGTGATCATCATCGAGCGCCTGTGGACCCTGCGCGCGCGCCGCATCGCCCCACGGGGGCTCGGCCAGGAGGTCTGCCACCTGGTGGCGCGCGGGCAGGTCAACCTCTACTGGCTGGAGGCGCACTCGCCGCTGGGCGGCGTGCTCGCCGCGGGGCTTCGCAACGCCCGGCTCGGCCATGAGCAGGTGCGCGCCCGGCTGCAGGAGGCCGCGACTGCGGTGATCCATGACATGGAGCGCTTCCTGAGCCCGCTGGGCACCATCGCCGCGATCACGCCGCTGATCGGCCTGCTGGGCACCGTGGTGGGCATGATCGAGGTGTTCGCGGTGATCGTCAGCGGCGACGGGGCGAGTCGCACCGCGGATCTCGCCGGCGGCATCTCTCGTGCCCTGGTGACCACCGCGGCGGGCCTCACCGTGGCGATTCCCGCGCTGATGTTTCACCGCTACTTCCAGCGCCGGGTCGAGGACATCACCGTGCGTATGGAGGAGCAGGCCAGTCAGGTGGTCGAGTACCTCGCCCACTACCCGGGCGAACTGGTGCTGGCCGAGCGCCACGCCGACGAGGCGCACCCGGCCTCGCGGGCCGACGAGCTCCGCGAGGCGGATGGCCGCATTGCGCCGCGGGTGAAGCCGTCGTGAGATTTCCCCGGCGACGACGCGATCCGGTGGAGGTCAACCTCACGCCGCTGATCGACGTGGTCTTCCTGCTGCTGATCTTCTTCATGGTCTCGACCACCTTCGAGACCCGCCAGGCGCTGGAGCTCGAGCTGCCCGAGAGCGCGAGCGGCCAGCCGATGGAGGCCGCGCCGGTGACCCTGGTGGTCACCGCCTCGGGCGAGTATCGCCTGGGCGAGCGGGTCCATACCGCCGGGACCCTGGGCGATGCCCTGGCGGCTCAAGCCGAACAGGCCCGCGAACACGGCCTCGTGGTGGAGGCCGATGGGCGGGCCGCCCATGCCGACGTGGTGCGCGTGCTGGACCGGGCCGCCGGTCTCGAGATCCGGCACGTACGCATCGCCACCGAGGCCGCCTCAACCCCTCAAGCGGAGACACCGTGATCGAACATTCCGGCTGGAACCTCTACAAGCGCCTGCTGGGCTATGTGAAGCCCTACTGGCGTGCCTTCGCCCTGGCGATCCTCGGCTACGTGATCTACGCCGCCTCGAGCACGGCGCTGGCCGAGATGATGAAGCGGCTGATCGATGGCATCCAGAACCCGGACGCGGCCTTCCGGCTGTTCCTGCCGCTGTTCGTGGTGGGCATGTTCGCGGCGCGGGGCCTCGGCACCTTCCTCGGCACCTACTTCATGAGCAGCGTGGCGCGCAACCTGGTCCACGTGCTGCGCTGCGACGTCTTCAACCACATGCTGCACCTGCCCGGGCGCTTCTTCGACAACCACTCGACGGGGCATCTGATCTCGCGAGTGACCTACCATGTCGAGCAGGTCACCGGGGCCGCCACCAAGGCGGTCACCATCCTGCTGCGCGAGGGGCTCTTCGTGATCGGCCTGGTCACCTACCTGCTGTGGACCAACTGGATGCTGACCCTGCTGTTTCTGGCCGTGACGCCGCTGATCGGTGGCGTGGTCAGCTATGCCAGCAAGCGCTTCCGGCGCATCTCGCGGCGCATCCAGCGCTCCATGGGCGACGTCACCCACGTCGCCTCCGAGGCGCTCTCGGGCTATCGGGTGGTGCGCACCCACGGCGCCGAGGCCTTCGAGAAGACGCGCTTCGAGAAGGCCAGCGAGGTCAATCGTCGCCAGAGCATGAAGGAGGCGCTGACCAAGGCCACCAGCACCCCGGTGATCCAGCTGCTGGTGGCGCTTTCTCTGGCGCTTTTGGTGTGGCTCGCCATGTCGCCGGCGCTGCTCGACGAGATGACGCCGGGCGAGTTCGTCGCCTTCATCACCGCCGCCGCCCTGATGGCCAAGCCGGTGCGCCAGCTCACCGAGATCAACAGCGAGATCCAGAAGGGCATCGCCGCCGCCGGCGAGCTCTTCGGGTTGCTCGAGGAGCCCCCCGAGCCCGACGCAGGGACCCATGAGCCCGGTCGCCTCGAGGGGCGGGTCTGCTTCGAGGGAGTGCGCTTCGCCTACGGCGACGAACAGCCCGAGGTGCTCAAGGGCATCGATCTGGAGGTGGCGCCTGGCGAGATGGTCGCCATCGTCGGCCGCTCCGGCAGCGGCAAGTCGACCCTGGTCGGCCTGCTGCCGCGCTTCTATCGCCCCACCGCGGGTCGGCTCTTGATCGATGGGGTGGAGCAGGGCGAGTACCGCCTGGCCCCGCTACGCCGCCAGATCGCCCTGGTCTCCCAGCAGGTGACGCTGTTCAACGCGAGCATCGCCGACAACATTGCCTATGGCGTGTCGGGGGCCGATCCCGCTGCCATTGAGGCCGCCGCCCGGGCCGCCCATGCCCACGAATTCATCGAGCGCATGCCCCACGGCTACGACAGCGTGGTGGGGGAGAACGGCGTGATGCTCTCCGGCGGCCAGCGCCAGCGCCTGGCCATCGCCCGGGCGATCTTCAAGGATGCCCCGCTGCTGGTGCTCGACGAGGCGACCTCGGCCCTGGATACCGAATCCGAGCGCCACATCCAGGCGGCCCTGGAGGAGGTTTGCCAGGGCCGGACCACCTTCGTCATCGCCCACCGCCTCTCGACCATCGAGCGAGCCGACCGCATCCTGGTCATGGAGCAGGGCGAGATCATCGAGCAGGGCGCCCACGACGCGCTGCTGGCCCGCGACGGCGCCTACGCCGCGCTGCACCGGCTGCAGTTCCAGGAGCCCGGGCCGGCATGACCGGCCTCGGCGAGCGCTGGCTGACGGCGGCCTACCGAGGCGACGCCTGGCTTTTCGCCCTGCGCCCGCTGGAGGCGCTCTATCGCCTGGCCGTGCGCCGCCGCGCCGCGGCCTATGCATCGGGGCGCAAGCCGGTGTGGCAGGCCCCGGTGCCGGTGATCGTGGTCGGCAACGTCACCCTGGGCGGCACCGGCAAGTCGCCACTGGTCGCGTGGCTGGCCCGTCACCTGTCCGAGCGGGGCTGGTCGCCGGGCATCTTGTCGCGTGGCTATGGCGGTCGCAGCGAGCATTATCCGCTGCTGCTGGACGCCTCCACGCCAGTCACCGCCTGCGGCGACGAGCCGCGCATGCTGGCCGACCAGACCGGCCTGCCGGTGGTGGTGGACCCGGACCGGCCGCGCGGGGCGAGGCGCCTGCTCGAGGCCGGCTGCGATATCCTGCTCGGCGACGACGGCCTGCAGCACCTGGCGCTGGGCCGTGACCTGGAGCTGGTGGTGGTCGACGGGCGTCGCGGCCTCGGCAACGGGCGCTGCCTGCCGGCGGGCCCACTGCGCGAGCCGCGCTCGCGGCTCGATGGCGTGGATGCGGTGGTGGTCAACGGCACGCCGGCCTTCACGCCGCCGCCCGGCGCCTATGGCATGGCCCTGGAACCTGCCGCCTGGCGCCGCCTGGGCGATGGCGAACGCCATTCGCTCTCGCCCTTGCCCTTCGAGGGAGCGGTGCACGCCATCGCCGGCATCGGCCATCCGCCGCGCTTCTTCGCGACCCTGGCGGACCAGGGCGTCGAGGCGATCCCACACGCCTTCGCGGATCACCACCGCTACACGGCCGACGACCTGGCCTTCGGCGACGACCGGCCGCTGGTGATGACCGCCAAGGACGCGGTGAAATGCCGAGGCCTGGCGCCCGACGAGAGCTGGGTGCTGGAGGTAGAGGCTCAACCCGATGCCGCCTTCCGTGCCTGGCTGGCGCAACGGCTGGACACCCTGTCATCATCTTATCCGACACCGGGCGAGGCCCGGGCGGCGAACTGAATCACCACGAGGGGGAGTCATGGACAAGGAACTGCTGGCAATGCTGGTCTGCCCGCTGTGCAAGGGCAAGCTGAAGTACAACCGTGAGGCCCTCGAGCTCGAGTGTCGTTTCGACGGCCTCGCCTATCCGATCCGCGACGGCATCCCGGTGATGCTGCCCGAGGAAGCGCGGGCCATGAGCGTCGACGAGACGCTGCACGACTCGCCGGGACGCACGGGGGAGGAGTGATGGGCCGCGCCGACTCCTTCATCGCGGTGATTCCCGCGCGTCATGCCTCCTCGCGCCTGCCCGGCAAGCCGCTGGCCGAGATCGCCGGCGAGCCCATGGTGGTGCACGTCTGGCGCCGCGCCGGCGAGAGTCGCGCCGCGCGGGTGGTGGTGGCCACCGACGATGAGCGTATCCGTGAGGCTCTCGTGCCGCTGGGCGCCGAGGTGGTGATGACGCGTGACGATCACCCCTCCGGGACCGACCGCCTGGCGGAGGTGGCCGAGCGCCTGGGGCTGGCCGACGACGCCGTGCTGGTCAATGTGCAGGGCGACGAGCCGCTGATCCCGCCGGTGCTGATCGACCAGGTCGCCGCGAGGCTGTTCGACGATCCCGAGGCCTCCATCGCCACCCTGGCCGAGCCGATCAGCGACGTCGAGACGCTCTTCAACCCCAATGCGGTCAAGGTTGTGCGCTCGCTCTCCGGGCGAGCGCTCTACTTCTCACGGGCACCCATCCCCTGGGATCGCGAGGCGTTTGCCCGGCGCCCCGAGCTGCTCGAGACCGATGCCTGGCTGCGCCACATCGGCCTCTACGCCTATCGGGTGGGCTTTCTCGCCGACTATCGCGACTGGCCACCGTCACCGCTGGAGCAGCTCGAGCAGCTCGAGCAGCTGCGCGCCCTGCACCACGGCCATGCCATCCAGGTCGCCCTGGCCCAGGTGCCGCATCCGGCCGGCGTCGATACCGAAGCGGACCTCGCGCGGGTGCGCGAGCTGCTCTCTGGCCATGACCAGCCGGGAGGCGCCTGATGCGTGTGCTTTTCGTCTGCCTGGGTAACATCTGTCGTTCGCCGACCGCGGAAGGGGTCTTCCGCGCCCATCTCGAGCAGGCCGGCCTGGCCTCGCGGGTCGAGGTCGACTCCTGCGGCATCGGGCCCTGGCACGTGGGCAAGGCGCCGGATGCCCGTGCCCGGGAGGCCGCCCTGCAACGCGGGATCGACCTGTCCGATCTCCGGGCGCGGCAACTCGCCGTCGAGGACTTCGAGCGCTTCGACTACGTGCTCGCCATGGACCACGACAACCTCGCCGCCATCGAGGCGCAGCGCCCCGCGTCGAGCGAGGCGGTCATCGCGCTGTTCCTCGCCTTCGCCGGCTGGCCCGAGCGCGCCGTGCCCGATCCCTACTTCGGCGACGAGGACGGTTTCGAGGCGGTGCTGGACCTGATCGAGGCGGCCTCCCGAGGGCTGCTGGCCGATATCGCCTCGCGCCTGGAGGCCGCGCCTTGAGCCTGGCGCTCCGCACCGATCACGCACTGACCGATGCCAATACGCTCGGGCTGCCCTGCGTTGCCGAGCGCCATGCGGCCCCGTCGACCCTGGCCGAGCTGCGCGAGGCGCTGGCCCTGGCAAAGCGCCACGACTGGCCGCTGACGGTGCTCGGCGGCGGCAGCAACCTCATCCTGCCCGAGCGACTCGAGGGGCTGGTGATCCAGCCGGCCATGAGCCAGTGGTGGCTCAAGGAGCAGGACGGTGCCGTGCTGGTGCATGCCGAGGCGGCGGTGGCGTGGCACGCGCTGGTGATGGCCCTGGCGCAACGAGGGCTCTGGGGCGCCGAGAATCTGGCGCTGATTCCCGGCCACTGCGGGGCGGCGCCGATCCAGAACATCGGCGCTTACGGGGTCGAGCTGAGTGATCTTCTCGAGGCGGTGCATCTGGTGCATCTCGACGACGGCCGCGAGACGGTGCTGTCGGCTGCCGACTGCGCCTTCGGCTATCGGGACAGCGTCTTCAAGGGCGCGCTGGCGGGCCGGGTGGTGATCACGCGGCTGGTGCTTCGCGTGTCGCGCATGCCGCGCCCACGGCTTGGCTATGGCGACCTGGCGAGCCGGCTCGATGCCGAGCCGACGGCGCTGGCGGTGGCCGAGGCGGTCTGCGCGATCCGGGGCGAGAAGCTTCCCGACCCGGCGACGCTCTGCAACGCCGGCAGCTTCTTCAAGAATCCGCTGGTCGACGGCGAACGCGCCCGCCGACTGCTGGCCGAGCATCCCGCCATGCCGAACTTTCCCCAGCCCGACGGACGCGTCAAGCTGGCGGCCGGCTGGCTGATCGATCGCTGTGGGCTGAAGGGCTGGCGCCAGGGCCACTTCGGCGTGCATGACCGCCAGGCCCTGGTGCTGGTGCACTTCGGGGGCGGCAGTGCCGACGAGCTGCTCGGCTTCGCCGGCGAGGTGGCCGCCCGGGTGCGGGAGCGCTTCGGCGTGCGCCTCGAGCGAGAGCCTCGGTGGGCTGGCGCCCAGGGGCAATAGGCGAGGCGCTCTTGGACTACGCATTGATGCCCTTGAGACGACCGCACCCCTAAACGACAACGCCCGCAGCCATGGCTGCGGGCGTTGTCGTTGGGGGCAGGGCAGGGATCAGCCCTGCTTGCCCTCCTGGGCCTTGGCCTCCTGCTCGCGGCGGCGGATCTCGCGCGGATCGTTATGCGCGCGACGACCCCGGCGGCGAGAGGCCTTGGCGGCGGGCTGCTCCGCCTTCTCATCGACCTTTTCGTCGGCCTTGGCCTTGGCGGCTTTCGGCTCGACCTTCTCCTCAGTCTTGGCCTCTGTCGGCTTTGGCTCGGGCTTCGCTTCGGCCTTCGCGTCAGTCTTGGCCTCGGCGGACTTAGGCTCGGGCTTCGCTTCGGCCTTCTCGTCGGCCTTGGCCTCGGCGGCTTTCGACTCGGCGGGCTTTGATTCGCCCGGCTGCTCTGCCTTTTCCTCGACCTTTGCGTCGGCCTTGGCTTCAGTCGGCTTCGCTTCGGCCTTCTCGTCGGCCTTGGCCTCGGCGGCTTTCGGCTCGGGCTTTCCTTCGGCTTTCGCCTCGGTCGGCTTCGGCTCAGGCTTCGCTTCGGCCTTCTCGTCAGCCTTGGCCTCGGCGGCTTTCGACTCGGCGGGCTTGGATTCGCCCGGCTGCTCTGCCTTTTCCTCGACCTTTGCGTCGGCCTTGGCTTCAGTCGGCTTCGCTTCGGCCTTCTTGTCGGTCTTGGCTTCGGTCGGCTTCGGCTCGGGCTTTGCGTCGACTTTCGCGTCGGCCTTGGCCTCGGTCGGCTGCTGCACGGCCTTGGTCTCGGCGGGCTGCTGCTCGGCCTTGGTCTCGGCGGGCTGCTGCTCGGCCTTGGCCTCGGCAGGCTGCTGCTCGGCCTTGGCCTCGGCAGGCTGCTGCTCGGCCTTGGCCTCGGCAGGCTGCTGCTCGGCCTTGGCCTCGGCAGGCTGCTGCTCGGCCTTGGCGTCGGCGGGCTGCTGCTCGGCCCTGGCCTCGGTCGGCTGCTGCTCGGCCTTGGCCTCGGTCGGCTGCTGATCGGCCTTGGCCTCGGTCGGCTTCTGCTCGGGCTTGGCCTTCTCGTCACCTTGGGCCGGTTGTTCGGCCTTGGCCTTCTCGTCACCTTGGGCCGGTTGTTCGGCCTTGGCCTCGGTCGCTATCGGTTCGACCTTGGGCGCCTCGGCGGCTTCGGCCTGCAGGCGCTGCTGCTCGGCTTCGGCCTTGGGGTTGATGGCGTGCTTGCGCGTGCGGCTGCGCGGATTATTGCGGGTCCGCTTCGGCTTGCCATCATCGACCGGCTCGCTGGCCGCCGGAGTGTCGGCGCGCTTCTCGCTCGGCTTGTCGGCTACCTTCTCGGCCGGCTTGTCGCTCGGCTTCTGGCGGCGCGCATCCTCGCGGGGCTTCTCCTCGCGGGCCTTGTCGTCACGCGGCTTGTCGTCACGACCCTTGGGCGCTTCCTGCTGGCGCGGTGCCTGGCGGTTATCGTCCTGGCGTCCGCGACCGCGGCCGCCACGGTTGCCGCGATTGTCGCGTCCCTCGTTGGCGGTGGACTTGCCCTCATCGCGCCCGCTCTCCTGGCGAGCGGCGCCGCGACGCTCGTCATTGCGCTGACGGCGCTGCCGGCCGCCGCGGCTGCCGCGATCGTCGTCACGGGCGGCGGGCTTGCGCGCCGTCTGGTCGCTGGCGGTGGACGACTCGCTGCTGCGCGCGGCCGGCTTCTTCTCCTGGGCGGCGGGCGCCTCGTCGCCGCCGAGCAGCTTGGCCAGCCCCTTGACCAGGCGTCCCAGGACGCCGCCCTCGGGCTCGGCGGCAGGGCGCGCAGTCGGCGCCTTGGCGGTCGGTGCCTTGGTGCTGGAGGCCTGGGGCGCGCTGGGCTTGCTAGCGGCCGGGGCCTTGGCGGCGGGTGCCGGGGCCTGGGCCTCTTCCTTCTGCAGGGAGGCGGGGGCCGGCTCGTGGTGGATCACCGTCTTGACGGCGGCCTCGGCGCGCTGTATCGGCTTGCCGAAGGCGGCTTCAGGCTCCTTGCCCACCTCGCTCTCGGTGGAGAGTTCGAAGCTGGAGAGGTTCGTGGCGCCCTCCTCGTCCACGTGGTCGTCGCGCAGGCGCTGCACGTCGTAGTGGGGCGTGTCCATGTCGGGATTGGGCAGCATCACCACGCGCACGTCCTGGCGACGCTCGATCTCGGCCAGTACGCTGCGCTTCTCGTTGAGCAGGTAGGTGGCCACCGGCACCGGCAGGATCGCGCGGATCTGGGCGCTGCGCTCCTTCATGGCCTCTTCCTCGATCAGGCGCATGATCGAGAGCGAGATGGAGCGCACGTCGCGGATGGTGCCCTGGCCGTCGCAGCGCGGGCAGACCACGCCGCTGGTCTCGCCGAGCGACGGGCGCAGGCGCTGGCGGGACATCTCCATCAGGCCGAAGCGCGAGATGCGGCCGATCTGTACCCGCGCGCGGTCGAGCTTCAGCGCGTCGCGCATGCGGTTCTCGACTTCACGCTGGTTGCGCGCCGGGCTCATGTCGATGAAGTCGATCACCACCAGGCCGCCGATGTCACGCAGGCGCAGCTGGCGGGCGATCTCGTCGGCCGCCTCGCTATTGGTCTGCAGGGCGGTCTCCTCGATGTCGCTGCCCCGGGTGGCGCGTGCCGAGTTGATGTCGATGGAGACCAGCGCTTCGGTGTGGTCGATGACGATGGAACCGCCGGAGGGCAGCTTGACCTCGCGCTCGTAGGCGGTCTCGATCTGCGACTCGATCTGGAAGCGCGAGAAGAGCGGGACCTCGTCGACGTAGAGCTTGATCTTCTGCTGGTAGGAGGGCATCACCTGGCGGATGAAGGCCAGCGCCTCCTGGTGGACCTCTTCGCTGTCGATCAGCACCTCGCCGATGTCCTGGCGCAGGTAGTCGCGCATGGCGCGGATGATGACGTTGGATTCGCGGTATATCAGGAAGGGCGCCGCGCGCTTGCCGGCCTCCTCGGTGATCGATTCCCACACCTGGACGAGGTAGTCGAGATCCCACTGCAGCTCCTCGGGGGAGCGGCCGATGCCGGCGGTGCGCACGATCATGCCCATCTTGTCGGGCACGGTCAGCTGGCCCATGGCCTCCTTGAGCTGGCTGCGCTCCTCGCCCTCGATGCGCCGAGAGATGCCGCCGGCCCGCGGGTTGTTGGGCATCAGCACCAGGAAACGGCCAGCCAGGCTGATGAAGGTGGTCAGCGCCGCCCCCTTGTTGCCGCGCTCCTCCTTGTCGACCTGAACGATGACTTCCTGACCTTCCTTGAGCACCTCCTTGATGCTGGGGCGCCCGGAGGGCTCCTTCAGGAAGTAGTCGCGGGAGACCTCCTTGAGGGGCAGGAAGCCGTGGCGGTCGGCACCGAAGTCGACGAAGGCGGCTTCGAGGGAGGGTTCGACGCGGGTGATCTTGCCGCGGTAGATATTGGCTTTCTTCTGCTCCCGGGCACCGGATTCGATGTCCAGATCGTAGAGGCGTTGTCCATCGACCAGCGCGACGCGCAGCTCTTCCGGCTGGGTCGCATTGATGAGCATCCGTTTCATGTCGTCTCACAAATATGGACGTGCCGGATGGTGGTCAACGACGGAGGCGAACCGCTGGCTGCAGCGTGCCTGTGCTCAGCGCATGTCGCGGATGCGGTATAGCGCCCGGCCGCCCCGGAGCATCCTTGCACGATGGATCCGACACGGCATGATCATGTTGAGTACGGGGCGGTGGCAGGACATGTCACGGTGGGACATCGCCCATCCGGTTCTGCGGTCACCGCCAACACCTGGCATTCATCGATTCGCCAACGCCGGCCTCCGGCACGTTGTTGTACGTATCCCTTGGTTTCCGATCTTGCCGCAGCGGGCGCGATCGGAGCCGGGCGTGGCGTAGTATCGTTTGCTTGTCGGCGGCGGGACCTCGGATTGGCGAGGATCTTCGCGGCCCGATCTTTTCGCCTCGGCCTGCGTGTCTGTCGTGCAGGCGCGCTATCGGGTCGTCACGACCCATTGAGGCGAGCTGGCAATATACCAGTTACGGGGGTGACCAGCAATTGGCGCAGGATGCTGCACACTGCGTTAGAATGCGCCTTTCGAGCGGGTTTTCAGTGGAGTGGCGGCATGGCCGAAGGGCGCGACGTACAGTGGGTGGAAGTGACCGAGGGTCAGGTCGGCCAGCGGGTCGACAACTTCCTGTTGACGCGCATGAAGGGGGCGCCGCGAGCGCTGATCTATCGCATCGTGCGCAAGGGCGAGGTGCGGGTGAACAAGAAGCGGGTCAAGGCGGATACCCGCCTGGCGCTGGGCGACCTGGTGCGCATCCCGCCGCTGCGCCTCACCCCCCGGGAGGCGGTGCGCGAGGTCAGCGATAACCTGCGTAACCTGCTGGCCGGCAGCGTGCTGGTCGAGGGGCGCGACTGGCTGGTGATCAACAAGCCCTCGGGGCTGGCCGTGCACGGCGGCAGCGGGGTCAAGATCGGCCTGATCGAGGCGCTGCGCCAGGTGCGCGAGGACCTCGACTTCCTGGAGCTGGTGCACCGCCTGGATCGTGACACCTCCGGCTGCCTGCTGCTGGCCAAGTCGCGCCCGGCGCTGCTGGCGCTCAACGAGTCGCTCAAGCAGCACCACATGGACAAGCAGTACCTGGCCCTGGTGGCCGGTCGCTGGCCGGCGCGTCGCGACTTCGTCAGTGCCCGGCTTGATCGCTTCGAGCTGGGCAACGGCGAGCGGCGGGTGCGGGTGGACACGGCCGGCAAGGTGGCCCGCACCCGCTTCGCGGTGCGCGAGACCTTCGACAAGGTGACCCTGATCGAGGCCGAGCCGGTCACCGGGCGGACGCACCAGATTCGCGTGCACGCTGCCCACGCCGGGCATCCGCTGCTCGGCGACGACAAGTACGGCAGCCGCGAGAGCCAGCGCCTGGCGGCGGGGCTCGGCGTCTCGCGGCTCTTCCTGCATGCCGCCTCGCTGACCTTTCCCGAACCCACCAGCGGCCGCCCCGTGCAGATCAAGGCGCCGCTACCCGACGATCTCGAGGCGGCGCTTTCCCGGGCGCGCCACTCTCGCTGACAGGAGACTCCATGCGCTATCGACTGGCCATCTTCGACTGGGATGGCACCCTGATGGACTCCATCGCCCGCATCGTCTCCTGCATGCAGGCGGCCTCCCGCGATGCCGGCTGGGGCGAGCTCGAGGCGGAGGCGGTGCGCAACATCATCGGTCTCGGCCTGCCCGAGGCCATCGCCACGCTCTGTCCCGGCATCGACGCCGAGCGGGCCGAGCTGCTCAGGGCCCGCTACGCCTACTACTTCGTCGAGGGAGACGTCACGCCGATGCTCTTCTATCCCGGGGTCGAGGCAGGGCTCGCCCGGCTGCGCGGACGGGAAGGCCAGCAGCTGGCCGTGGCCACCGGCAAGAGCCGTCGCGGCCTGGATCGCATCTTCCGCGAGAGCGGCAGCGGTCACTGGTTCCACGCCAGCCGTACCGCCGACGAGACCCTCTCCAAGCCGCATCCGCGCATGCTCGAGGAACTCCTCGCCGAGCTCGGCGTCGATGTCGGCGAGGCGGTGATGATCGGGGATACGGAATACGACCTGGAGATGGCCAGGACGCTGGGCATGGATCGCATCGCGGTGACCTGGGGGGTGCATGCCCCGGACCGGCTGGCGGTCAGCCGCCCGGTGCTCACCGCCGAGACGGTGCCCGAACTCTTCGACTGGCTGCACGGCTAGGGCCTTGATGTCCAGGTCCGCCCCGGCGCGCCCGTCTAGAATCAGCCCGTTCACGACCCGCCTGCTAACCACCAGCCCATCAGGGAAAGGATTGCCATGAGTGACGACGACAAGCGGGATGATCGCTGGACGACGGGCCCGGAGCTGACGCCTGAGCAGGCGCGCCAGGCGCGTCAGCAGGCGCCGGCCGATGCCGCGCCGCCCGGCGACGAGGATGTCGACACGCTGCGCGAACGCCAGCGTCTGGCTCAGCTCGAGATGATGGACCGCTGGATCGACGGCGTGCTTACCGAGCAGCGCCGCTCGCGGCGCTGGAAGCTGTTCTTTCGCTTCTTCTTCGCGCTGCTGATCCTGGCCTCGCTCTCCACCACCTTCTATGGGCTCTTCGTGGCGCCGGGGGTGTCGGCACCCGCCGAGCGGCACCTGGGGGTCGTCGAGGTCAAGGGGGTGATCGACAGCGAGTCGCCGGCCAGCGCCCAGCGCGTCATCGAGGGGCTCGAGCGGGCCTGGAAGGCCGATCAGGCCGAGGCGGTGGTGCTGCACGTCAACAGTCCCGGCGGCAGCCCGGTGCAGTCCCAGCGCATCTTCGATGCGGTGATGCGGCTGCGCGAGGAGGGCGACAAGCCGATCATCGCGGTGGTCGAGGACATCGGGGCCAGCGGCGCCTACTACGTGGCGGCGGCGGCCGACGAGATCGTCGCCGCGCCGGCGAGCCTGGTGGGCTCGATCGGGGTGATCCATGCGGGCTTCGGCTTCGAGGAGGCCATCGAGCGCCTCGGGGTGGAGCGGCGCGTCTTCACCGCCGGGGAGAACAAGGCCTTCCTCGATCCCTTCTCCGATATCTCCCGCTCCCAGCGTCAGTTCTGGCAGCAGGTGCTGGCCACCACCCACCGGCAGTTCATCGACGACGTCCGCGAGGGTCGCGGTGAGCGCCTGGCCGATGACGAGCGGCTCTTCAGCGGGCTGATCTGGACCGGCGAGCAGGCTAAGTCGCTGGGCCTGGTGGATGAGCTTGGCAGCCTGGATACCCTGGCGCGCCGCTTCGAGGGGGCGCGGCTGCAGGACTACACGCCGCGCCTGGACCCTTTCGAGCGGATCTCCCGACAGTTCGGCCGAGTCGCCGCCGAGTGGCTGGGCCTCCCGCAGGCCGCGGCGCCGGTGCGCTACCAGCTGCCGTAAGCGGCGTGCGACTTCCCGTGCCGGCGGGGCGGTGCTTCCGCCGGTCGCGGGGTGCCTTTGCCGATCGCGGGGCGCTGTTGCCGATCTAGGCCAGCGGGTCGAGTCCGGCCTCGCGCAGCATCGCGCAGAGCCGGATCAGCGGCAGGCCGATCAGGGTGTTGGGGTCGTCGCCCTCGAGACGCTCGAACAGCGTGATGCCCAGCCCCTCCATGCGAAAGCTGCCGGCACTGTCCAGCGGCTGCTCCCGGGCGACGTAGGTCGCGATCTCTCGCTCGTCGAGTCGCCGAAACACTACCTCATACGTCTCGTGACAGACGCGATGCATGCCGCGACCGGTGTCGATCAGCGCCAGGCCGGTGAGAAAGCGCACGCGCCGGCCGGAGAAGCGCGCCAGTTGGGCGCGGGCCGCGGCCTCGTCGCCGGGCTTGCCGAGGATCTCGCCCTCGAACAGCGCCACCTGGTCGGAGCCGACGATCAGGTGGTCGGGGTGCGTCTCCGCCACCCGCTCGGCCTTGGCCAGCGCCAGGCGGTGTACCAGCGATTCGGGCGCCTCTCCCGGGCGTGGCGTCTCGTCGATGTCGGGGCTCTCCCAGGCGTAGGGGATGGCGAGGCGGTCGAGCAGCTGGCGGCGCCAGCGAGAGCCCGAGGCAAGGACCAGGCGGGGCATGAAGGCTTCCTCTGCGGTGGGGCGAATGAGCAGAATGCGCGATGTCGTCGAGCGCGCCACTCGGCCATGGTAACCCAAGGCGAGGGTGGCTTTGACAGGGGGAGGGGGAGTGCCTATCATTGCGCGCCTATGTTGACCTCAAGACTCCCCGGCAGGGTCGAGCCCTATAAGCTCGCGGCCCGTGCCGAACACCTGGAAGGCCTGGTGGCGCTCGCCGAGCTGGCCCGACTCGAAGACGAAGTCGGCGCCCAGTCCGGTGACGGTCAGGTGTGGCTGGATTTTGCCATCGACTCCCAGGGTCGCCGGGAGATTCGCGGCCACCTGGAAGCCGAGCTGCAGATTCCGTGCCGCCGCTGTCTCCAGCCCATGGCGCAGCGCGTCGAGAGCGATTTCCGGCTGGGGATGGTCACCAGCGACTCTCTGGCCGCCGAGCTGCCGAGCACCCATGAACCGGTGCTGGTGGAAAACGAACAGCTGAACCTGATGGCGGTGGTCGAGGATGAGATCATCCTCAGTCTGCCCCAGGTGGTTTACCACGACGAGGCCGAGTGTCCGGTCTCGCGCGACCAGCTGACCAGCGGGGAGGCGACCGACGCGTCGGCCGACGCCCCGGCAAACCCTTTCGATGTGCTGCGGCAGATCAAGGGCAAACTCTGATACACCCTCGTTTCACTCTGGAGTGACAACCCATGGCAGTTCAACAGAACCGCAAGACCCGTTCCAAGCGCGGCATGCGCCGTAGCCACGACGCCCTGACCTCCGCGGCCCTGTCCCAGGACAAGGAAACCGGTACCACCCACCTGCGTCACCACGTGGCGCCGGACGGCTTCTACCGCGGTCGCAAGGTCGTCGAGGTCTAAGACGACGGCGACGCGAGTGGTAGTGGCTGGCCGCTGACGTGCGGATCGCCATCGACGCGATGGGCGGGGACCTCGGTCCCCGCCCGGTCGTGATGGGGTCTGCCCAGGCGGTCAGCGCCGACCCGGATCTCGAGCTCCAGCTGTTCGGCCCCGCCGAGCGGCTCAGCGACGAAATCTCCCGCCTGCCGCGGCAGTTTGCCGCGGCGGCGGCGCGTCTGCAGGTCAGCGATGCGCCCGGCGTGATCCGCCAGGCGCAGCGACCCAGCGAGGCGCTGCGCCACGGGGCCGGCACCAGCATGGCCAGGATGCTCGACAGCATCGCCACCGGTGACGCCGTGGCCGGAGTCAGCGCCGGCAATACCGGCGCCCTGATGGCCCTGTCGCGGCGTGCCCTGGGCACGGTGGCGGGTATCCCGAGGCCGGCGATCAGCACCGCCATCCCGACCCGTGATCGGCGGCGCTGTTATCTGCTCGATCTGGGGGCCAATGTCGAGGCGAGCGCGGCGCGCCTGGTTGACTTCGCCCTGATGGGCGAGGTCATGGCGCGCCACGTGGACGGCCTGGCCGCCCCGCGGGTGGCGCTGCTCAACGTCGGCGTCGAGGGTACCAAGGGTACCGCCAGCGTGCGCGAGGCCGATGCCTGGCTGCGGCAATATCCCGGCATCAGCTACCTCGGCTACGTCGAGGGCGACGGGGTCTTCAGCGGCGCCGCCGACGTGGTGGTCTGCGACGGCTTCGTCGGCAACGCGGTGCTCAAGGCCAGCGAAGGCCTGGCGCGATTGCTGGTGGAGCGCGTGCAGGCGACCTTCGAGGCTCACTGGAGCAGTCGGCTGGTGGGGCTGCTGGCCCGGCCGGCGCTGCGGCGCCTCAGGGGCGAGCTCGACCCCGTTCGCTACAATGGGGCCAGCCTGCTGGGGCTCGCCGGGATCGTGATCAAGAGTCATGGCGGCGCCGATGCCATGGGCTTTCGCTTCGCGGTACAGCGCGCGGCCAACGAAGTCAGTCACGACCTGCCGAGTCGGCTGGCCGCTGAACTGGATCATCGACGGTCCTCTGTCGATTCGGCCGCCGTCGGTCGAGTCGAGAGCGGATCCGGTCCCGAGGGGCCGATCCTGCCGGGTGCGACCGGCAACGACGACAGTCAACAAGCGCAAAGGTGATCGACATGACACAATCCCTTGCCCTCATCTTTCCCGGGCAGGGCTCGCAGCAGATCGGCATGCTGCGCGAGCTGGCGGAGCGCTACAGCGTGGTGCGCACCACCTTCGAGGAGGCCTCCGACGCCCTGGGGTACGACCTCTGGCAGGTGGTTCAGGAAGGCCCGGCCGAGGCGCTCAACGCAACGGCCTGCACCCAGCCGGCGCTGCTCACGGCCAGCGTCTCGATCTGGCGCGTCTGGCAGGAGCTGGAAGGGCCGAGGCCCTCGGCCATGGCCGGTCACAGCCTGGGCGAGTACAGTGCCCTGGTGTGTGCCGGTGCCCTGACCTTCGCCGAGGGCGTGCGGCTGGTGAAGCTGCGCGGCGAGGCGATGCAGGCGGCGGTCCCGGTGGGTGAGGGCGCCATGGCGGCGATCCTCGGCCTGGACGACGCTGCCGTCGAGCAGGCCTGCGCCCGCGCCGCGGACGGCGACGTGGTTGCCGCGGTCAACTACAATGCCCCCGGTCAGGTGGTGATCGCCGGCAGCAAGGCGGCGGTCGAGCGTGCCATCGTGGCCTGTCAGGAGGCCGGGGCGAAGCGCGCCATGCCGCTGCCCGTGTCGGTACCCTCCCACTGTGACCTGATGCGTCCGGCCGCCGAGCGGCTGGCCGCGGCCATGGAGGAGATCGAGCTGCGCTCGCCGCGCTACACGGTCTATCAGAACGTGGATGCCCAGGCGCATGCCGACGTGGAGACCCTGCGCACCCGACTGATCGAGCAGCTCTATCAGCCGGTACGCTGGACCTCCTGCATCGAGGCCATGACTAGCAAGGGCGCCGAAGTGCTCATCGAGTGCGGGCCCGGCAAGGTGCTCACCGGCCTCAACAAGCGCATTGCACGGGGCAGCAAGGGGCTGGCGGTCAATGATCCGGACAGCCTCTCCGCGGCCCTCGAACTGGCCAGGGAAGCCGCCGGCCAGTCGCCGTCGGCCAATGGCTGATCCATCTTCAGGACGTAGACGGAAGAGACCATGACAACCGAGCGTAGAGTCGCCCTGATCACCGGGGCCAGTCGCGGCATCGGCCGCGCCACCGCCCACGAGCTGGGGCGCCAGGGTCGCATCGTGATCGGCACCGCCACCAGCGATGCCGGCGCCGAGCGGATCGATGCGGATCTCGCCGCGGCGGGCATCGAAGGGGGCGGCCGCAAGCTGGACGTCACCGACCAGGCCAGCGTCGATGCACTGATCAAGGCGATCACCGATGAGTTCGGTGCGCCCACCATCCTGGTCAACAACGCCGGCATTACCCGCGATAACCTGCTGATGCGCATGAAGGAGGACGAGTGGGATTCGGTGATCGACACCAATCTCAAGTCCGTCTATCGCGTCAGCAAGGCGTGCCTGCGCGGCATGACCCGGGCGCGCTTCGGACGTATCGTCTCGATTAGCTCGGTGGTGGCCACCATGGGCAACTTGGGGCAGACCAACTATGCTGCCGCCAAGGCCGGCATGGAGGGCTTCACCCGGGCGTTGGCTCGTGAGGTCGCCTCGCGCGCCATCACCGTCAATGCGGTGGCACCCGGCTTCATCGCCACCGACATGACCGAGGCGCTGCCCGAAGAGCAGCACAAGATGCTGCTCGGCCAGATTCCCCTTTCTCGGCTCGGTGATCCCGAGGAGATCGCGGCGGCGGTGGGCTTCCTGACCGGCGAGACGTCGGGCTATATCACCGGCGAGACCCTGCATGTCAACGGCGGCATGAACATGCGTTGAGGCCATCGGTGGGAGGCGGTTGCGCCGACCCCGGGGCGTCTATAAACTACGCCGCAGCTTCCGGCTAGCGGATCTGGATCTTTAACGGCTGGTTTCCGAACGGCCAATGTGAACGACTGGAGTAGTCATAATGAGCACCATCGAAGAGCGCGTTAAGAAGGTTGTGGCTGAGCGTCTGAACGTCAAGGAAGAAGACATCCAGAACTCCTCTTCCTTCACCGAGGACCTCGGCGCGGATTCCCTGGACACCGTCGAGCTGGTGATGGCGCTCGAAGAAGAATTCGACACCGAGATTCCCGACGAGGAAGCCGAGAAGATCACCACCGTTCAGGAAGCCATCGACTACGTTAACGCCCACCAGTAAGGTGGCGGTCGATACCGCTTCTTGAAGCGTCCGGGGCCGTGCCCCGAGGAGAGCCGTCCTGCCGTGGCAGGACGGCTCTCGTGCTATGCGCGTCGGGAACTTGCCGAGCCCGCACAGGTCGGGGAGACTCGGGTATAATGCGCGCAATGACGATCCCGCGATGGGGTCGTGTCACCAAGGTTGTCTGGAGGAAAGCTGATGGCTCGTAGAAGGGTTGTGGTGACCGGGCTCGGTCTGGTCACGCCGGTGGGAAATACCGTCAAGGAGAGCTGGGCCAATATCCTGGCCGGCAAGAGCGGTGTCGCCCCCATCGAACACTTCGATGTCAGCGCCTTCAATACGCGCTTTGGCGGGTCGGTGAAGGACTTCGACATCAGTCCTTATCTCAATCCCAAGGACGCCCGCAAGATGGACCTGTTCATCCAGTACGGGATGGCGGCGGGCGGCCAGGCGATCGCCGATGCGGGAATCGAGTGCACCGAAGAGAACGCCGATCGTATCGGCGTGGCGATCGGCTCGGGCATCGGCGGCCTGCCGATGATCGAGAACAACCACAATGCCCTCAACAAGGGCGGGGCGCGCCGGATCTCGCCGTTCTTCGTGCCGGGCTCGATCATCAACATGATCTCCGGCAACCTGGCGATCCAGCACGGCTTCCGCGGCCC
The DNA here is from genome assembly GCF_040196315.1 of Halomonas pelophila. Taxonomy (NCBI): domain Bacteria; kingdom Pseudomonadati; phylum Pseudomonadota; class Gammaproteobacteria; order Oceanospirillales; family Halomonadaceae; genus Halomonas; species Halomonas pelophila. The sequence goes on from NZ_JBEGCI010000002.1 coordinate 258,835, forward strand.
CAACATCGCGATTACCACCGCCTGCACGACCGGTACGCACAACATCGGCTATAGCGCCCGCACCATCGCCTATGGCGACGCCGACGTGATGGTCTGTGGCGGCGCCGAGATGGCGACCACCCCGCTGGGCCTCGGCGGCTTCTCGGCGGCCCGCGCGCTGTCCACCCGCAACGACGATCCCGAGGCGGCGAGCCGCCCCTGGGACCGGGACCGCGACGGCTTCGTGCTCTCCGATGGCGCCGGGGTGATCGTGCTCGAGGAGTACGAGCAGGCGAAGGCCCGCGGGGCGACCATCTACGCCGAGCTCACCGGCTTCGGCATGAGCGACGACGCCTACCACATGACGGCGCCGCCGGAAGACGGCCGCGGGGCGGCTCGTGCCATGAGCAATGCCATCAAGGATGCCGGCATCGATCCCTCCGCCGTCGACTACATCAACGCCCACGGCACCTCAACCGCGGCCGGCGACCTGGCCGAGAGCCGGGCCGTCGAGAAGGTGATGGGCGACACCGCCCAGTCGGTGGCGGTGAGCTCCACCAAGTCGATGATCGGTCACCTGCTGGGTGCGGCCGGCGCCGTGGAGGCGGTGTTCAGCATCCTGGCGATCCGCGATCAGGTCGCGCCGCCGACGATCAACCTGGACAACCCCCAGGAAGGCTGCCGTCTCGACTACGTGCCGCACACCGCGCGCGAGATGAAGATCGATGTCAGCCTGTCGAACTCCTTCGGTTTCGGCGGCACCAACGGCACGCTGATCTTCAGCAAGGTGTGAGCCCGGGGGAGGCGTCGTGATAGCAGAGGCGGCGAACAGCGACTGGCCGCTGGAGGATCGCGGCGTCGCCTACGGAGATGGTCTCTTCGAGACCGTCCTCGTGCGTGACGGCACCCCGCTGCTGTGGGAGCAGCACCTGGCGCGCCTCGCTCGAGGCTGTCGGGTGCTGAGGATTCCGCTTCCTGCTCGGGAGCATCTGGAAGCGCCACTGGTCGAGGCCGGCGAGGGGCTCTCGGTGCTCAAGCTGATCCTGACCCGCGGCAGCGGCGGGCGCGGCTATGCGCCCCCTGACACGCCCGCCCCCCAGCTGCGCTGGCGGCTCGGCCCGTTCGTTCCCAGTGCTGAGCGCTGGCGAGAGGGCGTGCGGGTGCGCCACTGCCGGCTGCGGCTCGGCACCCAGCCCCTGCTCGCCGGCCTCAAGCACCTCAATCGCCTCGAGAACGTCCTGGCTCGCGCTGAGTGGTCGGACGCCGACACGGCCGAAGGCCTGGTCTGCGACAGTGAGGGACGGCTGGTGGAGGCCACCTGCATGAACCTCTTCTGGCAGCGCGACGGCGTCCTCGAGACCCCTCGGCTCGACCGCTGCGGCGTGGCCGGCACCCTGCGCGCGGCGCTGCTCGAGCGAGCGCCGATCCGGGAGGTCGAGGCCTTCCCCGCGGTGCTGGATGAGGTCGAGGCGCTATGGCTCGGTAACTCGCTGCAGGGGCTCTGGCCGGTGGCGAGGCTCGACGATCCCGAGGGCAACCCCCTGCGCCACTGGAGCGTTGGGCCGCTCCATCGTCCCCTGCAGGCCCTGGCACATGAGGCGCTGGGCCACCCCGCTTTTACCCAATGAACGAATGAGTCGTGATGACGGAACGAGGACACGCATGCTGCGTCTGCTGAAGATCCTGCTGGTGCTGGCCGTGCTGGCGGGCCTGGCGCTGTTCGCCGGCCACCGCTACTGGCAGTCGCGCCTCGAGGCACCGATCGCCCTCGAGACGCCGACGCTCTACGAGGTGCCGGCCGGCGCCGGCTACCATCGCGTGGTCGGCGAGCTGGCCGAGCGCGGCATCCTCGAGGAGGTCTGGGCCTTTCGCCTGCTGGCGCGCCTGGAGCCCGAGAGCCTGCCCGACCTGCGCCCCGGCGAGTATCGCCTCGAGCCCGGGATGAGCGGCCGCGAGCTGCTGGCGCTGCTGGGCAGCCACGAGGTAGTCACCTATTCGCTGACCATCCCCGAGGGGTGGACCTTCGCCCAGATGCGCGAGGCCCTCGACGAGGCGCCCAAGCTCGAGCACCGCACCCAGGAGCTTGATGACGCCGAGGTGATGGCGCTGCTCGACCGGGAGGAGCGCCACCCCGAGGGCTGGTTCTTCCCGGATACCTACCGCTATCACAAGGGGCTCAGCGACCTGGAGATCCTGCGCCAGGCCCTCGAGCGCATGGAGAGTACCCTTGAGAGCGTCTGGGAAGGGCGCGACGAGGACCTGCCGCTGGAGACTGCCTACCAGGCGCTGATCATGGCCTCGCTGATCGAGCGCGAGACCGGCGCGCCCGAGGAGCGGCCCGAGATCGCCGGCGTCTTCAAGCGCCGCCTGGAGCGCGGCATGCGCCTGCAGACCGACCCCACCGTGATCTACGGCATGGGCGAGCGCTACGAAGGCAACATCACCCGGGCCGACCTGCGCGAGCCGACGCCCTACAATACCTATGTGATCGACGGGCTGCCGCCGACGCCGATCGCCCTGCCGGGGCGCGCCGCCCTGGAGGCCGCGGTGCAGCCGGCCGAGGGCAAGACGCTCTACTTCGTCGCCCGCGGCGACGGCACCCACCACTTCTCGCGCACCCTGCGCGAGCACAACAACGCGGTGAACCGGTATATACGCAATCGCTGACCATGGAGCGGCATCCCACATGACCGAGCGCGGACGATTCATCACCCTGGAAGGCGGCGAGGGGGTGGGCAAGTCCACCAACCTCGCCCTGGTGGTCGATCACCTGCGGGCCCACGGGCACGAGGTGGTGGCGACCCGCGAGCCCGGCGGCACCCCCCGGGCGGAAGACATCCGCCGGCTGCTGCTGGACCCCGTCGAGGAGGAGCCCCTCGACCCGGACGCAGAGCTGCTGCTGGTCTTCGCCGCCCGCGCCCAGCACCTGGCGCGGGTGGTCAAGCCGGCCCTCGCGCGCGGTGCTTGGGTGGTCTGCGACCGCTTCACCGACGCCACCTACGCCTACCAGGGCGGCGGGCGCGGCCTCGACGCCGCCCGCATCGCCGAACTTGAGGCCTTCGTCCAGCAGGGCCTCGAGCCCGATCTCACCCTGCTGCTGGACATGTCCATGGAGGCCGCCCAGCGGCGCCTGGACGGTCGCCTCGAGGGTCAGGGCGAGGTGCGCGACCGCTTCGAGCGCGAGCGTGGCGACTTCTTCGAGGCGGTGCGTCGCGCCTACCTCGCCCGCGCCGAGGCCGCCCCCGAGCGGGTGGCGGTGATCGATGCCGGCGCCGCCATCGACGCGGTGCGCGCCGAGCTGCTGGCCCGCCTGGACGCGCGGATGGCCGCATGGCGATGACGTCCGTCGAGGTGCCACGCCCGCTGCCCTGGCTGATGCCACGCTGGCGCGAGCTCGTCAGGCTGGCCGCCGACGGCCGGCTGCCCCATGCCCTGCTGATCTCCGGGGGCCACGGCATCGGCAAGCACTCGCTGACCGAGGCGCTGGTGGCCCGTACCCTCTGCGCCTCGCCCGGGGAGTTCGCCTGCGGGGGCTGCCACGCCTGTCACATGCTGGCCTCGGGCTATCATCCGGACCTGCTGCGGGTGGCGCCGGAGGAGGGCAAGCGGCTGATCCGCATCGGTCCGGTACGCGAGGTCAACGCCTTCGTCGCCCAGACCGCTCAGCAGGGCGGCTATCGGGTGATCACCATCGCCCCGGCCGAGGCGATGAACGTGGCGGCCTCCAACGCACTGCTCAAGAGTCTCGAGGAGCCGGGCGGGCGCACCCTCTTCGTGCTGCTCTCCGACATCCCCTCGCGGCTGCTGCCGACCATCCGCTCGCGCTGCCAGCACTGGAGCCTGCCGGTGCCGGCGGAGGCCGACTGTCGGCCCTGGCTGACCGAGCAGCTGGGGGGAGAGGAGGAGGCCCGCTTCTGGTTTCGCGCCGCGGGAGGATTGCCGCTGCGCGCCCTGGAGCTTGCCGAGCCGAGCGCCCGGGCGCTGCGCCAGCAGCTGGTCGAGACCTTCGAGGCGCTGATGCGCGGGGGCGAACCGGTGGCCGAGGCGGCCCGCCTGGATCGCCAGTCCATCGACGCCATCCTGTGGTACGGTATCATCTGGCTTGAGGACCTGATTCGCCTGGGGCTCTCGGGCGATACTGCCGAGCTGCGCAACCCCGACCTGCTGGTGCTCTACCGCCAGGCGGTCAAGAATGCACGGGTACGTGACTGGTTCCGCCTGCTGGACTATGCCCGCGAGCAGCGACGGCTGCTGGCCGAGGGCGGTAACCCCAATCCCCAGCTGACCCTCGAGGCCTGGCTGGTACGCTGGTCCACGCTGCTGCGTTCCTGACACGCCGCGGCGCCCTCGACCGCTGTGACGCACCGCAAAGGGAGACACCATGGCCGCACAGAAGGCGCTTTCGCTGACCATCCAGGACGTCCCGACCCTGCTCTCGGCCTACATGCCGGTGCTCGAGCGCGGCGGCATCTTCGTTCCCACCCGCGAGCGCTACGAGCTGGGCCAGGAGGTCTTCCTGCTGCTCATGCTGCCCGGCGACGAGGAGCGGGTGCCGGTCACCGGCCAGGTGGTGTGGGTCTCGCCCGAGGGGGTGGCCGGCCGCCGCGTCCCGGGCATCGGCATCCACTTCAGCCCCGAGGACCAGGCCGTGCGCGACCGCATCGAGACCCTGCTGGCCGGCCAGCTGGACAAGGGCGCCCCGACCTACACCCTCTGACGGACCGCATCGGTCCGCTTGCCTGAACCCACTCTGCCATTTCGGAATTCCCCCGCATGTTCGTCGACTCCCACTGCCATCTCGATCGCCTCGATCCCGGCACCCACGGCGGCGATCTCGCCGCCGCCCTCGAGGCCGCCCGCGCCCGTGACGTCCGCCAGTTCCTGGCCATCGCCGTGACCCTGGACGACGTGCCGACCCTGGCCGAGATCAGCCGGGCCCACGACGACGTGGTGATCTCGGCCGGCATCCACCCCCTGCAGACGCTCGAGACGGAGCCCGACGTGGCGGCGATCACCGAGGCGGCCGAGCGCTATGGCGCCGTGGCCATCGGCGAGTGCGGGCTGGACTATCACTATCTCGACAAGTCCCCCGCTAAGGTGCCCTCCCGGGAGGTGCAGCTCGAGCGCTTCCGTCGCCAGCTGATCGCCGCCCGCGAGCTCGAACTGCCGGTGATCATCCACACCCGCGAGGCCCGCGAGGACACCCTGGCGCTGATCCGCGAGCACGTCGACCCGGCGGTGGGCGGGGTGCTGCACTGCTTCACCGAGGACCTCGACATGGCCCGCGAGGCGGTGCGCCACGGCTTCTACATCTCGCTCTCCGGCATCGTCACCTTTCGCAACGCCGAGTCGCTGCGCGACGTGGCGCAGAGGGTGCCGCTGGATCGGCTGCTGATCGAGACCGACAGCCCCTACCTGGCCCCGGTGCCACACCGCGGCAAGCCCAACGAGCCGGCCTGGGTGGTCGAGGTCGCCGAGTGCATCGCCGAGGCGCGGGGCATCAGCGTCGAGGAGCTCGCCGCCCAGACCACCGCCAACTTCTACCATCTGTTCCGGGCGGCGGTCCCCGAGGCGCCGGCGAACGTCCGCGACGCCCTGTCCCGCGCCGGGCTGGTCTAGACCCGAGACGCCACCGACAGAGGCCGCTGCCATGATCCTCGATCCCCTGCTGGCGCAGATCGAACCCCACGGCGAGATTCCCCCGGTGGATCGCTGGCACCCCGCCCAGCGCGGCGAGATGGACCTGACCATCGCCGCCGACGGTCGCTGGCTCCACGAGGGCACGGCCATCGCGCGGCCGCGGCTGGTGCGCCTGCTGTCGACCATCCTGCGCCGCGAGCCCGATGGCGACTACTGGCTGGTGACCCCGGCCGAGATGCAGCGCATCTGTGTCGAGGATCGCCCCTTCCTGATCGTCGATGCCGAGCCCGATGAGGGTGGCGACTGGTGGCTCACCACCAACGTCGGCGACCGGGTGCGCCTCGATGATGAGTGTCGGCTGACCCTCAGCGAGACGCCGGCCGGCGAGACGATCCCCGAGGTGCCGATCCGCTTCGGCCTAGCCGCCCGCCTGGGGCGCAATGTCTACTATCGCCTGGTGGAGCAGGCCGAGACCCGCGAGCTCGGCGAGAGCGCCCTCGAGCTGGGGCTGACCAGCGGCGGGGCCTGGCAGCCGCTGGGTCGGCTCGACGCGGACGAACGCCGGGACGGCGGCGGCCCATGAGCGAACGCGCCGCCTCTTCCCCGTCGCTGACCGCCGAGCAGCGGGCGGTGGTGTCCCACGAGCGGGGGCATGCCCGGGTCGCGGCCGTGGCCGGCGCCGGCAAGACCACCACCATGGTGGCCCGGGTGCTGCACCTGCTGGCCCGCGGCGTGCCCCCGGGGCGGATACTGGTGCTGATGTTCAACCGCTCGGCCCGGGAGGACTTCCAGGCACGCCTCGCGGCCATGGCGCCGGCCGGGCAGGCACTGCCCGACGTGCGCACCTTCCACTCGCTGGGCCATCGGCTCTCCGCCAGCCTGACCCGCTGGGGCGTCCTGGCGCCCCGCCAGCTGCTCACCGCCGACTGGCAGCTCGAGCGGCTGCTGCGCCAGGCGACCCTGGCGGCGCTCGCCGAGGAGCCCGAGGCCCGCGAGACGGCGCTGGACGCCGAGCGCCTCGAGGCGCTGGCCCATTTCTGCGGCCTGGTGAAGGCCGAGATGGCCTCGCCCGCCGAGCTGCATGGCCGGCTCGACTTCGGCGAGGAGACCGGCCACTTCGTGGCGGCCTTCGAGCACGCCGAGCGGCTGCTGGCCGAGCAGGGGCTGATGACCTTCGCCGACCTGCTCTATCGCCCGCTGCTGGCGCTGGAGGAAGACGCCGCGCTGCGCCACCGCGTGCAGGGCTTCCTCGATCACGTGGTCATCGACGAGTACCAGGACATCAATACCGCCCAGCAGCGCCTGCTGGCGCTGCTCGCCGGCCGAGAGGCCGAGGTGATGGCGGTGGGCGATGCCAACCAGTGCATCTACGAGTGGCGCGGTGCCCATCCCGACACCATGCTGGAGAACTTCACCGCGACCTTCGGCGCGGCGCACGACTACCCGCTCTCCACCACCTTCCGCCACGGCCATGCCCTGGCGCTGGCGGCCAATCACGCCATCGCCGCCAACCGCCGACGTCCCGACCAGCTCTGCCTGGCCGCCCCCGACAATCCCCGCACCGGGCTTGCGGTGGGGCAGGGCGGCCGGGCGCTGCTCGATGAGCTCGCCGCCTGGCATCGGCAGGGGCGGGGCCTCGACGAGGCCTGCCTGCTGGTGCGCAGCTGGGCGCTCTCGGTGCCGCTGCAGCTGGCGCTGCTGCGCGAGGGTATCCCGTTCCGGCTGGCCCGGGAGGATCGCTTCGTCTTCCGCCTGCCGCTGGTGGAGGCCCTGGCCGGCTACCTGCGCCTGGCCTTGGAGCCCCGGCTGCTCCAGGATCCGGGCCACCTGGCCCTGCTGCTGGCCCAGCCCACCTCCTTCGTGGCCCGAGAGCGGATCGCCGCCCTGGCCACCCGGCTGGCCGAGACTCAGCGCTGGCCGGAACGTCATGATCCTCTGCTGGAGGGGCTCAAGCCCCATCAGCGGCGCACGCTCAAGCGGCGCTGGTCGCTGCTCTGCGAGCTGCCGCGGCGATCGGCCTGGCCGCCGGCCCGCCTGCTCGAGCACGTGCTCGAGGCCGTGGAGGCCGAGAAGGTGCTGAAGCGCGCGGCCGCACGGCGCGACAAGGGCGAGGAGGACGTGCGACTGCTCGACGTGCTGGTCGAGCAGGCCCGCGAGCTCGGCAACGACACCGCCGCCTTCATCGAGCTCCTGTGCCGTCCGGTCGAGAATCGCCAGGACGGCGTGCTGATCACCACCGTGCACGGGGCCAAGGGGCTCGAGTGGCCGCTGGTGCTGCTGGCCGGCACCAACGAGGAGGACTTTCCCCACTACTCCCGCGACAACCCGCTGACCCCGGCGCGGCTGGAGGAGGAGCGGCGACTCTTCTACGTGGCCATCACCCGCGCCCGGGAGCGCCTGGTGCTGCTCCATGACGGCGGTGAGCACCGCCCCAGCCGCTTCATCGGCGAATCCGCGTGGGAGGACGGCCAGCGGGTCGCCCGGCGGCTGGCCGAAGTCGCTAACGGAGCAGAGGGTGGGGGTGACGCCGGGAGTGAGGCCGCCGAGCCGGGCGCCCCGCTGGCGGTCACCGACCCCGCGCTCGTCGGCCGCTACCTGGCGGCGCTGGGCCACGCTTTGCCGGTGGCCCGAGCGCGGCCCGCCTCGCCGGAGCCGGGGCGTGTCGCCCCGGGCCAGTTCCGGGTCGGCCAGGCCCTGCGCCATGCGGTGTTCGGCGAGGGCCAGATCGACGTGGTGGAGGGTGATCCTGACAACCCGGTGATCGAGGTACGCTTCCGCACGGCCGGCCGGCGCCGCCTGATCGCCTGCCGAGCCCCCATCGAACTGCTGGACGGAGTCGACGCATGAACGAGCCGCTGATCTCGGCCGCCACCCTGGCCGATGCCCTCGAGGGCCCCCATCCGCCCCGCCTGCTGGACTGCCGCGCCCGCCTGGGCGAGCCCGACGCCGGTCGCCGGCTGTGGGTCGAGGCGCACCTGCCGGGCAGCCTGCATGTCGATCTCGATCGCGACCTGGCCGCCGCGCCGGGGGCGGGCGGTCGGCATCCGCTGCCGGCGCCCGAGGCCTTCACCGCGGTGCTGCAGGGCCTGGGTATCACGCCACAGCAGCCCGTGGTGGTGTATGACGACATGGGCGGGCAGCTGGCGGCGGCGCGGGCCTGGTGGATGCTCGCCTGCTGGGCGGGGCATCCCGACGTACGCCTGCTCGATGGCGGGGTGAAGGCCTGGCTGGCGGCGGGGGGCGAGCTTCTGGAAGATGGTGACCCGGACGCCGCGCCGGCGCCGTCTGGCTGGCAACCGGCGTATCGCGACGCGGCCCTCGTCGGGGTCGACGAGGTCGCCGCCGAGGAGGCGCTGAAGGTTGATGCCCGCAGTCGCGAGCGCTTTCGCGGCGAAGCCGAGCCCGTGGACCCGGTGGCCGGCCATATTCCCGGCGCGGTGTGCCGCCCCAGCGCCGACAACCTCGACGCCAGCGGCCACTTCAAGCGCGCCGACGCGCTCGCCCGCGAGCTGCCCGAGGCCGACGCCTTGATCGCCTACTGCGGTTCGGGGGTCACCGCCTGCCATAATGTGCTGGCCTACGCCGTGGCCGGGCGAGCGCTGCCGAGGCTCTTCGTCGGCTCCTGGAGCGAGTGGATCCGCGATCCCGCCAGGCCCATCGCCACCGGCGACTGACGCGACGCGGACGCTCGATCGACACCAGCCACGGAACGTGAAGCGGCCCCGCCAATGGCGGGGCCGCTTCGTTGGGGCCGTTTAGGCGGGGCATGCGTTACATGTTCGGGTAGTTCGGCCCGCCGCCGCCCTCCGGCGCCACCCAGGTGATGTTCTGGGCGGGATCCTTGATGTCGCAGGTCTTGCAGTGCACGCAGTTCTGGAAGTTGATCTGGAACTTGGGCGTGCCATCGTCGGCCTCGACCACCTCGTAGACCCCGGCCGGGCAGTAGCGGCTTGCCGGCTCGGCATAGGTGGGCAGGTTGTCGCGGATCGGCAGCTCCGGGTCGGCCAGCTTCAGGTGGCAGGGCTGGTCCTCCTCGTGGTTGGTGTTCGACAGGAACACCGAGGAGGGCTTGTCGAAGGAGAGCTTGCCGTCGGGCTTCGGGTAGTCGATCTTCTCGCACTCGGCCGCCGGCTTCAGGGTGGCGTGGTCCGGCGTGGTGTCGTGGACGTTGGGCAGCTTGCCGCCGAGGAGCTGGTCGAGGAAGTTGTAGGCGCCGCCGCCGACGGTGCCGTACTTGTGGATCGCCGGGCCGAAGCTGCGGCTCTCGTCGAGTTCCTGGTAGGCCCAGCTCGCCTCCCACTTCTCGGTGAAGGAAGCGAGCTCGCGTCCGCCCTCGTCGCCCTCTTTAAGGGCCTCGAAGACCGCCTCGGCGGCCACCAGGCCGGACTTCATGGCGGTGTGCAGGCCCTTGATCTTGGCGAAGTTCAGGGTGCCGGCGTCACAGCCGATCAGCAGGCCCCCGGGGAAGGTCATCTTCGGCAGGCAGTTGAGGCCGCCCTTGGCGATGGCCCGGGCGCCGTAGGCCACCCGCTTGCCTCCCTCGAGGTGCGTCTTGAGCACCGGATGGTGCTTCATGCGCTGGAACTCGTCGAAGGGCGAGAGCCAGGGGTTCTGGTAGGAGAGGTCCATGATCAGGCCGACCACCACCTGCTGGTTCTCGGCGTGATAGAGGAACCAGCCGCCGTGGGTCTGCTTGTCCAGCGGCCAGCCGGAGCCGTGCAGCACCAGGCCCGGCTCGTGCTGCTCAGCGGGGACGTCCCACAGCTCCTTCAGGCCGATGCCGTAGTGCTGGGGGTCCTTGCCCGCGTCGAGCTCGAAGTCGCGGATCAGCCGCTTGCCCAGGTGGCCGCGGGCCCCCTCGGCGAACAGGGTGTACTTGGCGCGCAGCTCCATGCCCGGCATGTGGCCGTCCTTGGGCTGGCCGTCGGCGCCCACGCCCATGTCGCCGACGAGGATCCCCTTGACCACCCCCTCCTCGACGATCACCTCCTGGGCGGCGAAGCCGGGGAAGATCTCCACGCCCAGCGCCTCGGCCTGCTCGGCGAGCCAGCGGCACAGGTTGCCGGCGCTGATCACGTAGCGGGTGATGTCCCCGCCGGTGTTGTGCATGGTCTTCGGTACCAGGGCGTTGGGCAGCTTCTGGGCCTTCTCGGCGTCCTTGAGGAGATAGAGCTCGTCGCGGGTCGCGGGGGTGGTCAGCGGCGCGCCGCGCTCCTCCCAGTCGGGGAACAGCTCGTTGAGGGCGCGGGGCTCGAAGACGGCCCCGGAGAGGATGTGGGCGCCCACCTCGGAGCCCTTCTCCACCACGCACACCGTCAGCTCCTGGCCGGCCTCGTTGGCCTGCTGCATCAGGCGCGACGCGGCCGAGAGGCCCGAGGGGCCGGCACCGACGATGACCACATCGAAGTCCATGGAATCGCGTTCGACTTGTTCTTCCACCTGCTCTTCTCCTTCTGTCCCCGAGGACGCGGTCGGCGGATGCGACCAACGTCGATAGGATTTAAAACGGTCGTTTGCTTCTAGCCATGTCTCATGATAGGCATAATAGCGGTAAAGGGTCACCCCCTGCGATGGTGCAGGGGGCGGTGCAGGCAGGAATGGGCCCCGTCAGGCCGGGGATTGTTGATCCGGGCCGGTCATGGCACATTGGGAACGTTTTTCGCTGCAGCGCCTATCAAACGCTTGCATGAAACGCATAAGAGTATGCCGGCCGGTTCCAAGGAGGCGTGTTTCCCGCCCGCTCGCTTGGGTGGTCGAGGCCGCTTCTCTCATCATCAGGTTCCCAGAGTGAACCAAGCGAGGACACTATGAAGGTACTCGTCGCGGTCAAACGCGTCATCGACTACAACGTCAAGATCCGGGTCAAGCCGGACCACTCCGACGTCGACCTCACCAACGTCAAGATGGCCATGAACCCCTTCTGCGAGATCGCCGTGGAAGAGGCGGTGCGCCTGAAGGAGAAGGGCGTGGCCACCGAGGTGGTCGTCGCTACCGTCGGGCCCAAGGCCGCCCAGGAGCAGCTGCGCACCGCGCTGGCGCTGGGCGCCGACCGCGCCGTGCACGTCGAGACCGACGAGCGGGTCGAGTCGCTGGGTGCCGCCAAGGCGCTGGCCAAGATCGTCGAGGAGGAGCAGCCGGGCCTCACGATCCTCGGCAAGCAGGCCATCGACACCGACAACAACCAGACCGGCCAGATGCTGGCGGCGCTGACCGGGCTGCCCCAGGGCACCTTCGCCTCCGAGGTGGTTGTCGAGGGCGACAAGGCCAAGGTGACCCGCGAGATCGACGGCGGCCTGCAGACCGTCGAACTGACCCTGCCGGCGATCGTCACCACCGACCTGCGCCTCAACGAGCCGCGCTACGCCAAGCTGCCCGACATCATGAAGGCCAAGAAGAAGCCGATGGACGTCAAGACCCCAGCGGACCTCGGCATCGAGGTGGCCTCCAAGGTCAAGCTGGTCAAGGTCGAGCCGCCGGCCGAGCGCCAGGGCGGCGTCAAGGTGGGCTCCGTCGATGAGCTCGTGGACAAACTCAAGAACGAAGCCAAGGTGATCTCATGAGCATTCTCGTCCTGGCCGAACACCATGACGGCGCCCTGGCCGGCGCCACCGCCCACGTGGTCGCCGCGGCGCAGCAGATCGGTGGCGACATCGATGTCCTGGTGGCCGGCGAGAACGTCGGCGCCATCGCCGAGGCGGCCGCCAAGCTCGACGGCGTGAGCCGCGTTCGCGTCGCCGACCATGCCGTCTATGCCCACCAGCTCGCCGAGCCCATGGGCGCGCTGCTGGCCGAACTGGCCGACGACTACAGCCACCTGCTGGCGGTGGCCTCCACCACCGGCAAGAACGTGCTGCCGCGGGTCGCGGCGCTGAAGGACGTGGCGCAGCTCTCCGAGATCATCTCGGTCGAGAGCGCCGACACCTTCAAGCGGCCGATCTACGCCGGCAACGCCATCGCCACCGTGCAGAGCGACGACGCCCTGAAGGTGATCACCGTGCGCGCCACCGCCTTCGACGCGGTCGCCGAGGGCGGCAGCGCCGCCATCGAGGCCGTGGACGTCGTGGTCGACAACGCCCAGTCCAGCTTCGTCGGCGAGGAGCTGGCGCAGAGCGACCGTCCCGAGCTGGGGGCGGCCAAGGTCGTCATCTCCGGCGGACGCGGCATGGGCAACGGCGAGAACTTCAAGCTGCTCGACGGTATCGCCGACAAGCTGGGGGCCGCCATCGGCGCCTCGCGCGCCGCGGTCGACGCCGGCTTCGTGCCCAACGACATGCAGGTCGGCCAGACCGGCAAGATCGTCGCCCCGGAGCTCTACATCGCCGTGGGCATCTCGGGCGCCATCCAGCACCTGGCGGGCATGAAGGACTCCAAGGTGATCGTCGCCATCAACAAGGACGAGGAGGCGCCGATCTTCCAGGTGGCCGATTACGGCCTGGTCGGTGACCTGTTCGACGTCCTGCCGGAGTTGGAACAGAAGCTGTAACGGAAGATCGTGATCTTCCAGGTCGCGCTTTCGATCGTTACCGGCCTGGTCGGCGACCCGTTCGACGTCCTGCCGGAGCTCGAGCAGAAGCTGTAAACCGCTCTTGCGCGTCCCCTCAAGGCCGGCCCCTCCTCGGGGGCCGGCCTTGTCGTAGGTCGGCCGTATAGGGAGCAGATCCTTGATTAACGGGAGCTATAAAAGGGATAACGAGAACTATTAGCAACAAGTGCGCTTCTCTGCCATCCTTGGGAGTGAATCGGGGCGAGGGCCCCACGGATACCCGCAAGGAGGAAGCATCATGCCGCATACCCTTCCTGATCTTCCCTATGCCTACGACGCCCTGGAACCGCACGTTGATGCGCTGACCATGGAGATCCACCACTCCCGTCACCATCAGACCTACGTCAACAACCTCAACGCCGCCCTCGAGGGCACTGGCCTCGAGGAGGTGCACGTCGAGGAGCTGATCGCGAACCTTGACCATGTCCCGGACAGCCACCGCCAGGCCGTGATCAACAACGGCGGCGGTCATGCCAACCACTCCATGTTCTGGCAGATGATGTCGCCCGACGGCGGCGGTCAGCCGCACGGCAAGGTGGCTGAGGCCATCGACAGCGAGCTGGGCGGCTTCGACGCCTTCAAGGAGGCCTTCACCAAGGCCGCGCTGGGCCGCTTCGGCAGCGGCTGGGCCTGGCTGAGCGTCACGCCGGAGGGCACCCTGAAGGTGGAGAACACCCTCAACCAGGACAGCCCGATCATGGAGGGCCGCTGGCCCGTGCTGGGCCTGGATGTCTGGGAGCACGCCTACTACCTAAAGTATCAGAACAAGCGTCCGGATTACGTGGCGGCCTTCTTCAACGTCATCAATTGGGAAGACGTCGAGCGTCGCTACCAGAACGCCATCGGCTGAGATCATCTGGCGGGATAGTGGTCCCGCCGCTCTGGATCCGCATCGGCGCCGCGCCCCATTAAGGCGCGGCGTTTTTTCGTGGCGACTTTCGGTAGCGGCGCGCGGGGGCGGCCTGCAGCCCCACAGGAAGCGGTCGCCGTCGAGCCCGTCGGCCGGCGCCATCGGCAAGGGGCGAGCTAGCCGCCGCCGAACGGCGAGGCGGAGGGCGAAGGGCCCGGAGACGGTGCGTTAAGGAGCAGGACATCCGCAGGGGCGCGAATGCCGGTCATGAAGAGGGAGAGGCCCAGGAGCAGGATGAGCAGGCCCCCCGCGAAGCCGACCCAGCGAAAGCCTCGCTCGAGCCCTTGCCAGCGGAAGGAGTGCTGCAGGCGACGCTCGGCCCACCCCCTGGCCACGACGCTGGCCAGGGCCAGCGCCGAGACCGTCAGGGCCGTCCCTCCCGCCATGGCCAGCACTGCCAGCACCCCTGCCCAGTAGTGGCCGAGCAGGGAGGCGGCTCCGACCAGCAGGACGCTGCCGCTGCAGGGCCGCATGCCGATCGACGCCACCACCGCCAGGGCGCCCCGCCAGTCCTCGGCCTGGCGGGGTGTCAGGTGGTGGGCGCAGTCGCACGCCGGGTGATCGTGCGCATGATCAAGGACCGCCGCCTGACGAGGCAGACGCAGTGCGCGCCAGCACAGCCAGAGCCCCAGCATCGCGACCAGCAGGTAGCTGGCCTGTTCCAGCCAGACCACCGATTCCATGGCCTGGCGCGTCAGCCAGCCGAGCCCATGGACCAGCAGGGTGACCAGGGCAATGGCCACCACGGCCTGGAGCAGCGAGGCCAGGCAGGAGAGCAGCAGGGCCCGGCGCAGGGCGCCGCCCTGGCTGAGCAGGTAGGTGGAGAGCACCGCCTTGCCATGGCCGGGGCCGGCGGCATGGAAGATGCCGTAGCCGAAGCTGAGGCCGAGCAGGCTCAGCCAGGCGGTCGCGCTCGGGACGGCGTCGAGGGTGGCGACCGCCTCGGTGAGGGCGCGGTGCAGGTCGCGCTGCCAGGCCACCAATTGCAGGCCGAATCCCTGGCCGGACGCAATCCAGGCAAGGCCGAGCACCGCCAGCACCAGCCCCCCGAGCCCGATCAGCCAGGGCCATGGGAGGCGCGGGGCGCCTTCGGCGGGAGTCAGGGAGGATCGCATCGCACCTCTCCGGTCTCGGCAAAGAAGCGTCCCAGCCCTTCCGGCGCCTGGGCATCGCGGTCCAGGCGTGCCGCCTCGGCGACCCGGGTCGGGTCGGGATCGGCGGCGATGATACGCGTCTGGCAGTCGGCCCCCGTCACCACAAGCGCGTCGGGCCGGGGGGTGTCGCCCTCCGCCTCGTGCAGTACCTCGAGATAGTAGGTCGGGTCATAGATCCGGTAGCGCATCGGCCCCTGGCCGAGCGCCAGGGGCTCGGCCAGGGGCAGCCGGAACATGAGTTCGACGCGGCCGTCCCGCGCCAGGGTGGTGAGGTGCTCCACCTCACCGAGCGCGACCGTTTCGCCGCCCTGGGTGACGTGGGTGAAGTAGTGTTGCGGGGCGAGGTTGTGGCGGATCTCCACGCCGAGCTGGTCGAGGCGCGCCTCCATCGGGGCCTCGCCCTCGGCGGCTTGCAGCTCCTCTAGCAGCAGCAGGCTGTAGAGGGGGTCCAGGCGCCAGCGTTGCTGCAGGGCCTCGACCCGACCGCGCTCATCCACCTGGACGCGCACCGAGACGTCCACCCAGCCGTGAGGATGGGCCTGGCTCAGCAGGGGCCAGAGGGAGAGGGCACAGGCGAGGGCCAGGGCGAGACGGCGTCGTCCGGCCCGGCCGCGTAAGGAGCGTGTCGGCAGCATGGGCGATATCCTAGGGCAGTGGCGGGCAGGCGGCAACGCGGGATTGAGAGCGTTTGGCCTGGCCTCCTTCACAGGCGTCGCAGTCCCCACATGAAGTAGGCGCCGCCAAGCAGCGAGGCCACCAGGCCGGCCGGGATCTCCTCGGGGAACAGCAGCTGGCGGCCGAGGCCATCGGCCAGCACCATCAGCAGGGCGCCGGTGAGCGCGGCGCCGGCGAGATGCGCCTGGGCCCGGGTGAATCCCAGCAGGCGCGCCATGTGCGGGGCCAGCAGGCCGACGAAGGAGAGCGGCCCCACCACCAGGGTGGCCCCGGCGGTGAGCAGCGCCACCATCAGCAGCAGCGCCAGCCGCGCGCGGGCCAGGGGCAGCCCCAGGGCCGCGGCCGTGGCGCCGCCCAGCGGCAGGATGTCGAGCCAGCGCGCCAGCGGCGCGGCGGCCAGGGCCAGCAGCAGGGCCGCGGCGGCCACTGCCAGCGCGGCGGTCGGGTCGACGTAGTAGGTGGAGCCGGAGAGCCAGGCGATCACCTGCTGGCCGCGCGGGTCGCCGCCGGCCAGCACCACGCCCTTGATCGCCTCGAACAGCGCGGTGATCGCCACGCCCGTCAGCAGCAGCCGCTCTGGCTGGAAGCCGCTTCCGCGATTGATCCCCACCAGCACGGCCAGGCTGGCCAGCGCCCCCAGGGTGCCGGCGGCCACCAGGGTCAGGTTGCCGGGGGCGGGCAGCAGGAAGATGGCGCCCATCAGGGCGATGGCGCTGCCGCCGCTGATGCCCAGCACCTCGGGGCTGGCCATGGGGTTGGCGGTGAGGCGCTGGATCAGGGTGCCGGCGAGGGCGAGCATCACCCCGCAGGCGGCGGCGGCCAGCGCCCGGGGCGCGCGCCACTGCAGCACCCCCCAGTCGCCGGGCGCGGTCCACTGCCAGCCGTTGGGCCCCTGGCCGGCGAGCACCGCGATCGCCCCCACGCCGAGCAGGGCGATGGCGAGTCCGGCGGCCAGCCGCCGCGGGGCCGGATGGCGATGGCCGAGGGCCCGGGCCTCGCGCGGGGGCGTCTCGCCGCTGAGGCGCAGCCGCGGGATCAGCCACAGCAGCAGCGGGGCGCCCAGGGCCGCGGTGGTGGCGCCGGTGGGGATCAGGGTCGGCAGGTGGCCCGAGACGCGCTGCAGTGCCAGGTCGGTGGCGGCCAGCAGCAGGGCGCCGAGCAGCGTCGACCAGGCGAGGCGAGCGCCCAGCCTCCGCGCGCCGGCCAGGCGCACGATATTGGGCGCGGCCAGGCCGATGAAGCCGACGATCCCCACCACGCTGACGACGCAGCCGGTGAGAAAGACGGCGAGCCCGAGGCCGGCGAGGCGCAGGTGCTTGAGCGAGACGCCGAGGCTGCGGGCGCCCGCCTCGTCGAGGGCGAGGACCGCCAGGGGGCGCAGCAGCAGCCAGGCGAGCAGGCCGCCGATCGCCAGGCGCGGCGCCAGGAAGGCGACGTCCTGCCAGCCGTTCTGGTAAAGCGACCCGGCGCCCCAGATCAGCAGCCCCTTGAGCTCCTCCTGGTGGAAGAGCAGCAGCACCATGGAGAGCGCCCCGAAGTAGAGGTTGACCACCAGCCCGCCGAGCACCACCACCACCGGCGCCAGGCCGCGCCGCCAGGCCAGGGCGAAGACCAGCCCCATGGCCAGGCCGCCGCCGGCCAGCGCCACCCATTCCCGCCCCAGCCCCAGTAGGCCCGGGGCCATTAGCGAGGCGGCCATCAGCGCCAGGTTGGCGCCGCTCGCCACGCCCAGGGTGGTGGGGGCGGCCAGCGGGTTGCGCAGCACCTGCTGCATCAGCACCCCGGCGAGCGCCAGGCCGCCGCCGGCGAGCAGCGCCATGGCGAGTCGCGGCCACCAGGCGTAGTGCAGCACCAGGCTCGTGGCGGCCTCGCCCGGCGCCGCGGGCTCGAGCAGCGCGGCCAGTCCGGCCTCCAGGCCGGGGCCGGCGAGCAGGTGGTCGAGGGCGAGGGCCAGCACGCCGAGGGCGAGTGGCAGGCAGAGCAGTGTCGGCGTCAGCCGGGGGCGCCAGAGATGGTGCGAGGCGAGGGCGTCAGGCGGCATCGCCGGCCTCCAGGGCACTCACCAGCTGCTCGGCGAAACGCGTGGCCGAGGGCAGGGCGCCGAAGCTCCATACCGGCGGCAGCACGAGGGGGG
Organism: Halomonas pelophila; assembly: GCF_040196315.1. Classification (NCBI taxonomy): domain Bacteria; kingdom Pseudomonadati; phylum Pseudomonadota; class Gammaproteobacteria; order Oceanospirillales; family Halomonadaceae; genus Halomonas; species Halomonas pelophila. The sequence continues at coordinate 276,870 of NZ_JBEGCI010000002.1, forward strand.
CGCCGCGGCTCGCCTCGACCAGGTGACTCCAGAGGCCGCCGTCGTCCAGACGCTCGCGGACCCCGGCGGGGTATGGCTCCACCACCACCAGCCGGGCGTCGAGGCCAGCCAGCGCCTCGAGGCCCACCAGCGAGAAGCCCCAGGCGTTGGTGGGGCCGGTCCAGGCGTTGTCGAGGCCGAGGCGGTCGAGCACCGCCTGGTAGAGGCCGTTGTCGCCGAAGACCCGCACGTGGCGGCTATCCATGAACTGTACGACCACCAGTGGTGGCGTGGTGTCGCCGAGGCGCCGGCGCAGGGCGTCGAGCCGGGCCTCGGTCTCACCGATCAGCCGGGTCGCCGCCACGGGGCGCTCGACCAGTTCGCCGAGTGACCGGGTCAGCTCGCGCATCTCCGTCCAGGTGTCGCGCTCGGGGCGGTAGAGCGGCAGCGACGATACCGGGGCGATGCGCGCGAGACGCGGCGCGAGGTTGGCGAACATCGGCGAGATCAGGATGCGCTCGGGGGCGAGGCTCGCCAGCCGTTCCAGGTTGGGCTGGCTTCTCAGCCCTAGGTCGAGGGTCGAGGCAGGCAGGGCCGGCTCGCCCACCCAGGCGTGATAGGCCTCGACCTGGGCGACGGCGACGGGGGGCGCATCGAGCGCGACCAGCGTCTCGGCCAGGGTCCAGTCGAGGGTGGCGAGGCGTGGCGCATCGGCCGGAGCCGCGGCGGCGAAAAGCGCGGCGACCAGGCCGGCGAGCCATGTCGGGGCGCGTCGAGGGCGGGGCGATCCGGGAAACACGGCGAGCTCCATGGTCAGGGGCAGCGTGGCTAGTGGGCGATGGCGACGCGGTGCCCGCCACGGGGGTGGGCCATGACGTGCATGGGAATGCCGTAGATGGCCTTCAGGGTGTCGCCGTTCATCATCTCCTCGGGCGTGCCCTGGGCCAGCAGGCGGCCGCCGTGCAGGGCCACCAGGCGGTCGCAGTAGCGCGAGGCCATGTTGATGTCGTGGAGCACGATGATCACCCCGAGGTCGAGCTCCCGGCACAGCCGGCGGGTCAGCGCCAGCACCTCCACCTGGTGGGCGACGTCCAGCGCCGCCAGGGGCTCGTCGAGGAGCAGGAAGCGGCTGCCCTGGGCGAGCAGCATGGCCAGCCAGACCCGCTGGCGCTCGCCGCCGGAGAGGGTGTCCACCTGGCGATCGGCGAAGGGCTCGGTATGGGTCAGGGCCATGGCGCGGTCGATGGCCGCCTCGTCATCGCGGCCGTGGCGGCCCAGCAGGCCGCGCCAGGGGTAGCGGCCGAAGCCCACCAGCTCGCGGCCGGTGAGGTGGTCGGCGGCGGGCAAGTGCTGGGGCAGGTAGGCGACCCGGCGCGCGAAGGCGCGATGCCCCCAGGCCGTCAACGGCTTGCCATCCAGGCGAAGCTCCCCCCGGCTGGCGGCCTGCTGGCGGGCCAGCAGCTTGAGCAGGGTCGACTTGCCCGAGCCGTTGTGGCCGATCAGGCCGTGGACCCGGCCCTGCTCGAAGGCCAGGTCGAGGGGCTCAAGCAGGCACTGGCCGTTGACCTCGAAGGAGGCGGCGCGCGTTTCGATCATGGGGGCTCCGCTCGCGGAAGGCCGCCCCGGGGAGGCGGTGAGGATTTTCGCAAAGCGTAAGCCAAATAATAATACTTATCAATGCTATCGGTTGGCTGGGGCGGCAACATGCCGTAGCCTTGGGCCCCCGCCAACAAGGACCGTTTCGATGTCTTCCACCGCTTCCAGCTTCCAGGCCCTGGGGCGCCTCTTGCGCTATGCCCGGGGCTATCGGCGTCGCATCCTCGCCGCCACCCTCTGCTCGATCCTCAACAAGCTCTTCGATATCGCTCCTGAGATCCTGATCGGCGTGGCCATCGACGTGGTGGTCAACCAGGAGGAGAGCTTCGTCGCGGGGCTGGGCTTCACCACCGCCGAGCAGCAGATCCTGGTGCTCGGCGCGCTGACCTTCTTCATCTGGGCCGGCGAGTCGCTGTTCGAGTATCTGTTCCAGATCCTCTGGCGCAACCTGGCCCAGCGGCTGCAGGCCGACCTGCGTCAGGACGCCTACGAGCATGCCCAGCGGCTGGACATGGGCTTCTTCGAGTCACGAAGCTCGGGGCAGCTGGTGGCGACCATGAACGACGACGTCAACCAGCTCGAGCGCTTCCTCGACGGCGGCGCCAACGCCATGATCCAGGTCGCGGTGACCGTGGTGGCGGTGGGCGCGGTCTTCTTCGTGCTCTCGCCCTTGATCGCCCTGCTGGCCTTCACGCCGATCCCGCTGATCGTCTGGGGGGCCTTCTACTTCCAGCGCAAGGCCGGGCCGCTCTACGCCGACGTCCGCGAACGGGTCGGCGAGCTCTCAAGCCGCCTCTCCAACAACCTGGCGGGCATCGCCACCATCAAGAGCTTCACCGCCGAGGCCCGCGAGGCCGAGCGCCTCAAGGCCGCCAGCGAGGCCTACGTGGCGGCCAACCGCCGGGCGATTCGCTTGAGCTCCGCCTTCATCCCGGTGATCCGCATGGCGATCCTCACCGGCTTCCTCGCCACCTTCACCGTGGGCGGCATGATGGCGCTCTCGGGCGAGCTCAACGTGGGCGCCTACGGCGTGCTGGTGTTCCTCACCCAGCGGCTGCTGTGGCCGCTCACCGGGCTGGCCCAGGTGATCGACCTCTTCGAGCGCGCCATGGCCAGCACCCGGCGCATCCTCGACCTGATTGCCACGCCCATCCGGGTGCGCGACGAGGCCACCGAGGCGCTGGCCACGCCGGTGCGCGGCGCGGTGGCCTTCGAGGCGGTGAGCTTCCACTACGACGAGGGGGGCGCCGGGGTCCAGGGTATCGACCTGGCCGTGCCGGCGGGGCATACCCTGGCGCTGGTCGGGGCCACCGGCTCCGGCAAGTCGACGCTGATCAAGCTGCTGCTGCGCTTCCACGACCCCGACGCGGGACGGGTGACCGTCGACGGCCAGCCGGTCGACGCGGTGTCGCTGGCGTCGCTGCGCGGGGCCATCGGCCTGGTCAGCCAGGACGTCTACCTGTTCGAGGGCACGGTGCGCGACAACATCGCCTACGGCAGGCCCGATGCTCCCGAGGCCGAGATCGTCGAGGCGGCGCGCACCGCCGAGGCCTGGGACTTCATCCAGGCGCTGCCCCAGGGGCTCGACACCGTGGTGGGCGAGCGCGGGGTTCGCCTCTCCGGCGGCCAGCGCCAGCGGCTGTCGCTGGCCCGGGCGCTGCTCAAGGATCCGCCGATCCTGGTGCTCGACGAGGCCACCAGCGCCGTGGACAACGAGACCGAAGCGGCGATCCAGCGCTCCCTCGCGCGCATCGGCCACGGCCGCACCGTGATCATGATCGCCCATCGGCTCTCGACCATCGTTCACGCCGATGCGATCGCCGTCATCGAGGCCGGTCGGGTGGTCGAGCGGGGCACCCACGCCGAGCTGCTCGCCAGGGACGGCCGCTACGCCGCCCAGTGGCGGGTGCAGACCGGCGAGGTCGAGGCGGCCGCGACCTCGGGCTGACGCGAGCCCCGTTCTTTGCCTCCAGGCGGCGACCGCAGGGCCGCCGTCGAGGCGGGTGGTCGATGCGGACGCTTCCAACGAGAATAAGTTCCAATTGGGTTGTTGTTATTAATGCGAGTCATTATCATGCGCATTCCCGTGCATAAGACCCAGAGGCTTGCTTCCCCATGTTCCCATCCGCTTCCCGTCGCGTCGGGGTCGACCCCCTCGCCCAGGCCGTGCGCCGCGCCCTCGGCCTCGCCACCCTCGGCAGTCTCGTGTTGGGCTCGCCCGCCCTGCTGGCCGAGGAGGCCGCGTCCGCCGAAGCGCTCGAGACGGTCACCGTCGAGGCCGAGGCGCTGTCGCTGGTCACCGAGGGTGCCGATGACTACCGGGTCGCCCAGACCAGCACCGCGACCAAGCTCGATCTGACGCCGCGCGAGACGCCGCAGTCCGTCTCCACGGTGACCCGCGCCCAGATCGAGGATTTCAATCTCAATACGATCAATGACGTTCTGGAGAGCGCACCGGGGGTGACGGTAGAGCGGCCGGAAACGGACCGCACCTACTACAGCTCGCGCGGGTTCGAGATCTCGAACTTCCAGGTCGACGGTCTGCGCGTGCCGATGCCCTACAACAACGTCCACGGCGATATCGATACCGCCCTCTATGACCGCGTCGAGGTGGTGCGCGGCGCCACCGGCCTGATGTCCGGCTCGGGCAATCCGGCGGCCACCGTCAACTTCGTCCGCAAGCGGCCCACTGCGACGCCCCAGGCCTCGGTGTCGACCACCCTGGGCAGCTGGGACCATCGTCGCTTGGCGCTCGATATCTCCGGCCCCCTGGACGATGAGGGTCGGGTGCGCGGCCGCCTGGTCGCCGTGGGGCAGGAGGGCGACTCCTACCTGGATCGGCTACATCGGGAGCGGGGCCTGCTCTACGGGGTGTTGGAAGTCGACTTGACCGACAGCACTCAGCTGGCGCTGGGGCATACCTGGCAGCAGAACGACACCGACAGCAACATGTGGGGGGCATTGCCGCTCTACGATTCGGCTGGTAACGCCACTGACTATGATCGCTCAACGTCATCGGCCTCGGACTGGTCCTACTGGAATGTGGAAACGCAGCGCAGCTTCGTCGAGTTGACTCAGCGGCTCTCTGACGACTGGTCGCTCACAGGCACGGTGACCCATCTGGACATGATTACCGATGCCAACAGTTTTTATATCGGCGCTGTTCCAGATGCATCAACGGGAGAGATTTCCAATAACGATTACGATTTAGTCTTAAGCAAGTTTGATCGACACTTGGAGCAGTGGGTCGCGGACCTGCATGCCAAGGGCAATGTCGAGGCGTTCGGGCGAACCCATCAGCTGGTGCTGGGCACGGACTGGGCGCAGAGCCGTAATCAGCAGTGGTCTGACATGAGGCGCAAAAACCTGCCTCAAGGATTGCCTCCGCTGGATGATTGGGACGGCCATTATCCTGAACTGAGCTTCACTGAATCTTACGGTGGTGACGCCACCATCAAGGAGCGCAGCGTCTACGGTGCCGGCAAGCTGGATCTGGCCGACCGCTGGACGCTGGTCACCGGCGCCCGGGTGAGCTGGCTGGATACCGTGGGCGAGCAGTACGGCAGCTCCCAGGACACGAGCCTCGACAACGAACTGACGCCCTATGCCGGCCTGATCTACGACCTCACCGACCGGGCCTCGCTCTACGCCAGCTATACCGAGATCTTCACGCCCCAGACCGAGATGGACCGCAGCGGCCAGTATCTCGATCCTATCGAGGGGGCCAGCTATGAGCTGGGGCTCAAGGCCGACGTCTTCGACGGCGGCGCGGATTCCGCCCTGGCCGTGTTCCGCACTGAGCAAAATAATGTGGCTCAGGTGATCGATAATATCGGTGGCCGGGATGTTTACGCTGGGGCAGACGGCATCACCAGCGAAGGCGTCGAGGTGACCCTCGCCGGTGAGCTGGCGCCGGGCTGGCAGGCCAGCGCCGGCTACACCTACCTGGAGATCGAGGACGCCGACGGCGAGGCCACCAATACTTATATCCCGCGTCATTTGGTACAGGCGACCACGAGCTACCGTCCAGCAGCCTTGGAGGCGCTCAAGGTCGGCGCTCGGCTGCGCTGGCAGGACGATATCGAGAATGAGCGCAGTAGCCAAACAGTTGACGGCAAGAATCGTCAGGACGCCTATGCGCTGGTCGACCTGATGGCGAGCTATGACTTCAGCGACAATCTCACCGGCTCGCTCAACGTCAACAACGTCACCGACGAGACCTACCTGACCAGCCTGAAGTGGGATCAGGGCTTCTACGGCGCCCCGCGCCACGTCATGGCCAACCTGACCTGGACCTACTGAGGCATCGCCTCGTTCGACCAGGCCATCCAGGGCCCACCCCGGTGACGGGGTGGGCCCTTGGCGTTTCTGAGGGAGGGATCGGTGCGGCCATGCCCGTTGGAGTGATCGATGCGGTCTGCCCCCTCAGCACCTGCCCAGGTCCTCGAGGAGGGGCGGGGCTTTTCCGTAAGCCAGGGCATCGCCGATGACTGCCGGGCACGAAAAAAGACCGGCAGTCCGATGGCTGCCGGTCAGCGTCGACTGGAAGTGAGGCGCGAGGGTCAGAAATCGTAGCTAATGGTGGCCTTCACGCTGCGCTCGGCGCCGAAGTAGCAGTAGCTGAGGCTATAGCAGGAGGCGACGTAGTCCTCGTCGAGCATGTTGTTGATGTTGATCTTGCCGGTTAAACCCTTCAGGCCTATTTCGCCAAAGTCATAGCCGATCATGCCGTCGAGCAGGGTATAGCTCGGCACTTCGCGAGTGTTGTCGCGGTCAGCGTAGCTCTCGGTGTAATGGCGGACGCCGAGGCCGGCATCGAAGCCACGCAGCGGACCACTGGAGGCATCGTAGACCCCCCACAGAGTGGCGGTCTGCTCCGGCACCGAGTTGACTTGATTCCCTTCATAGCTGTTGCCGGTTTCCTCATAAGTGGCATCGGTGTAGGTGTAGCCTGCATGGATGCTGACGTCCTGCGCCAGCTGAACGCGGGCTTCCAGTTCGATTCCTTGGGATTGGATCTCGCCGATGGTCTCGTAGTCGGCGGAGGGGTTTTCCTTGGTGGCGATATTTTCCTGGGTAATGTGGAAGGCCGTCAGGCTGTACTGATCGTCCGTACCGTTCGGCTGGTACTTGAGACCGGTCTCCACCTGCTCGCCCTCGGTGGGTTCCAGGATGGTGCCGTCGAGCTTCGATATGCTGTTGGGCGAGAACGAGGTGGTGTAGTTGATGAACGGCGACACGCCATTATCGAAGCTATAGAGAAGGCCGGCGCGGCCACTGAATTGGGTATCCTCGCGGGAATTCTTCGTATCGTTAAGGCGCTCGACGTTGTCGATCTCTACCCAGTCATGACGTGCCCCAAGCATGGCATGCCAGTTGCCCCAGTTGATCTGGTCCTGGAAGTAGGTGCCGATCTGCTCGAGCTCCCGGTCTTTCTTGAAATAGGTGGTAACGCCAGTAGGCGTCGCGCCATATTGCGGATCAAAGACATCGATCGGCGTCAGCGCGCCGTAGGCATCCTCCGTATCGGTCTGGCGGTACTGGTAGTCGGCACCGAACAGCAGGCGATGACTCACGCCACCGGCATTCAGGCTGTATTCGAGCTGGTGGTCGAGCGTCCATGCCTCCAGGCTCTCCTCGGACTCCAGATAGCCGCGATTCATCTCGGTCTCACTGGCGTAGCTGGTGACGTAGGCCTGATCATTGATGACGTCCGATTCCAGGTAGCGCACCTTCTGGCGCGCGGAGAGTCGGTCGCTGAAGCGGTGTTCCAGTTCGTAACCGAGCAAGGTTTGATCGCGTTCGAACTTGTCGTGCTTGGGTTCGCCCTCGAAGGTGCTGATGTCGATCTTGCGGCCGGACCGGCTGGAAACGGTGCCCTCGTACGGCAGCCCTCCGTGGTAGCCGCCTTCAGGCTCACGTGAGAGATAGGCATTGAGGTTAAGCGTTGTCTTGTTGGTCACATCCCAGGTTACCGACGGGGCGATGGCGTAGCTCTCTTCTTCGACGGAATCGAATTGAGTATCGCCGCCACGCGCAATACCGGTGATGCGGAAAGCTGCACGCTGGCCATCGTCGAGGCTGCCGGTGACATCGAAGCCGGTGTGGTATTGATACCGGTTGCCATAGCCTGCTGTAACCTCGCCGGTCACTTCGTCAGTAAACTTCGGGCGTTTGCTGGTCAGTGAGACCAGCCCGCCCGGGGAGGCTCGGCCGTAGAGCACCGAAGCAGGCCCCTTCACTACTTCTAGTGACTCCAGCATGTAGGGGTCGATTTGAAGTGAGCTATAGGTGCCGGCATCACCCATCAGCTTCAAGCCGTCGAGGAAGGTGTTGCTGACGCTGCCGTCGGTGAAACCGCGCAGCACGATGTAATCGTAGCGGTTGGATGAGCCGATCTGATTGGTAAAAGCGCCGGGCGTGTAATCGAGGGTCCGCTGCACTGTTTCGGCCCCTTTCTGCTCCCACTCGTCACTCTCCACGCGAGAGGTCGACTGCGGCGTCTCGTTGAAGGGTGTCTCGGTCTTGGTGGCGGCCTGGGCGGTGACGGTCAGGGTGGAGAGTTGCTCGGCGTCTCCGGCGTGGGCCGTCAGGGTGAGGCTTGCGGTGGCGAGCGACACCGCCAGCGAGAGCGGACGTGGAGTCGGCATGCGGGACATCCTTGCTGAGAGCGTGTGGCTTTAGGAAATGAGAAGTATTCCCTTTTGCCTGCTCGGCGGGGTATGCCGAATGCTCACGTGGCTATTCCAGGTGATCAGGTCGCCGCCGGCAGGGAACTTGGCGGGTAGCCGAAGTGGCGACGAAAGGCGGTCGCGAAGTTGCTGGCGTGGCGGTAGCCCGAGAAGTGGGCGGCCTGCTGGACGCTGCAGCCCCGCGCCAGATAGTCGTGGGCCAGGGCCAGCCGGCACTCGCGCCGGTAGTCGAACACGCTGCGACCGAAGGCCGCCTGGAACTTGCGCCGCAGGCTGGCGGGGCTCATGGCGGCGAGCTCGGCCAGGTCGGCGAGGCGATGCTCGGCGGCGGGATCGTGGCGGAGGACGTCGCGGACCCGTTCCAGGCGCCGGCGCTCCCGGGGCGCCAGCCGGGCAGTGTCCGACGCCGGCGAGACGTCGAGGACGCCGCCGTGGGCCAGCAGCTGCAGGCTCAGCCCCTCGAGCAGCAGTCGCTGGGCCTCGCCGGGCAGCGGCGTGGCGAGGACCTGCTCGAGGCCCAGGCGGAGCGGCTCGGGAAGCCGCCAGGCCCGAAGGGGGCAGGCCTCGGCGCATGGCGGGCGCATCCCTAGTCGGGCCAGGCAGGTCTCGTCGAGGCCGAGGGTCAGGGCCCGCAGGCGCTGGCCGGCGGGTTGAGTCGCCCGCAGGCCGTGACCTGCATCGAGGCGGATGCTCAGCGCCATGCCGGGGGTCAGCGTCAGGTGGCGTTTCTCGAGGCTGACGTCGGCGTAGCCTTCCAGCATGACCACGATCGACAGTGGCGAAGGGGTGCGGGAGAGGGAGTCGTAGCGGTGGATCACCTCCACGTCGGAGGCGACCAGCTGCATGCCCGGGCGCGGTGAGAACTCGCGCACCGTCCCGGTCATCACCGGCACCTCGGCGCGGGGCGAGAGGCCCGGCACCCGATAGTCGAGGCCGTAGTGCCGGCCATAGGCGTGCAGGTCCCGGAGGGTATGGGCGCGCGCCGGGGCGCTACGCGCGCTCATGCGCTTGCCTTGGCCATCCCCGTGCCCCTCGCCGCCGTGGCGCCGCGGCGACACTCCAGTGGGCAGTTGGCGCAGTAGCCCAGCTCGTCGATCAGGTAGCGGATGCAGCACAGCCGACGCACCCGCGCGGGCTGGTCCGACTTGGCGGGAGTGACGTAGCGCACCGGGCGGAAGAGCGGGTTGCGGCGGCCGTCGGGCAGGGTGCGGCGCTCCATCAGCGCCCGGGCGGGGTCGCCTACGTCAGGCCCGGCCATGGGGTGGTCGGCCAGGGCGCCGGCGAAGTGCTCGAAGTAGTTGCCGGCGTTGCTCCAGAACACCTTGGGCGAGGCGCCGGTGGCCGCGGCCAGGGCCTCGACCAGCGGCGTCAGGTGAGCGTCGAGCAGGGTGGCGAAGCGCGACTCGGGTTCGAGCTCGGCCAGGGGCCGGCCGGCATGGGGCAGCACCAGCCCGGCGGTCTGGCCCTCGTCGGACTGCACCAGGTGCAGCTCATGAAGCCCCAGCGGCAGGTCGCGTTCGAGCAGCAGATTGGCCGCCAGGCCATGGGCGGCCAGCGCGCTGAAGTGCCACTTGGACCAGAGCGAGGCCACCGCTCGGCGGTCGCCGTGGCCATATTTTCGGCCGAAGCGCTCGAACAGCTCGGTGAGGTAGGTCGGCTCGAGCAGGGTGCTGGCGGGCAGGGCGTCCGGGCCGGGCGTCGGCGCGACCCGGGGGGGCGTCAGGCCCTCCAGGGGGCCGATATAGAGCGTCGACAGCGCGTGGGTCATGGGGCCTCCGCCGGGAACGTCGTCGCTGGATGATAAACAAAACAATAATCGTTATCAAATAAGCCTTGGCGTCAGGCGGCCTCCTCCAGCCGGGCTCGACACCGCTCGATGGCCTGGGCCACGTAGCGCCCGGCCATGCGCTCGGAGACGCCGAGGCGGCGGCCGATCTCTGCCTGGGTCAGCCCCTCGAGGCGGTGCCAGGTGAGTGCCTGGCGTAGCCGTTCCGGCAGGGCGCCCATGGCCTCGCGCAGGCGCATCAGGCAGAGGCGGCGCTCGGTGGCCTCCTCGGGGCAGGGGCGCGGACAGGAGAGGCAGAGCGCGGGGTCGTCCAGGGGCTGGCTGACGGGCCGCGAGCGGCAGCGTCGGTGATGGTCGATGACCAGGTTGCGGGCCATGCGGAACAGGTAGGCCCGGGGCTCGTCTAGGCGGGCGGGTTCTGGGTGCTGGCCAAGGCGCAGGAAGACCTCCTGGCAGAGGTCCTCGGCGAGGTGGGGGCAGGCCAGCTGGCGCCGCAGGTAGCCAGCGAGGTCCGTGGCGTGACGCTGGAAGAGGGCATCGAGATCTGTATGGGCCGTCATGGGAGCTCCGTCCTGGGAACCGTAGTGTTGCGTGGCATGAGCGTGAGGGGCGTGATCACCGCGGGCGAGCCGGGCGCCGCCCGAAAGGCGAGGCCCGGCTCGACGCCGGCGTCAGGCCAGGGCGTCGTCAATCGCCCGGGCCTCGGCCGGGGTCGGCCGATGGGCGGCGATGGGGTTGACCAGGGTGCCGGCGAACTGGAGGTTCCTGGCCGGGTCGGCCAGGTCGATCATCTGCTGGTGGTCGTTGAGCTGCAGGCGGTTGAGGCAGGAGCGGGTGAACTCCGGGGCGAAGAGGTCGTGGCGGGCGAACTTCTCGGCGAACTCGGGATGGTCCCGCTGGTAGTCGATGACGCAGCGGGCCACCCGCGCCCAGAACGCGTCCTCGGTGAGGTCGCCCTGGTCGACGAGGAGTGGTGCCATGAAGCGCAGGAAGCAGTCGAAGACGTCGGTGAAGAGCGAGAGTACCTTGAGCGGCTCGGGTACCTCCACGGCGATGCGCGAGACGGCCTCGGGCAGCTCGACCTCGGTGTTCATGATGCCGATCTCCTCGGCGATGTCCTTCATGATCGCGCGCACCGGCACGCCGTCCTCGAGCTGCAGGATCAGGTTCTCGCCATGGGGCATGAACACCAGGTCGTAGGCGTAGAAGCAGTGCAGCAGCGGGCGCAGATAGACCCGCAGGTAGCGGTCCAACCAGTCGGTGGTGGCGAGCCCCGAGCGCGCGATCAGCTTCGGCAGCAGGGCGCGCTCGTCGGCGTCGACGTGGAGCAGGGCGGCCATGGTCATCAGTCGCCGGCCGTCCCGCTGGTAGCGCACCGGGCTCTCCCGCCACAGGCAGGCGAGCATCTTCTTGTAGGCGCTGTAGCGGTCGAAGGCCGGCTCGACGGCGTCGCGACGAAAGCCGATGGCCGCCTCCTCGCGCAGCACCGTGAAGCCCTGGGCGGTGAGCTCCGGGTCGCTTTCGACCAGGGTCTTGATCCAGTCGTTGATGGCCGGGGTGGCACGCATGTAGTTCGGCGAAAGGCCGCGCATGAAGCCCATGTTGAGGATCGAGAGCGCCGTCTTCACGTAGCGCCGGCTCGGCTGGCTGACGTTGAACCATGTGCGGATCGACTGCTGGGCGCGGTACTGGTCAAGGCCGTAGCCCAGGCAGACGATGCGGCTGCGGGCCACCTCGGCGGCGAAGGTGATGGCCAGCTTGTGGAACCACTGCCAGGGATGCGCCGGCATCAGCAGGAAGTCGGTGGGGTCGAGGCCCCGGGCCGCGAGCCGGCGATGAAAGTCGGTGAGCGTCGCCTCGCCCAGCTCCTCGCGCAGCAGGCTCTCGTAGTCGAGCCCCTCGATGGCGCTGAAGTGGGCGTCCTCGCGGTGCACGGCGAGCCACACCAGGGTGATGGGGGCGGCGGCCTCCGGCGCATAGGCGTGGTAGTCCACCGCATCGAAGCCCAGGCGGCCGTTGTTGGCCACGAACACCGGATGGCCCTCGGTCATGGCGGCCTCCAGGGTCTGGAAGTCTGTGTCGACCAGGCCGTCGGCGTTGGGGCGAGTGCCGGCGAGCTTGTAGGCGCCGCCGAACAGGGTGCTGGCGACCTCCTCCAGGTAGACCGGCAGCATCGTCTCGCCGATGCCCAGCGGGTCGCGAAACTCGAGGATGAAGCGCTGGGCGTCGAGCTCGGCCGGGGCGCCGTCGATGCGCTTCTCCAGGGAAGCGAGGTCGATGGCCCAGTGATCCAGGGCCAGGCGACGGGCGCGGAAGCGGTACGCGATGCCGCCCTCGGGGGCGGTCAGCCGATACGTGCCGGCGCCTTCGTCACCTTCCAGGCGCTCGGGGGCCAGCAGGCGCTCGTGGCTGAACTCGGCGATGGCCTTGCGGATCAGCCAGCGGTTGGCCCGGGCCCAGTGCTCGGGCGTCAGGTGGGCGGCGGCGCGGGCCGGGTCGGCGACGAGGGTCGGGTCCAGGCGCGGGTTGTCGGCGCTCACCGCGGCGGCGAAGCTCGCCCGGTCGCAGAATGCCAGGTGGGCGGTCTTGTCCTCGAGCGCGACCTCGCGGTCGTAGACGAAGCCGACCCGGCGGTTGAGCGGATGGATCTTGCGGTTGGTGAGGTCGGGTTCGACGACGATCCGCCGGGTGGCGGGATCCTCGAACAGGAAGGCCAGGATGGTGGTGATCACCTGGACGCTGAAGCCGGAACGGGGCGTGTCGGTCGGAGCCACCAGGAAGTGTATGCCGCGATCGCCCTCGGCGACGTCATAGTGCGCGCCGATGGGGTCGTGACGCGGGTCGTAGCACTCCACCAGGAAGGCCGGCTCGCCGTCGACGAGCCCTAGGTAGCCCTGGGCATGTTCGCACTCCGCGAGGTCGCGGTAGAAGGCCAGGACGCGCTGCGGCGAGTGGCCCTGCATGCCCCAGAAGCGGGCCCGGGGGGCGCTGACCCAGGCGTGGATCAGCGCCAGGTCCTCGGGCAGGTGCAGCGGGCGCAGGCTGAAGGTGCCCAGCCCCTGGGCATGACGCGAGAAGCAGGCGCGGGTGGTCGGGGTCGGTTGGAAGAGGGTCATGGTCGGGTCCTTGCAGAAACGGGATCGATGGGCCGCGCCGGGGTCGCCTCGGCTGTGGTGAGCAGCAGGCGATGGGCCAGAGCGCAGAGGGCGAAGCCCAGCGCGGCGACGAGGAAGGGGCTGGTCGGGCCCTGGGCGTCGACCAGGCGGCCGGCGCCCCAGGAGGCGATCAGCACGCCGAGCCCCTGGAAGAGGTGGATCTTGCTGAAGTCGCTGGCGTAGCGGTCGGGGGTGCTGAGCCGGAAGAGGCGCAGCTCCAGGCGCACGGTGACGCGGAACAGTGCCCAGCCGAACAGCAGTCGGCCGGCCAGGAGGGCGGCGATCTCGCCGCTCGCCTGCAGCAGCAGGCCGGTGAGGCCGATGGCCAGCGGCGCCGCGATGGCCTCGCCACCCGGGCGGCGGCCCAACAGGTCGAGGGCCAGCAGCGCCACGGCCACGCCGCCGGGAATGGCGAAGACCGCGCCGGCCAGCAGCTCGCCGGACAGGCCCGAGGCCAGTGCCCAGTACTGGGCGAAGAAGGGCCGGGCCAGGTAGGCGCTGAGGTAGAACAGCAGCATCACCAGGCCCAGGCGCAGGATGGCGCCGCTGGTGCCCGGGGCCGGCGGGGTGGCAGGGGCCGCATGGGGGGGAGAGTGAGGCGCCTGGCCGCGGCGCAGGAGCAGCAGGCAGACCGCCACCTGCAGCGCGTCGCTGACCGCCATCACCCGGAACACCTGGGCCGCCTGCCAGTGCTCCAGCACCAGGCCGCCGATCACGGCGCCGAGGATGCCGCCGGCATGCACCACCACCGAGAGGGTGCCGATCAGGGTGGCGTGGCGATCCCGGGGGGCGAAGTGCATCAGGTAGGGATAGACCAGCAGGTAGCTGGCCTTGGCGACCAGCATGGCCAGCGACAGCCCCCAGAACCCCGGCAGCGAGGTGACCACCGCGCAGGCGAGGCTCAGCCCCCCGGCCACGACCTGGGTGCCGATCAGCAGGCGCAGGGTGCCGATCCGGCGCGCCAGGCGCGCCCAGGCGGGCAGCGCCAGCATCACCACCAGGCAGCTCATGGCCAGGTAGGCGCCGACGTGAGAGGGAGCCTCCACGCCGAAGCGCGCGGCGAAGAACTGCGGGTAGAAGGGCAGCAGCATGGCGTCGCTGATCACCGCCACGGCGGTCACGGCCACCAGCCAGGGGGTCGGGCTCATGCGGGCTGCGCGTCCATCGGTTCGAAGACGGCCTCGCCGGGGGCGCCGAAGCGCTGGTAGGCGATGCGCTCCTCGATGGGGTAGATCTCCCGGCCGGTCAGGGCGCGGATGATGCAGGCGTTGCGGTAGGGGCCCATGCCGAGGTCCGGCGCCACCAGGCTGTGGGTGTGCAGCTCGGCGTTCTGCACGAAGAGCTCGCCGCGCCCGCCGTCGATGTCGTAGAAGCGGCCTACCGCGTAGCGTCCGGCCCCGTCGAAGGCGATCCGCGAGGCGATGGGCGCCAGGAAGTCCGGCATCTGGTAGCGGTAGCCGGTGGCCATGAGCAGCGCCGGGGTGCGGTGGCGGAAGTGGCGCTGCTGTTCCTTGTGCCACAGGGTCAGCTCGTACTCGCCGCGCGCGGCGTCGAAGCGGCAGGTCTCGAGGCTCGCGTTGGTGAGCAGCTCGGAGCGCACCTCGCCGCCGAGCGCCTTGGCGTAGCGCAGGTCGTAGATGGCGTCGATGAGCTCCAGGTTGATGCCCTTGTAGAGGCTCTTCTGCTGCTGCATCAGGGTGTCGCGGGTGGCCTCGGGCAACGCGTGGAAGTAGTCGATGTAGTCCGGCGAGGTCATCTCCAGGGTCAGCTTGCCGTACTCCAGCGGGAAGAAGCGCGGCGAGCGGGTGATCCAGTCGAGCCGGTAGCCGAAGCGGTCGATGTCGGCGAGCAGGTCATGGTAGATCTCGGCGGCGCTCTGGCCGCTGCCGACCAGGGTGATCGCCTCCTGGCGCTGCAGCTCGGCCTTGTGCTCGAGGTACTCGCTGGCGTGCAGCGGTCGCGGGTCCAGGTCGCGACAGCCCTCCGGCAGGTAGGGCGTGGTGCCGGTGCCGAGCACCAGGTGGCGGGCCAGGTGGACCCGGGCCTCGCCGCTTGCGGTGTCGCGGCAGCTCACCCGATAGATCCCCGCCGCGTCGTCGAAGTCGACCCGGGTCACCTCGGTGGCGAACCGGATCGTGTCGAGCTGGTCGACGGCCCACTGGCAGTAGCGGTTGTACTCGTTGCGCAGCAGGAAGATGTTCTCGCGGATGTAGAAGTTGTAGAGCCGGCCCTGCTGCTTCAGGTAGTTGAGCACGCTGAAGCGGCTGGTGGGGTCGGCCATGGTGACCAGGTCCGACAGGAAGGGGGTCTGCAGGGTGGCCTGCTCCAGCAGCAGGCCGGGGTGCCAGTCGAAGCCGTCGCGACGCTCGAGGAAGAGGCCGTCGAGCTCCTCGAGGGGGTCGGTCAGGCAGGCCAGGCCCAGGTTGAAGGGGCCGAGGCCGATGGCGATGAAGTCGTGGACGCGAACGTCTTGAAGGGAGTGTGTCATGGTCGTGTCTCGCTGAAGATCAGGACGCGGCGGCGCGGGCCGGGGTCCGGGAGTGGCACCAGGCGCGGCCGTGGTGGACGATGCGCTCGAGGATGGCGGTGAGATCCGCGAGCCGGGTCTCCGGGTTGAGCAGGGTGAACTTGAGGTAGCGCTTGCCGTCGACCCGGGTGGCGGCGATCACCGCCTCGCCGTGGCGGGAGAGCGCGGCGCGCACCTGGGCGTTGAGGTCGTCGAGCGCGGCCTCGTCGAGGCCCGCCGGGCGGTAGCGGAACACCAGGGTGCTCATGGGCGGCTCGAGCAGCACCTCGAACGCCGGATGGCGGGAGAGCTCGGCGTGGGCCTCGCCGGCCAGGTCGATGACCCGCTCGAACATCTCGCCCAGGGCGTCGGCGCCCAGGATGCGCAGGGTCAGCCACAGCTTGAGGGCGTCGAAGCGCCGGGTGGTCTGCAGGCTCTTGTTGACCTGGTCCGGGGTGCCGGCCTCGGCCTGGCAGAGCGGGTTCAGGTAGTCAGCGTGGTGGGTGACGTGGCGCAGGTCGCGGCGCCGGCGCACCAGGAAGGCGCTGCAGCTCACCGGCTGGAAGAAGGTCTTGTGGTAGTCGATGGTGACCGAGTCGGTGTGTTCGATGCCGGCCAGGCGGTGGCGGAAGCGCCGCGAGCAAAGCAGGCCCCCGCCGTAGGCGGCGTCCACGTGCAGCCAGATGCCGTGCGCCCGGCACAGCGCGGCGATCTCCTCGAGGGGATCGATGCTGCCGAAGTCGGTGGTGCCGGCGGTGGCCACCACGGCGATGGGGATCAGGCCCGTCGCCAGGCACTCCTCCAGGCGCGCCTTCAGCGCCGCGGGGTCCATCCGGTAGCGGTCGTCGCAGGCCACCGGCATCACCGCCCGGTAGCCGAGCCCGAGGATCGCCGCCGACTTCTGCAGGCTGAAGTGGCTGACCTCGGAGGCGAGGATGCGCAGCCGGCGATGGCTCGCGGGCAGACCCTCGTGCTTGTTGCCGCCGTGATCGGCTAGGCTGGCGCCGTGGTGGTCCCGGGCGATCATCAGCGCCATCAGGTTCGACTGGGTGCCGCCGCTGGTGAAGACGCCATCGGCGTCTTCGCCCAGGCCGAGGCGCCGTGCCGTCCAGTCGATCAGCGACTGCTCGATGAGGGTGCCGCCGGCGCTCTGGTCGAAGGTGTCCAGCGAGGAGTTGATCGGCGAGAGGAGCGTCTCGGCCAGCACGCCGGGCAGCACGACGGGACAGTTGAGGTGCGCCACGTAGCGGGGATGGTGGAAGTAGACGGCGTCGTCCAGGTAGACCCGCTCCAGCTCCTCCAGGGCCGGGCGCAGCTCGCCCAGGGGCGTGTCGAGGTCGATGGCCTCGAACAGCCCCGCGAGCTCCTCGGGTCGCGCCCCGCTGAAGGGACGGTCCACGTCGGCCACCTTGCGCCGTACCAGATCGAGGCAGCGCGTCGCTTGCTGCCAGTAGGCCTCGGCATGCCGGGCATTCAAGAGGGGAGGGTCGAGGCGGCTGGGCCGCCCGCAGGCGCCGTCCGGCTGTATCATGGTCGCTCCAGTGGGGTCAGGAATTTTATTGATAATCATTATCGATTATTGCCTTGTCCTGATCACGACGGATTCGCCCGGCGGTTCTGAACCGGCGGGGGAGATTTTTTCCGGACGCGCCTCGGAATGGAATGCATTGATAAGCATTCCCATTTGTGTCACTGTCTCGGCCCGTTCGAGACCTTTACCGGAGAGCCATCGTGAGGATGTTTCGCTTCCCCGCCGCGCTCGTCGCGGTCGTCGGCCTGTGCGGTGCCGGCCTGACCCAGGCTCAAGGGCAGGCCCAGGACTCGCTGGTCGATCGGTCGGCCGAGGCGCAGCGCCGCCAGGCCGAGCTGCAGGCGCGCATCGACGCCGCCGACGACGAGACGCGCCGCCTGATCGGCGGGCTGCGAAAGGCCCGGGCCGAGGCGCAGCGGGTCGAGGCCTACAACGCCGAGCTCGAGCGCGTGGTGGAGCGCCAGGAGGAGACGCTGGCGCGTCGCGAACGCGCCCTGGAGGGCGCCCCGACGACCCGCGAGGGGCTGCCGCCCCTGCTGCGGGGGATGGTCGAGCGCCTCGACGGCTGGATCGAGGCCGACCTGCCGTTCCTTCGGGACGAGCGCCGCGCCCGGGTCGCGAGCCTGGAGCGCGCACTCTCCGATCCGGCGCTGTCGCCCGCCGAGCGCCTGGATCGCGTGCTCGCCGCCTGGCGCGGCGAGCTCGCCTACGGCCGCGAGCTGGACGCCTGGCGCGGCCTGCTGGACGGTCAGCGGGAGGTGGACTTCCTGCGGCTGGGCCGGGTCGGCTTCTACTACCTGACGCCGGACGGCCGCGAGGGCGGTGTCTGGAAGGCCGACGACCGGGCCTGGAAGCCCCTCGACAAGGCGGCGCGCCGGAGTCTCGAGAACGGCCTGCGCATCGCCCGCGAGCAGCGCGCCCCGGAGCTGCTGACGCTGCCGGTCTCCCAGCCGATCTCCCGAGACGAGACGACCCACGAGCGCGGGGGAGAGGCCTCATGATGCTGTCACGCTATGCCCGCCGCCTGCTGCTGTGCGGCGCCCTGGTGCTGCCGGCGGCGGCGCTCCAGGCCCAGGCCGACCCTCAGCCCGCTCCGCAGTCTGACTCTCAGCTTCGGCAGGACGGCCCGGCCTCCTTCGCCGAGACGCGCCAGGCCGAGCTCGCGCGGGACCGGGCGCGGCTGGCCGCGCTGGTCGACGATCGCGACGCCCTGCGCCGCGCCGTCGAGGCGGCCCGCGACCGCCGCGACGCGGCGGCCGAGCGCCGCCAGGCCCTCGAGGCGCAACGCGACGAGCAGCAGGCGCGCCGCGAGGCGCTGGAAGCTCGGCGCCAGGAGCAGGGCGGCGACCTGTCCGCCGTCAAGCCGGTGCTGGAGCGTCATGTCGGCGAGCTGCGCGACGCCCTCGGCCAGAGCTGGCTCACCCTCGACGGGCCCGAGCTGCCCGCGCGCGGCGACGCGGATGCGCTGCCCGAGCTCGCGCGGATCGAGGCGCTGGCCGATGCGCTGATGGCCTTCACCCGGGAGACGGGGCGCCTCGAGCGGCTGACCCTGCCGGTGGCCTCGGTCGACGGTCGCGTCGAGCCCCGGGAGGTGCTGCGGTTGGGGGATCTCGCCATGATCGGCGACGGGCGCTGGCTGCGGCGCGACTCGCCGGACCTGCCGCCGGCGGCGCTGGCCGCGACCCCCGATGATGCCGGCGAGACCCTGGCGGCCTTCGCGGCCGGGGAGAGCGACCGGGTCACCCTCGATCCGACCGGCGGCGAGCTGCTCGAGGCGCTGGCCCAGCGCCCCGACCTGCTGGCGCGCTTCCACCAGGGCGGCGCCGTGGGCTACGTGGTGGTGGCCCTGGGCGGGCTGGGACTGCTGATCGCGCTGGGCCAGTACGGCTACCTGATGGTCGTGAGCGCGCGGCTGCGTCGCCAGCTGCGGGACGACGCGAGCCTGCGCGACGACAATCCCCTGGGCCGGGTGCTGGCCAAGGTGCAGACGCTGCGCCAGGGGCTGGTGCCCGAGGCGCTGGAGGCGCGCCTCGACGAGGCGCTGCTCGCCGAGCTGCCGCGGCTCGAGCGCGGCCAGGCGCTGGTCAAGCTGCTGGCGGCGGTGGCGCCGCTGCTGGGTCTGCTCGGCACCGTGACCGGCATGATCGGCACCTTCCAGTCGATCACGGTGTTCGGCACCGGTGACCCGCAGCTGATGGCCGGCGGCATCAGCCAGGCGCTGGTCACCACGGTGCTGGGCCTGATCACCGCGGTGCCGCTGATGCTCGCCCACACCGCGCTGTCCAGCCGCAGCCGCTGGCTCTCCGGGGTGATCGAGGGGCGGGCCAGTGCGGCGCTGGCCGAGCACCTCGAGGCCCTGCCGGCCTCCGCCCCGCGTCGCGAGTCGCGTCATGCCGCTTCCCTGGCCTGAGGTGATGACGGGCGCCACCGCGCCGCTCGCCTGGCTGGGCCAGGCCGGCGGGCCGGTGCTGGTGGCCATCGGCGCGGTGGCGATGCTGCTCTTCTCGCTGGCGCTGGAGCGCTGGTGCTACTTCCGCTTCGTCTGGCGGCGCGAGCGCCAGGCCCTGGTGGCGCGCTGGGTGGACCGCGACGAGCATGCCAGCTGGAGCGCGCTGACCCTGCGCGAGGTCTGGACCCAGGAACTGATCGCCCGGCTGCGCCGCCCCTTGCCCTGGCTCAGGCTGCTGGTCGCGCTCTGCCCGCTGCTCGGCCTGCTGGGCACGGTCACCGGCATGATCACCGTCTTCGAGGGGCTCGCCGCCAGCGAGACCAGCCAGGCCCGGGCCATGGCCGACGGCGTCGCCCGGGCCACGCTGCCGACACTGGCCGGCATGGCGGTGGCGGTGGCCGGCCTGCTCTTCACCACCCGTCTCGAACACATCATCCGGCGCGAGGATCAGCGGCTGCACGACCGCATGGCCCGCGCCGTGGAGGAGCCCGATGCGTAGGCGTCGCCTGAGTGCCGACAGCGGCGAGACCAGCGAGGTCAACCTGACCCCCATGCTGGACGTGGTCTTCATCATGCTGATCTTCTTCATCGTCACCACCAGCTTCGTCAAGGAGAGCGGGGTGGAGATCGAGCGTCCCCAGTCCAGTGACGCGACGCCGCGGCCCGAGGCCCAGGTGATGGTGGCCCTGACCGCCGAGGGTGCGGTGTGGGTCGACGGCGCGCCGGTGGACGCGCATCGCGTCGGCGAGGCCGTGGCGCCGCTGGTCAGCGAGCAGGGCGGCGTGGTGATCCAGGCCGATCGCGCCTCCACCACCGGCCTGCTGGTCGAGGTGATGGATCGCCTTCGCGAGGCGGGCGTCGAGCAGATCGCGGTGGCCGCCGCCCGGGAGGGGGCGTGATTCGCTGGCCCCTGGCGGGACTCGCCGGCGCCTCGCTGGCGCTGCTGCTGTTCTGGGGGCTGGCGCTGCTGGTGGCGCCGCCCGAGGCGGAGGTCGAGGTGCGCGAGACGGCCATGACGATGCGCCTGGCCGCCGCCACGGAGCCGGTGGCGGAGCCTGCCGCGGCGCCGGCGCCCGCCCCCAGCGCGCCCTCCGCGCCTCGGCCGGTGCCGCCCAGCCCGCCGCCGCCGGCACCGCTGCCTGACAGCACGCTGTCGCTGCCCGAGCCACCGGTTGATCCGCCGCCGGTGCGGCCCGAGGAGGTCGCCGAGCTCGACACCGCGCTGCCCGAGCTGATCGAGGCGACACCGACGCCCGAGCCCGAGCCAACCCCGTCGCCCGAGCCGGCGAGCCCGTCGGCGACGGCCCTCGAGGCCGCGGCGACGCAGCCCGCCGCCTCGGGGCAGGGCGCGCCGGGCGCCGACGGCCAGGCCCGCCAGACGGTCCAGGATGTGGGGCAGGCGACGCCCACCCGGCGCGTGCCGCCGAGCTACCCGCGGCGCGCCCAGCGCCGCGGCCTCGAGGGGCACGTGGTGGTGGAGTTCCTGATTCGCCCCGACGGCCGGGTCAAGTCCGGCTCGGTCCGGGTGGTCGAGGCCCGGCCGCGGCGGGTCTTCGACGAGGCGGCCACGCGGGCCGTGGCGGACTGGCGCTTCGAGGCCGACGGCCGCCTGCGGCGTGCCCGCCAGCGACTCGAGTTTCAGCTGAGGTGAGCCCATGTCGCATGCGTTGATTCGATGCCGTCCCCTCCCGCGACGCCTGCTGGCTGGCCTCGCCGCCGGGCTGCTGCTGGCCGCGGCCCCGGTGCAGGCCCAGCCGGCCCTGCCCGGGAGCTTCATCCGCGACCTCGAGGGCCTCGAGGCGCGGCTCGCGCAGGCGCCGGCCGAGGTGAGCGAGCGCGCGCGCCAACAGGCCGAGCGCCTGGCGGCGGGCAACGCCGCCGATCGCTGGGCGCGGGCCCTCTATCTGCAGCTGGCGGCCGGCGCCGCGGCGCGTCGGGGCGAGCACGGCCGAGCCGCCGCGTGGCTTTCCGCCGCGGCGGGAAGCGAGGTGGCGCCGGCGGCCTGGCGTCGGGCGCGGCTCAGGGAGGCGGCGTTCCAGCACCGCGCCGCAGGGGAAACGGCCGCGGCCGCGGCGCGCTTCGGCCGCTGGCTGGAGGCGGCCGAGGCGCCGCCCGTCGAGGAGCACTGGCGGTTGATCGGCTGGCTGGCCGAGCTCGAGCGCTGGGAGGCGGCCGCCGCGCGGCTCGACGCGCTGGAGGCGCGGCCCCGGGAGGAGGCGCGTCGGGCGCTGGCGCTCTCGGTCTATCGCCGGGCGGGCCGCGACGGCGAGGCCCTGGCGCTGCTGCGCGAGGGGCTGGATCGCGAGGCCAGCCCGGCCGCGTGGCGCCGCGCCGCAGCCCTGGCGCAGCAACTGGGGGATCCGGGGCTCGCCGCGGCGCTCTGGGAGGCCGGCTGGCGGCGGGGCGCGCTGTCAGGCGCAGAGGACCTGCGCCGCCTGGCCCGGCTGCACCTCGCCGGGGGCACCCCGGCGCGGGCGGCCGAGCATCTTACGAAAGGGCTAGAAGATGGCGTATTGGCGGGCGAGGTGCGCCATCGGCGCTTGCTGGCCGCGGCCTGGGAGGCGGCTCGCGACCACGACCTGGCGCTCTCGGCCTGGGAGGCGGTCGCCCGGGAAAGCGAGAAGGCGGCCGACTGGCTGCGGCTGGGCCAGCTGGCCCACGGCTGGGGACACGAGGCGCTGGCCCGGCGGGCCCTGAGGCGGGCCCGCACGCTGGGGGCCGAGGAGGCCGAGGCCTGGCTCGCCTCGCTTCCCGACCCAGAGGAGGAGGGCGCCGCGGCGCTCGCCGATCAGGTCGAGAGGTCGGTCCAGACCGGGGCGTGATCCGAGGGCTTCTCCATGGCGCGCAGTTCATAGTCGATGCCGGCGTCCGCGACGCGCTCGGCGAGCGGGGGCGTGACCAGGATATGGTCGATGCGCAGCCCGCGCCGGGGATCGCGCTCGAAGGCGCGGGAGCGATAGTCGAACCAGCTGAAGCGGTCGTCGACCTCCGGGTAGCGTAGGCGATAGCTGTCGGTCAGGCCCCAGGCCTTGATGCCGGCGAGCCACTCGCGCTCCACGGGCTGGAAGCTGGTCTTGCCCTCGCGCAGCCAGCGCTTGCGGTTGGCCTCGCCGATGCCGATGTCGATGTCCTCGGGGGAGATATTGAAGTCACCCATCACCGCCAGGTGCTCATCGGCGCGATGATGGGTCTCCAGCAGGCGCTGGAGCTGGGCATAGAACTCGCGCTTGTGGGGAAACTTCACCGGGTGCTCGACGTTCTCGCCCTGGGGGAAGTAGCCGTTCCAGACCGTGATCGGCGTGCCGCCGCCCGGCGCCAGTCGCGCGCCGATCATGCGGCGCTGGGCGTCGTCCCCGTCGTCGGGGAAGCCCTTGTAGATCGCCTCGGGCTCGCCGCACTGGGCCGTGTCGATCATCAGGGCCACGCCGTAGTGGCCCTTCTGGCCGTGGAACGCGACGCGATAGCCCATGGCCTCCACGGCGGCCACGGGGAACTCGCTGTCCTGGACCTTGGTCTCCTGCAGGCCGATCACCGCCGGGCGATGCGCCTCGATCAGCGCCTCCAGCTGGTGCAGTCGGGCACGAATGCCGTTGATGTTGAATGACACCAGGCGCATCGATCAGTCGTCCTTGTGCTCGGTCGTGTCGGGGTGGATCTCGATGGACGGCCCCGCTTCCTGGCGAGCCTGCTTGCGGGCCGCCTGCAGCTTGCGCTGCTGGCGCTTCTTCTGGGTAAAGCGGGTCGACGAGGCCACCTGATCGGGGTTCTCGTGGCGCCACTTCTTGAAATCCTTGCGCTTGCCGGTGCGGATCTTCACCTTATCGGCCAGCGACCGGGTCTTCTTTTGGCGTGTCATGGTGCAACTCCTGCATGTAAGGGCGCTATTCTAGCAGTCGAGGCCCGCCTGCTGACAGCAATCAACCGCCGGCAGGCGTCCGGGGGCGCCCTCGTCGCCGGAGGCTGTTACAATGGCCGTTTGCGTCACGCACCCCATCCACCCATACGGACAAGACAGCACAGCCTATGAGCGAGTCGGAACAGACCACAGCACCGGCCCAGAACCGCAAGCCCAAGCGTCGTCGGCGCAAGCCGCGGCGTCGTCAGTCGAACTGGGATCTGCGCCAGTTCCAGGTCCCCGCCGTGGCGGGCAAGTGGCGCTTCCATGACTTCGATCTGCCGCTGCCGCTGATGCGGGCGATCCACGCCCTGGGGTTCGAATACTGCACGCCGATCCAGGCCGAGGCCCTGGCG
Source organism: Halomonas pelophila (assembly GCF_040196315.1). Classification (NCBI taxonomy): domain Bacteria; kingdom Pseudomonadati; phylum Pseudomonadota; class Gammaproteobacteria; order Oceanospirillales; family Halomonadaceae; genus Halomonas; species Halomonas pelophila. The sequence continues at coordinate 300,815 of NZ_JBEGCI010000002.1, forward strand.
CAGACCCTGCTGGGCGGCGACGTGGTGGGCAAGGCCCAGACCGGCACCGGCAAGACCGCGGCCTTCCTGATCTCGATCCTGGCCTACTTCCTCGAGGAGGAGGCGCCCAACGCCCAGAAACCGGGGGCGCCGCGGGCACTGATCGTGGCCCCGACCCGTGAGCTGGCGCTGCAGATCGAGAAGGACGCCAAGGCGCTCGCCCGCTTCACCGACCTCAAGGTGGCCAGCGTCGTCGGCGGCATGGACTACCAGAAGCAGCGCGAGGCGCTGGGCGACAAGCTCGATATCCTCGTCGCCACCCCGGGCCGGCTGCTGGACTTCCACGAGAAGCGCGACGTCGACCTGACCCAGGTGGAAGTGCTGGTGCTCGATGAGGCCGATCGGATGCTGTCGATGGGCTTCATTCCCGACGTCAAGCGCATCATCCGCCACACGCCGAACACCGAGCAGCGCCAGACCTTCCTGTTCTCGGCGACCTTCAGCCAGGACATTCTCAACCTGGCCAGTCAGTGGACCCATAAGCCGGCCCACGTGGAGATCGCGGTCACCGTCGACAACGCCGCCGACATCGATCAGCGCGTCTACCTGGTCGGCGACGAGGACAAGCAGCGCCTGCTGGTCAACCTGCTCAAGCAGGAGAGCTTCGAGCGCGTGATGGTCTTCGGCAACCGCCGGGATCTGGTGCGCAAGCTCGACGACCTGCTCGAGAAGGCCGGCATCAACGCCGCCATGCTCTCCGGCGACGTGCCCCAGAACCAGCGCATCGAGACCCTCGAGAAGTTCCGCGAAGGCCAGATCCAGGTGCTGGTGGCCACCGACGTGGCGGGTCGCGGCATCCACATCGAGGATGTCAGCCACGTGATCAACTACACCCTGCCGGAAGATCCGGAGGACTACGTCCACCGTATCGGCCGCACAGGCCGTGCCGGCGCCAAGGGCGTGTCGATCAGCTTCGTCGGCGAGGAAGACGCCTTCTCCCTGCCGGAGATCGAGCGCTACATCAACGACAAGCTGCCGTGCGAACACCCGCCGGAAGGGCTGCTCTGACGCCCCATGCTTGACGAGGCCCTGAAGGGCGAGATCCAGGAGGCCTATCGGCGCGTGCTCGAGGGCCTCGGGCTCACCCCGCGCTACGGGCAGCGGCTGATGATCGCCGAGATCGCCCGCACCCTGGCGAGCATCGAGGCGGACGACGCCGGCCGACGCATCAGCGACGAGCACGTCTGCGTGCTCGAGGCCGGCACCGGCACCGGCAAGACGCTGGCCTACCTGCTGGCCGCGCTGCCGGTGGCCAAGGCTCGCGGCAAGCGCCTGGTGATCGCCACCGCCACCGTGGCCTTGCAGGAGCAGGTGCTCCATCAGGACCTGCCGTCGCTGAAGACCCACAGCGGTCTCTCCTTCGACTACGCCTTGGCCAAGGGGCGCGGCCGCTACGTCTGCGTGGCGCGCCTCGACCAGGCGCTGGACGGCGGCGAGGAGAACCCGACGCTGTCGCTCTTCGAGCAGTCGCTGGCCAGCGGCGGCGACGACTTCCAGGCGCTGGTCAAGGAGCTCGGTGACGCCTACGGCAACGGGCGCTGGGAGGGCGATCGCGACAGCTGGCCCGAGGCCATCGACGACGGCCACTGGCGCCGCCTGACCGTGGATCACCGCCAGTGCACCAATCGCCGCTGCGGCCACTTCGCCTCCTGCGCCTTCTTCCGCTCCCGACGTCATCTGGACAGCGCCGACATCATCGTCGCCAACCACGACCTGGTGCTGGCCGACCTGGCACTGGGCGGCGGCGTGGTGCTGCCCGATCCGGGCGACTGCATCCACGTCTTCGACGAGGGGCATCACCTGCCCGACAAGGCGCTGCAGCACTTCACCCATCGCGTCGCCGTCGGCGGGGCGCTGCGCTGGCTGCGCACCCTGAAGAGCTCGCTCACCGAGCTCAACCAGGCGCTGGCCGTGCAGCCGACACTGGCCCGCCTGCTGGCCGGGCTGCCCGAGGCGATCAACGTGCTGGAGCCGCGCCTCGGCGAGGCCTTCGCGCTGGGTCACCAGCTCGCCGGCCGGCCCCAGGGGCTGGGCGAAGGCGAGGAGAGCCGCCACCATCGCTTCGAGATGGGCCGCGTGCCGGACGCGCTGCGCGAGCACGCCGACGGCCTGGTGACGCTGTTCGCCGAGCTCGCGCGGACCCTGGAGTCCATGGCGGACATCCTGCGCGAGAGCCTCGACCCGGAGAAGCACACCGGCCTGCCCCGGGAACAGGCCGAGGCCTGGCTGCCGCTGGTGGCGCTGCTGCACGGTCGCGCCCTGGAGGCTCATGCCCTGTGGCTGGCCTTCGCCGAACTCGATCCCGATGGCGAACCGCCCCGGGCGCGCTGGCTGACCCTGGAGCGGTTCAACGGCGAGCCGGAGCTGAACTTCTCGGCGAGCCCGGTCTCCGCGGCGCACACCCTGGCGCGCAACCTGTGGGGCAGTACCTTTGGCGCTGTGATCACCTCGGCGACCCTCACCGCGCTGGGCCGCTTCGAGCGGCTCCAGGAGCGCGCGGGGCTCGCCAATCGCTATCGCTACCAGCGTCTGCCGAGCCCCTTCGACTACTCCCGGGCGGTGCTCAGCGTGCCCCGGGAGGCGGTCGACCCCGCCGACCGCGAGGGCCACGAGCGGGCCATCGTCGACTTCGTCGAGGCCCTCGGCGAGCAGGAGGCGGTGCTGATGCTCTTCTCCTCGCGGGCGCAGCTGCGCGGCGTGGAGAAGGCCCTCTCCAGGGAGCGGCGTGAGCGCGTGCTGGCCCAGGACCGGCTGCCCAAGCGCGAGCTGATCACTCGGCATCGCGCGCGGGTGGATGCGGGGGAGGGCAGCATCATCTTCGGCCTGGCGAGCTTCGCCGAGGGCATCGACCTGCCCGGCGACTACCTGACTCACGTGGTGATCACCCGGCTACCCTTCTCGGTGCCGGACGACCCGGTGGGCGCGACCCTGGCCGAGTGGATCGAGAGCCGGGGCGGCAATCCCTTCATGCGCATCAGCGTGCCCGACGCCTCGATCAAGCTGGTGCAGGCATGCGGCCGGCTGATCCGCAAGGAGGCCGACCAGGGTCGCATCACGCTGCTCGATCGCCGGGTGCTGACCCGTCGCTATGGCCGTGCGCTGCTCGACGCCCTGCCGCCCTTCGTGCGCGAGATCGACGGCGTGACCCAGAGCGCGGGATGAGGCTGATCCTCAGCCGCAAGGGGTTCGACAGCGCCGCCGGCGGCGTGCCGAGCCCGATCCTGCCCGACGGCCGGCTGATCGTGCTGCCCATTCCCGACGACCACTCCCTCACCACCTACGGCGAGCTTGCCCAGGACGGCGAGCCGCTGGGACCGCTGGTCGGTGATCTGACCCGGGGCCGGCTCACCGGCCGCGATCGGGTGCATCTCGATCCCGACCTGCTGGCCCAGAGCCTGCCGCGCCCGCCGGGCTGGCGGCCGTTGTTCGGCCAGATGGGCCAGGCGCAGGGCCACCTGCGCAACCAGGGGGTCGGGCCGGGGGACCTGTTCCTGTTCTTCGGGCTCTTCCGGCAGGTCGCGCCGACCGAGAACGGTTGGGCCTTCGTGCCGGAGGAGCGCCCCCGCCACGTGCTCTGGGGCTGGATGCAGGTGGAGCGCGTGCTGCCCCTGGATGGCCCGCTGCCGGCGGAGCTGGTGTGGGCGCGCGGCCACCCGCACTGCCAGCGCCAAGCGGCCAACAACGTCCTCTATGTCGCCCGTCGTCATCTGGCCCTCGACGGCCTCGGCGAGACCCTGCCGGGCGCCGGCATCTTCTCCCGGGACGCGACGGCCCTCGGGCTCACCGCGCCCGCTGCCGTGAAGGTCTCCGATTGGCGGCTGCCGTCCTGGTGGTATCCGGGGGAGGGGCGGCCACCGCTCTCCTATCACGCAGACCGCGGCCGCTGGCGACGGCAGGCGGGGTATGCCGAGCTCAAGGCCGTGGCCCGGGGTCAGGAGTTCGTGCTGGACGCCGCGGCCTATCCCGAGGCGCTGCCCTGGGCGGCTGAGCTGATCCGGGCTCATGCGGCGTCATAGGCCTTGGCCGCGCCGCGCGACAGGGTCATGAACGCAACGGGCCCGCCGAATGGCGGGCCCGTCTGTTTCGTGATCGCGCTAGGCACTCATGATGGCGATAGCGCGGGGCAGGGCGCTCAGGCCGCCTGGCGGCGCTTGGCCAGCACCGGGGCGAGCTTCTCGTCCATGTGCTTGAAGGCCTCGACGGTGGTCTCCCAGTCGATGCAGGCGTCGGTGATTGACACCCCGTACTTCAGCTCGGCGGGATCCTCGGTCATCTTCTGGTTGCCCCAGCCGAGGTTGGATTCCACCATCAGCCCGATGATCGAGTGGTTGCCCTCGAGGATCTGGTTGGTGACGTTCTCCAGCACCAGCGGCTGCAGCGCCGCGTCCTTGTTGGAGTTGGCGTGGGAGCAGTCGATCATGATGTTGGGCTTCAGGTTGGCCTGGTTCAGCTCCTGCTCGGCCAGCGCCACGCTGACGCTGTCGTAGTTGGGCTTGCCGTTGCCGCCGCGCAGCACCACGTGGCCGTAAGCGTTGCCGCGGGTGCGGATGATCGCCACCCGGCCGGCCTGGTCGATGCCCAGGAAGTTGTGCGGGTGGGCCACCGACTGCAGGGCGTTGACGGCGACGTCGAGGCTGCCGTCGGTGCCGTTCTTGAAGCCCACCGGGCAGGAGAGGCCGGAGGACATCTCGCGGTGGGTCTGGGATTCGGTGGTGCGCGCGCCGATGGCCGACCAGCTGATGCAGTCCTGCAGGTACTGGGGCGAGATCGGATCCAGCGCCTCGGTGGCCAGCGGCAGGCCCATCTCGGCCAGCTCCACCAGCAGCTTGCGGGCGATATGCAGCCCCTCCTCGATCTCGAAGGAGCCGTTGAGGTGCGGGTCGTTGATCAGGCCCTTCCAGCCCACCGTGGTGCGCGGCTTCTCGAAGTAGACGCGCATCACGATGTAGAGGCTATCCTTGACCTCGTCGGCCAGGCGACGCAGCCGTCGCGCGTAGTCCAGGGCGGCGTCGACGTCGTGGATGGAGCACGGGCCCACCACCATCAGCAGGCGGGGGTCGCGGCCGTCGAGGATGGCCTGGATGGTCTCGCGGCCCTCGATCACCGTGCGCTCCGCGGCCTCGGTGAGGGGGATCTCCTGCTTGAGGGCCTCGGGGGTGATCAGAACGTCCTGGGCGAGAACGTTGAGGTTGTTGACCTGCTGTTCGGACATGGTGCTTCCTGTGTCGTGTCGGCGCTGATGGCGAAATTATTTGGCACCTACTATCGCGCCTGGGGCGGTCAAATTCAATCGCCCCGCGGCCCGTCGGGTCGGTCGCGAAGGGCGCGGCGAGCGTCGGGCGAGTCGATCGGCTTGATGCACGTTCAAGAAACAGGAACACTTGTACCCTTCGAGACTCACGACCCTGATTCCTTCAGCGGCGACATGCCCCAGGTTGACACTATGCTAGCGACATCACGGCTTTCGCGACCCGAGCTCGGGTCGTCATCCACGCCTTTCCGTTCAGGGAGGGCCTGAATGGGCAACCGGGAAACCGATCAGCAGCTCGTCGAGCGCGCCCAGAAAGGGGATAGTCGCGCCTTCGACCTGCTGGTGAAGAAGTACCAGCACAAGATCATCGGCCTGATCAGTCGCTACGTGCACGACCACGCGGAGGTGCAGGACGTGGCGCAGGAGGCCTTCATCAAGGCCTATCGGGCGCTGGGCAAGTTTCGCGCCGAGAGCGCCTTCTATACCTGGATGTACCGTATCGCCATCAACACCGCCAAGAACTACCTGGTGTCCAAGGGGCGCCGTCCGCCGGGCAGTGATCTCGACATCGTCGATGCGGAGATCGTCGACCACAGCGGACGACTGGCCGATGCCGAGACCCCCGAGGCGGCCATGGCGCGCGACCAGCTGGAGGCGGCCATCTTCGAGGCGATCGAGGCGCTGCCCGACGACCTGCGCACGGCGATCACCCTGCGCGAGCTCGACGGGCTCTCCTACGAGGACATCGCGGCCATCATGCAGTGTCCCGTGGGCACCGTTCGCTCGCGGATCTTCCGGGCCCGCGAGGCCGTCGATCAGCACATCCGTCCGCTGGTCACCACCGCGCGTAACCAGGAATCGGTGACCGAGTAAGCCGGTCGGGCCGGGAAACTGCATGTTTTTTGACGATTTGCTGAACTGTCCGCGGTCTGCGACGTCATATGCGGTGACCGGCCCGCCACCCGCGGGAACGTACATGCCGACATGGCCAGGGCGACACGCGCCGATGTCGGGAATTCCAGGCTGTCAAAGGACCCGGAGCGGGTCGCCTTGTCGAGTGTGAGGTGTGAAGAATGAGTCAGAACGCACGGGAATCGCTTTCTGCCCTGATGGATGACGAGGGGGATGAGCTGGAACTGCGTCGAGTGCTGAAGTCACTGGAGGATTCCCCCGACGCGGCGGATACCTGGCGGCGTTACCATCTCATGCGCAGCCTGATGCGCCGAGAGCACGAGGTCGATGTCGCCACCGACCTCTCTGCCGGCATCATGGCACGTCTGGAAGATGAGCCGCTGCCGCAGGTCGAAGCCAAGGGAGGAGCCGGCGCGGGGCGTTCCATGTCGCTGATGCGCGGCGCCGGCATCGCCGCCGCCGTGTCCCTGATGGTGATCACCGGTGTGCAGTTCTATCAGGGTGGCATCAACAGCGGGCAGGTGCCCAGTGAGGTGGCCTTGCAGGCGCCGTCGCAGCCCCTGTCGACTGAGCTGCAGGCGAGCCCGGCCGCCCTCGGTGGGTCGGAGCTGGCCGCGTCGCGCGCCGTCGACCGTCCCTCGCTTGCCGACCTGCCGATGTTCCAGACGCCCTCCGGCGATGGTCGGGGCCTGATGACGGTAGGTGCCGGCGTCGATTCCCCGCTGGTGCTCTCCCCGCGCCAGTCTGCGCGCGTCAACCAGCAGCAGGCCCAGCTGCTGCAGTCCTACCTGGATCGTCACGCCGAGGGCGCGGCCTACGGCAGCGGTGATACCTGGATGCCGCTGCTGCGCGCTTCCGGCAGCGAGTCGCTGGGTCAGCGCTGATGCATTCGGGTCGACCGACCCGTGGGGTCACGAGAGTGCTTCCGGTTTTCCTGTTGAGCAGCCTGTTGGCGGCGTTGCCGCTGGCGGGCCTCGCGCAGGCCGAGCCGGCTCAGGCCGATGTCGCCGCTGGCGCTGAACAGGCGGATGTCGGCCGTGGCGCCGCCCCTGGTGATAGCGATCATGCCGGCAGTGACGAGGCCGAGCGCTTCGACTGTCAGGCGCTGACCGCGCGGCCAACTCCCGAGAGTGCCCGGGCCTGGCTCGAGCGAAGCCTCTGGGCCAACCACTGCTATGCCTTCCAGGCGCGCGCCGTGCGCATCGGCAGCGACGGCGTCCGTTCGCTGGCGCTTTCCCACGACGTGGTGGACGGTGTCGAGCGCGAAGTGGCGCGTTTCCTGGACGGTCCGCCGGTGGTCTTCGAGCGCCGTGGGCGCATCGGTCGCCTGAACTGGGCCGAGGGCGATGCGGCGGTGGCCGCCGCTCCGTCGGGCATCGTGGCCCACCTCGAGGGACTCTATCGCCTGCGGCTGAGCGGTGAGGAGCGTCTCGCCAACCGCAACACCGTGCGTCTCGACATCGAGCCCCTGGACGACCTGCGCTACGGCCACCGCTTCTGGCTCGACAAGGCCACGGGCCTGCCCCTTAAGCAGATCCTGCTGGATGAGCAGGGGCGAGTGGTGGAGACCTTCCAGATCACCCAGCTGAACCGGCCTCGCCTGCATCGGGGGGCGATCGACCTCGATCGCCGCCGCCCCGCCCCCGATGATCCCTGGCGTCCGACCTGGTTACCCGAGGGCTTCATCGCCAAGCCGGTGAAGACCCGCAGCCCGCGCCACGACGAGGCCGTCGGTCATCGCGTTTACAGCGATGGCCTGGCGACCCTCAGCCTGTTCGTGGAACCCGTGGCCGGCAAGGATCAGCTGATGCCCGGCCTGCATCGTCTCGGCGTGTCTCATGCCGCCGTTCGCCATCGCGAGCTGGGCGGTCAGGTGCGCCAGGTGGTGGTGATGGGCGAGCTGCCGCCGCGGGTACTGATCCGCGTGGCCGATTCACTGACATGGCGGGCCGAGGCGGACGGCGCCTCGCCCTGATCGGAACCTTTTGGCGCAAGCGCGGTAAGAAAGAGCACGCGCTTTTCTTCCCTTCCCGTCGACCCAGGAGTGCTTCATGAAACGCATGACGCGACATCTTTCCCTCTGGCTGCTGCTTGCCACGGCACTGCTGGCCTGGCAGTCGGCCATGGCTCGTGACCTGCCGGACTTCACCGAACTGGTCGAGGAGGCCGCCCCCGGCGTGGTCAATATCTCCACCACGCGCACGGTGAAAGGGCGTGGGCCGTCCTTCCACGACTTCGGCGGGCGGGAGATCCCCGAGATCTTCCGTCACTTCTTCGGCGATCGCTTCGGTGAGCAGTTCGAGATGCCGCCCGGGCACGGTCAGCGCCCCAGCGAGGAGCGCCAGTCGCTGGGCTCGGGATTCATCATCGACGAGGATGGCTACGTCATGACCAACGCCCACGTCGTCGACGGGGCCGACGAGATCGTGGTGCGCCTCAACGATCGCCGTGAGCTGCAGGCCGAGCTGGTGGGCGCCGATGCCAAGACCGACGTGGCCTTGCTCAAGGTCGATGCCGACAACCTGCCCACCCTGGCGCTCGGCGACTCCGACGGGCTGAGCGTGGGCCAGTGGGTGGCGGCGATCGGCTCGCCCTTCGGCTTCGACCATTCGGTGACCGCCGGCATCATCAGCGCCATCGACCGCACCCTGCCCCGGGACGCCTACGTGCCCTTCATCCAGACCGACGTGGCCATCAACCCGGGCAACTCCGGCGGCCCGCTCTTCAACCTCGACGGGGAGGTGATCGGGGTCAACTCGCAGATCCTCACCCGCAGTGGGGGCTACATGGGGCTCTCCTTCGCGATCCCGATCAACGTCGCCATGGACGTGGCCGACCAACTGCGCGACGACGGCCAGGTCAGCCGCGGCTGGCTCGGCGTGATGATCCAGCCGGTCTCCCGTGACCTGGCCGAGTCCTTCGGCATGGAGACCGCCGAGGGCGCGCTGATCGCCGATCTGGACCCCGAGGGCCCGGCGGCCCGCGGGGGGCTCGAGGCCGGCGACGTGATCCTCTCGGTGAATGGCCGCGAGGTGGATCGGTCCAGCACCCTGCCGCGGCTGATCGGCCAGGTGCTGCCGGGTAGCGAGGTCGAGCTGACCCTGCTGCGCGATGGCAAGCGCCGCGAGGAGACCGTGACCCTCGGTGAGTGGCCCGAGGCCCAGGGCGAGGGCCCCGCAGCCGCCCGGGATGAAGGCCCGGGCCGGCTCGGCATCGCCGTGCAGCCGCTGCAGGGCGACGAGCGCGAGGCGCTCGGCATCGAGCACGGCGTGCGCGTCGCCGAGGTCGATCCAAGCGGTGCCGCCGCCGCGGCGGGGCTGCGCGTCGGCGACGTGCTGGTCAGCATCGACCATCGCGCCGTCGAGGACCCCGAGCAGCTCGCGAACCTGGTGGCCGAGCTTTCCGAGGATCGCGCGGTGCCGGTGCGCCTCTTCCGCGACGGCCGCTCGATGTTCGTTGCCATGCGGCTCTCCCGCGACTGATCCGGCTGTCTGCGGCCTTTCTCCGGCCCAGCCAGAGCGCGTGACAGGCCTCGAACAAGGCCCTGTGTGATACCGACCCGACGGCCGCCGCCGTCGGGTCGCTGTATCTGGCAGGCGCATCCCGCTACAATGGCGGCCATTCCATCAGAGCCCGCCAGCCGACCGCCTCGCGATCCGTCGGGTCGGCCGTGGCCCGACACCCACAAGGCAGAATCGACTCGATGTCCCAAGACGCAACCTCCGATCCCCTCAAGCACATCCGTAACTTCTCGATCATCGCCCACATCGACCACGGCAAGTCGACCCTGGCCGACCGGCTGATCCAGACCTGCGGTGGCCTGACCGAGCGCGAGCTCAAGGAGCAGGTGCTCGACTCCATGGACCTCGAGCGTGAGCGCGGGATCACCATCAAGGCCCAGTCGGTGACGCTGGATTATCATGCTGATGACGGCAACGTCTATCAGCTGAACTTCATCGACACCCCGGGCCACGTGGACTTCTCCTACGAGGTCTCCCGCTCGCTCTACGCCTGCGAAGGGGCGCTGCTGGTGGTAGACGCCGGCCAGGGCGTCGAGGCCCAGTCGGTCGCCAACTGCTACACCGCCATCGAGCAGGGCCTCGAGGTGCTGCCGGTGCTCAACAAGATGGACCTGCCCCAGGCCGACCCGGACAAGGTGGCCCACGAGATCGAGGAGATCATCGGGCTGGACGCCACCGATGCCTGCCAGGTCTCGGCCAAGAGCGGGCTCGGCATCGATGGGCTGCTCGAGCGCCTGGTGCGCGACATTCCGCCCCCCAAGGGCGATCCCACCGCGCCGCTTCAGGCGCTGATCATCGACTCCTGGTTCGACAACTACCTGGGTGTGGTCTCGCTGGTGCGGATCTTCGACGGCACCCTGAAGAAGGGCGACAAGATTCGCATGACCTCCACCGGCCGTGACTGGCCCGCCAGCGAAGTGGGCATCTTCACGCCGCTGCGCAAGGAAACCGGCGTCCTGCGCGCCGGTGAGGTCGGCTTCGTGGTCGCCGGCATCAAGGACATCCATGGCGCGCCGGTGGGCGATACCATCACCCATACCAAGACCCCGGACGTCCCACGCCTGCCCGGCTTCCAGAAGGTCAAGCCCCAGGTCTACGCCGGCATGTTCCCGGTCAGCGCCGACGACTACGAGGACTTCCGTGACGCCCTGGAGAAGCTGGCGCTCAACGATGCCTCGCTGGACTACGAGCCGGAGAACTCCGATGCCCTGGGCTTCGGCTTCCGGGTCGGCTTCCTCGGCACCCTGCACATGGAGATCGTCCAGGAGCGCCTGGAGCGCGAGTACGACCTGGACCTGCTCACCACCGCACCCACGGTGGTCTACGAGCTCGCCATGAAGAACGGCGAGATCGTCTATGTCGCCAACCCCTCCAAGCTGCCCGACATGGCCGACGTGGAGGAGATGCGCGAGCCCATCGTGCGGGCCAGCATCCTGGTGCCCCAGGAGTTCGTCGGCAACGTCATCACCGAGTGCGAGCAGCGCCGCGGCACCCAGCTCGACATGCAGTTCCTCGGCAGCCAGATCCAGCTCACCTACGAGCTGCCCATGTCCGAGGTGGTGATGGACTTCTTCGATCGCCTGAAGTCGATCTCCAAGGGCTATGCGTCCCTGGAGTACAACTTCGAGCGCTTCCAGGAGGCCAAGCTGGTGCGCCTGGACGTGCTGATCAACGGCGACCGCGTCGATGCCCTGGCGGTGATCATCCATCGCGATCACGCCCACAGCCGGGGCCGCCTGCTGGTCGAGAAGATGAAGGAGCTGATTCCGCGCCAGATGTTCGACGTGGCCATCCAGGCCGCCATCGGCGGGCAGGTGGTGGCGCGCTCCACCGTCAAGGCGCTGCGCAAGAACGTCACCGCCAAGTGCTATGGGGGCGATGTGAGCCGCAAGAAGAAGCTGCTCGAGAAGCAGAAGGCGGGCAAGAAACGCATGAAGCAGGTGGGCCGGGTGGAGATTCCCCAGGATGCCTTCCTTGCCGTGCTCAGGGTCAATGACTAGGGACGGATAACCGCATGGACTTCTCTCTGATGCTGGTGGTGGCCGTGGCCGTCACCGGAGTGATCTGGCTGCTCGATCTGCTCTGGTGGCGTCCCGCGCGCCAGCAGCGGCTGGCCACGGTCGAGGCCGGTACCACCGAGGGGCTCGGGGAACGGGCGCGCGAGCAGGCGATCAAGGAGCCCTGGCCGGTCGACTACGCCCGCTCCTTCTTCCCGGTGCTGCTGGTGGTGCTGGTGCTCAGGAGCTTTCTGGTCGAGCCGTTCCAGATTCCCTCCGGCTCGATGCGCCCGACGCTGGAGATCGGCGACTTCATCCTGGTCAACAAGTTTGCCTATGGCCTGCGGCTGCCGGTGATCAATACCCGCTTCGTCGAGGTCGACGACCCCGAGCGCGGCGACGTCATGGTGTTCCGTTTCCCCGACGAGCCCTCGGTGAACTTCATCAAGCGCGTCGTCGGGCTGCCGGGCGACCGGATTCGCTACGAGGACAAGCAGCTCTTCGTCAACGGCGAGGCGGTGCCCAAGCGGCTGCTCGAGGCCGGGCCCGTCAAGGCGCCCACCGAGCTGCTGATGGCCGAGCAGCTGGGCGAGCGCGAGCACCGGCTCTACAATAATCCTCGGGACCCCGGTCCCCAGGTGCGCGAGCTGGTGGTGCCGCAAGGCCACTACTTCACCATGGGCGATAACCGCGATCACTCCAACGACAGCCGCTACTGGGGCTTCGTGCCGGAGGAGAACATCGTCGGCAAGGCCTTCGCCGTCTGGATGCACTGGGATGGCGGCCTGCCGAGCTTTACCAGCGTGCGCCGCATCCAGTAGCGGGTAGTCAGCAAGCCGACCCGCCTGCCGGGCCCGACCGATCGTCGGGCCCGGCGAGAGAACACACCCCTTTGATATCGACGTATTCAGGAGCTCCGTGAGCAACTCCCTCAACGCCTTCAGCCGCCGCATCGGTCATGCGTTCGCCGATCCCGGTCTGCTCGAACTGGCCATGACCCACCGCAGTTACGGCGGTCAGAACAACGAACGCCTCGAATTTCTCGGTGACTCGATCGTCAACTTCGTCATCGCGGAGGCGCTCTTCCGGCGCTTTCCCGAGGCGCGGGAAGGGCAGCTGTCGCGGCTGCGCGCGCGCCTGGTCAAGGGCAAGACCCTGGCCGAACTGGCCCGCGAGATGGCCTTCGGTGAATGCCTGCGGCTCGGCTCCGGCGAGATGAAGAGCGGGGGACACCGCCGCGATTCGATCCTCGCCGATGCCGTCGAGGCGGTGCTCGGGGCGATCTATCTGGACGCCGGCATGGAGACGGCCCGGACCCGCGTGCTCTCCTGGTACGCCGAGCGCCTCGAGGCGATCAGCCTCGAGGACACCCAGAAGGATCCCAAGACGCGCCTGCAGGAGTTCCTGCAGTCGCGCCAGGTGGCCCTGCCGCGTTACGAGGTGACCTCGGTCGAAGGCGAGGCGCACGCCCAGACCTTTACCGTCGATTGCCATGTCGAGGTGCTCGACGAGCACACCCGAGGCGTCGGCGCTAGCCGTCGTCACGCCGAGCAGCTGGCCGCCGAACAGGCCCTGTCCCAGCTCGAACCGACCAAGACCCACGGCACCGGGAGCCAATCATGACCACCACCTGCGGTTTCGTGGCCATCGTCGGCCGCCCCAACGTCGGCAAGTCGACGCTGATGAATCGGATCCTCGGCCAGAAGATCTCCATCACCTCGCGCCGTCCCCAGACCACGCGCCACCAGGTGATGGGCATCAAGACCGAGGAGGAGGCGCAGTTCATCTACGTCGACACCCCGGGCATCCACATCATGGCGAAGGATCGCAACAAGGCGATCAACCGCTTCATGAACCAGGCCGCCGTGCAGGCCCTGCGCGACGTCGACTGCGTGGTGTTCATCATCGATCGCACCCGCTGGAGCGATGAGGACCAGGTGGTGCTGCAGCGCCTGGAGCACGTCGAGGCGCCGGTGATCCTGGCCGTCAACAAGGTCGACCGCCTGCAGGACAAGGCCAGCCTGCTGCCGTGGCTGGAGCAGGTCGGTGCGCGCCGCGACTTCGCCGCCATCGTGCCGATCTCCGCCAAGCACGGCACCAACGTGCCCGAGCTCGAGGCCGAGGTCGCCAAGCACCTGCCCGAGAGCGTGCACTACTTCCCCGAGGATCAGGTCACCGACAAGAGCCAGCGCTTCCTGGCCGCCGAGCTGGTGCGCGAGAAGGTGATGCGCCAGCTCGGCGACGAGCTGCCCTACCAGATGACCGTGGAGATCGAGGAGTTCCGTGACGAGGGGCGGGTGGTGCACATCAGCGCTCTGATCCTCGTCGAGCGGGCGGGTCAGAAGAAGATCCTGATCGGCGAGAAGGGCGACCGGATCAAGAACATCGGCCGCGAGGCGCGCCTCGACATGGAGCGCGCGCTGGGCGCCAAGGTGATGCTCAACCTCTGGGTCAAGGTCAAGAGTGGCTGGTCCGACGACGAGCGGGCCCTGAAGAGCCTGGGCTACGACCTCGACTGATGCCATGACGCCGCGATGACCCCCGAACCGGCCTTCCTGCTGCACAAGCGCCCCTATCGCGAGACCAGTGCCCTGGTCGACCTGCTGACCCTCCATCACGGCCGGGTGCGGGCCGTCGCCCAGGGCGTGCAGCGCCCGGGCAGCCGCGCCCGCGGCCGGCTACAGCCCTTCGCCCCGATGCACGTTACCTGGGCCGGGGAGGGTGAGCTCAAGCGTCTGCGGCTGATGGAGGGGCGCGGCAGCGCGGCGCTGCTGGCCGGCGAGGGCCTGCTCTGCGGGCTCTATGCCAACGAGCTGCTGACTCGGGTGTTGCCGGTGGAGCTGCCGGTCGCCGAGGTATTCGCCTACTACACCGCCATGCTGGAGGCGTTGCCGCGCCCCGACGGCCGGGGCGCGTCGCTGCGTCGGCTGGAGGTGGCGGTGCTCGAGGCGCTCGATGCCCTGCCGCGCTTCACCGACCCCGAGGGGGGCGAGCTCGACCCCCAGGGCCGCTACGACCTGGACCACACCTCGCGGGCCTTCGTGGCCGCCGAGCGCGGTATCGACGGGCGCACCCTGAGGCTGCTGGCCCGGGGCGGCTGGGACGAGCCGGGGCTCGCCGGTCCTGCCAAGGCGGTCACGCGGCGGGCCCTGGCGCCGCTGCTCGGCGCGCGCCCGCTGCGCTCCCGGGAGCTGATGGTCCAGCTTGCTCAGCGTCGGCGGGCCGGTTCACACTGATGACTTTCTGGCACTTCTCGCAATGACCGTGAGGGGCGCCGGGGGTAGACCGAAGAGGAGATCCTATGCCACGGATGGCATCGGTAGCGCCCAGGGATGGGTTCATGGCGCCTCCTCACAGGGCTGCCGCCGGATCAGCCCCGAGCCCACGGCTCAGGCGGGTTGCTTATTCCTGATTTTCCGACCCCTTGGAGTCTCCATGCACCCCCCGCGTATCCTGCTCGGCGTCAACATCGACCATATCGCTACTCTGCGCCAGGCCCGTGGCACCCGCTACCCCGACCCCGTCCAGGCGGCCCTGCTCGCCGAGGAGGCGGGCGCCGACGGCATCACCGTGCACCTGCGCGAGGACCGTCGCCATATCCAGGAGCGCGACGTGCGCCTGCTGGCCGAGGTGCTCAATACCCGCATGAACCTCGAGATGGCCGTCACCGAGGAGATGATTCGCCTGGCCGAGGAGCTACGTCCCGCCCACGTCTGCCTGGTGCCGGAGAAGCGCAAGGAGCTGACCACCGAGGGCGGGCTCGACGTGGCGGGCAGCCAGGAGGCGATCGGCGAGGCCTGTCGGCGCTTGGCGGCGGCGGGCTGCGAGGTGTCACTGTTCATCGACCCGGAGCCCGAGCAGATCGCCGCCGCCGCCCAGGTCGGAGCGCCGGTGATCGAGCTGCATACCGGCGCCTATGCCGAGGCCACGGGCGCGACCGCGCGCCGCGAGCATGCGCGGCTCGCCGCCGCCGCCGAGATGGCCAATGAGCTTGGCCTCACCGTGAATGCCGGTCACGGCCTGCACTACCACAACGTCGAGGCCGTGGCGGCGCTGCCCGGTGTCCACGAGCTCAATATCGGCCATGCGATCATCGCTCGGTCGCTCTTCGTGGGGCTCAAGGAGGCCGTGGCCGAGATGAAGCGGCTGGCCATCGCCGGCCAGGAGGCCGGTCTGCTGGCGGCGCTCGATGAGCACGATCACGACCATGATCATGACCACGACGATGAGGCAGGCTGCTGCCGATGATCATCGGCATCGGCACCGATATCGCCCGGGTGGCCCGCTTCGAACGGGCCATGGCGCGTCACGGCGAGCGCTTCGCCCTGCGCCTGCTCGGCGAGCTCGAGCGGGAGCGGTTACGCGGCCACGTGCTGCCGGCGGCCTTCCTGGCCAAGCGCTTCGCGGCCAAGGAGGCCTTCGTCAAGGCGCTGGGCACGGGGCTGCGCCGCGGCATGCGCTGGACCGAGATCCAGGTGGTCAACGATGCCCTGGGACGTCCCTCGCTGGTGCTCTCCGGCAAGGCGCAGGCGCTGGCCGAGGCGGCCGGCGTGCGCGCCCTTCACCTGTCGCTCTCCGATGAGGAGGCCCTGGCCATGGCCTTCGTCGTGCTCGAGGGCTGATCCGCCTGCCAGCGGCGCAGTTCGGCCATGGCGGCATAGAGGTCGGGCAGCAGCGCCACCACTGCCTCCTGGCCGCGTGATCTCAGGCGGGTCTCCAGGGTCTCCGCCAGCAGCCCCAGGCGCGGGGTGCCGCAGTAGCGACAGGCGCCGTTCAGGGCGTGCAGGGCATCCAGCAGGGCCTCGTCGTCGTGGCGCGCGATGGCATCGCGGATGGCCTGCTCGCTCTCCGGCAGGGAGTCGGCCAGTTTCTCGAGCAGCTCCCGCGCGAGCGCCTCGCGCCCGCCGGCTAGCCGCGTGCCGATCTCCAGGTCGACCACGGCCAGTTCCTGTCCCGCGTACTGCGTCGTCGTTGCCTCGGCGGAGAGGCGCGATGGCATCGTGAGGCCGAGGGTCTCCTCGAGCAGCCGGACGAGCCGCTGGGGCTCCAGCGGCTTGATCAGCACATCGTCGAGCCCGCTCTCGCGAAGCGTGCGCTGCTGTTCGCCCTGCACGTGGGCGGTGACGGCGATGATCGGCACCCGCCGCCACTCTCCGCCGAGCCCCCTCAGCGCCCGAGTCGTCTCCAGGCCATCCATGCCGGCCATGCGAATGTCCATCAGCACCAGGTCGAAGCGCTGCTGGCGCGCCAGGCTCAGCGCCTCGGCGCCGCTCGCCGCCAGGGTCACCGCGACCCCGACATCGTTCAGCAGTTCGCGCATCAGCAGGCGGTTGGACTCGGTGTCGTCGACCACCAGCAGCCGCGCCACGCTCGCGGGCGAGCGGGAAGACGGCGGCGCCGGCAGGGCGTGAGGCGTGTGCGCCAGGTGGCGGCGCATCGCCTGGACCAGCGTCGTGCGGGAGATCGGTTTGGCGAGGATCTCGCCGCCATGCGGCAGGGGCAGGGCGGGGAGGTCGGGCGGGCTGGCGTTGACCAGCAGCAGGGCGGGGCAGGCCAGGTGCTCCAGTCGCCGCCGCCACGTGTCCAGCGAGGCGGCCTCGAGATCCTCGGCGTCCAGCGCCACCACGATTAGCGCGACGCCTGGCTCGGCGGCGGCCTGGGTCGCCGTGATGACACGTGCGCCCCAGCGGCGCAACAGGTGCTTGAGGGCCCGGCGCGTGGGCAGGTGGGGTTCGTCGAGCGCAATGATATCGCCCTGAAGGCGAAGCTCGGGGGAGCGCTCGGCCTCGGCGTTGCCCTCAAGCGGCAGGGTGAAGGAGAAGGTCGAGCCTTCGCCGGGGGCGCTCTCCACGCTCACCTCGCCGCCCATCTGCTCGACCAGCTGGCGGCTGATGGCAAGCCCCAGGCCGGTGCCGCCGAACTCCCGGGAGTGGCTGATATCGGCCTGATGGAAGGCCTGGAACAGGCGGCGGCGCGCCTCCTCGCCCAGGCCCATGCCGGTGTCGCTGACGTCGACGCGCAGCAGCATCCGGTCGGGCTCGGCCTCTTCCAGCATGACGCGCACGATCACCTCGCCCTGGTCGGTGAACTTCACGGCGTTGTTGACCAGGTTGGTGAGCACCTGACGGATGCGCAGCGGGTCGCCCTTGAGGTCGGCGGGCACGTCGTCGTAGACCAGGCCGAGCAGCTGAAGGTCCTTCTGCTGCGCCAGCGGTGCCTGGAGGCCCAGCACCTCGTCGACCAGGGCGATCATGTCCAGCGGCAGCGTCTCCAGCTCGACTCGTCCGGCCTCCAGCTTCGAGAAGTCCAGCACGTCGTTGACCAGCATCAGCAGGTTGTCGCAGGCGCGTTGCACATGGTCCAGCCATTCACGCTGGCGGGGCTCCAGTCGCGAGCGCCCGAGCAGGCGGCAGAAGCCGACGATGCCGTTGAGGGGCGTGCGGATCTCGTGGCTCATGTTGGCCATGAACTCCGACTTGACCCGGTTGGCCTCCACGGCGCGGCGGTGGGCCATGTCCAGCTCGATGTTCTGGACCTCGATGGTCTCCATGGACTCCTGGAGCTCATTGGTGGCCTGCTCGATCTGCGCCTGCAGGTCGTCCCGGGACGCGGCCAGGTGGTCGGCGAGGTCGTTGACGCGTCGGGTCAGCGCGCCGAGCTCCGGCGAGGCCGGCGGCGCCAGTCGCGCCGGCTCCATGCCGAAGGCGAGGCGCTCCAGGGCGCGCCCGGCATCCTCCAGGGGCTGGGTCACTCGCCGGATGACGGCGAAGCCGACCAGCCACAGCAGCAGCCCGGCGAGCATCAGCACCAGCCCGGCACTGGCCATGAGGCGATAGCGGGACAGCAGCAGGGGCGTGGTGTCGACGTCCAGGGTCAGCCAGGCCGGTGCCGGCCCCGGGCCCGGCAGGGGCGTCTGCCAGCGCCAGCGCAGGCTTTGCTCGAGCAGCTGCGGGGTGGCACCCGTCGGCGGCGCCGGCGGTTGGCCGAGCTGGCCGAGAGTGAGGCGAGGCTGCCCGCGGCCATCCCGGATGCCCAGCGCCTGGACATGAGGCAGGGCCATCAGGCGCTCGCCCAGCCGTAACAGTGCCTGGTCATTGCCCGCCGCCAGCGCCTCGCCGAGGCTCGGGGCGAGCAGCGCGGTGCTTTCGCGCAGGTCATCGCGCAGCGCCGCGTGCTCCTGGCGGTCCTCGAGGACCACGGCCATGCCGGCCAGCAGCGTCAGCAGCAGCAGCGGCAGGCCGAGGATCGACAGCATCAGGCGCGTCTTCAGGGACATGGCGGGCTCGTCGGACGGTGGATCGGTCCCCAGTATGCCACAGCGGGGGTGGACGCCTGTCCAGCATGGAGTGGCACGGATATAATGCCGAAAAGACGATTTCATCAGGAAGGTGACATGCATTTCCCCACACTCGAGGAGACCGTCGGCCATACGCCGCTGGTCCGCCTCAAGCGCATCACCGCCGGGCGCGGCAACACCCTGCTGGCCAAGCTGGAGGGCAACAACCCGGCCGGGTCGGTCAAGGATCGTCCGGCCCTCTCCATGATCCAGCAGGCCGAGGCCCGGGGCGAGATCGTTCCCGGCGACACCCTCATCGAGGCGACCTCCGGCAATACCGGCATCGCCCTGGCGATGGCGGCCGCCATCATGGGCTATCGCATGGTGATGATCATGCCGGAGAGCGCCTCCGCCGAGCGCAAGCAGGCCATGGCCGCCTACGGGGCCGAGCTGATCGAGGTGAGCAAGGAGGGGGGCATGGAGGAAGCGCGCGACCTGGCCGAGGCCATGGTCGCCCGCGGGGAGGGCAAGCCGCTGAACCAGTTCGCCAACCCCGACAATCCACTGGCCCACTATCGCACCACCGGGCCGGAGCTGTGGGAGCAGACCGGCGGCACCATCACGCACTTCGTCTGCTCCATGGGCACCACCGGCACCATCATGGGCGTGTCGCGCTACCTCAAGGAGCGCAACCCCGAGGTACAGATCGTCGGCCTGCAGCCCGAGGACGGGGCCAGTATCGCCGGCATTCGCCGCTGGCCGCCGCAGTACCTGCCGAGCATCTTCGACGCCAGTCGTGTCGACCGGGTACTGGACATCGGCCAGCAGGAGGCCGAGGAACACATGCGTCGCCTGGCCCGGGAAGAGGGCATCCTGGCCGGGGTCTCCTCCGGCGGCGCGCTCGCCGGCGCGCTGCGCATCGCCGCCGAGGTGGAGAACGCGGTGATCGCCTTCATCGTCTGCGACCGCGGCGACCGCTACCTGTCCACCGGCCTTTTCGCCCCGGAGCGCTGATATGGCCATGCTGGGCAAGCGCCGACCGAAACGGGCCCCGTCGGGCGTCTCGGGGCTGCAGGGACGAAAGGCCGATGACCGCCACGCGCCCGCCGCCTCTCACCGGCAGGAGCCCGATCTGCTGGAGATCCAGGGCCTGGCCCACGACGGGCGGGGCGTGGCCCGCTCCCCAGAGGGCAAGACGGTGTTCGTCGACGGCGCGCTGCCGGGCGAGCGGGTGAGAGTCGCCGTGCATCGCACCCGCAAGCGCTTCGACGAGGCGCACGTCCGCGAGCTCTTGACCCCCTCGCCGGAGCGCGTTACGCCGCCGTGCCCCCACTTCGGTCGCTGCGGCGGCTGCGACCTGCAGCACCTCGCCCTGCCGGCCCAGCGCCGCCACAAGCAGACGGTCCTCGAGGAGCTGCTGGGGCGCCAGGGCATCTCGCTGGACGCATCGCCTGCGCTGCTGGCCGGGGCGGGCGAGGACTACCGCCGCCGCGCCCGCCTGGGCGTCAAGGTCGACGCCGATGGTCGGGTGCATCTCGGCTTTCGCGCCCGTCATACCCATCGCCTGGTCGACATCGACTCCTGCAGCGTGCTGGTGCCGGCCCTGGAGGCCCTGCTGGCGCCTCTGCACCGGCAGCTTTCCGCGCTCGAGTCGCCGCGCCAGGTCGGACACCTCGAGCTGCTCGAAAGCGATCGCGGCGTGGTGCTGGTGGTACGCCAGCTGCGCGAGCATGCGGGCGACACCCGCCGCTGGCAGGCCTTCGCCGAGGCCCAGGGCGTGCACCTCGCCCGCTGGCTGGGTCGCGAGGGCCCGGCCTTCGAATGGCTGACGCCGGTGCCGGCGCTCGAGTGTCGGGTGCCGGGGCCATCCGGCGAGATCGCGCTGCGCGTCGAACCCGGGGACTTCCTCCAGGCCAATGCCGAGGTCAACCGCCTGATGGTCGGCGCCGCGCTCGCCTGGCTCTCGCCGCTCGTCGGGAAGGCCCGTCTGCTCGATCTGTTCGCCGGCGTCGGCAACTTCAGCCTGCCGCTGGCCGCGGCCGGCGCCCGGGTCACCACGGCGGAGGGCAGTCCGGCGATGGTCGAGCGCCTGGCCGATAACGCGCGAGCCAACGGCCTGGATATCGATGCACACCAGGCCGACCTCAATGACCCGGCGGCGGTACGCGCGCTGCTCGCGGCGACGCGACCCGAGGCGGTGGTGCTGGATCCGCCCCGGGAGGGCGCCGAGGCGGTGAGCCAGGCGCTGACGGCGCACCCGGTGCCCCACCTGCTGTATATCTCCTGCGATCCGGCGACCCTCTCGCGGGATGCGGCACACCTCGTGCAGGGCGGATACCGGATCGTGCGTGCGGCGGTCGCCGACATGTTCGTGCACACCTCCCACCTGGAATCCATGCTGATGTTCGAGTTCACGGGCTCGGCTCGCGACCCCCAAGGAGCGCCAAGCGATGGTTAAAGTGCGTGAGGATCAGCCGTTGACCCAGGAGGGGGCGGTCGATATCGACCTGTGGCTGACGCGCCTGCAGGACGACGTGAAGCTGCGCGACGTCGCGGAGATGGATCAGGCCTGCCGGCTCGCCCAGCACCTGGAAGAGACTTCCGGGCGCCCCCACAAGACCTGGCTTCTGGACGGCTCGAGCTTTCGCATGGGGCTCGAGATGGCCGATATCCTCGGCGAGCTCAAGCTCGACCAGCCGGCCCTCGAGGCCGCGGTGCTCTATCGGGCGGTGCGCGAGCGGCTGATCGGCCTCGCCGAGGTCGAGAAGCGCTTCGGCCACGAGGTCGCCGGACTGATCGACGGCGTGCTGCAGATGGCCGCCATCAGCACCTTCCAGGCGCCCAGCCAGGGCCTCACCCAGCACGATCAGCAGGACAACCTGCGCAAGATGCTGGTCAACCTGATCGACGACGTGCGCGTCGCCCTGATCAAGATCGCCGAGCGCACCTGCGCGCTGCGCCAGGTGCGCGACGCGCCGCGCGAGAAGCGCCTGCAGGTGGCCCGCGAGGTGTTCGACATCTATGCCCCGCTGGCCCACCGGCTGGGTATCGGCCACCTCAAGTGGGAGCTCGAGGACCTCTCCTTTCGCTACCTGCACGAGGACGACTACAAGACCATCGCCCGGCAGCTGGCCGAGCGGCGCCAGGATCGCGACCGTTACATCAGCGAGGTGGTGGAGACCCTCAAGTCGCTGATGTCGGCCCAGGGCATCCGTCGCTATCAGGTCGACGGCCGCGCCAAGCACATCTATTCGATCTGGCGAAAGATGAAGCGCAAGCGCATCGACTTCTCCCAGGTTCACGATATCCGGGCGGTGCGCATCCTGGTGCCCGAGGTGAGCGACTGCTACACGGTGCTGGGCATCGTCCACTCGCGCTGGCACCACGTGCCCAACGAGTTCGACGACTACATCGCCAACCCCAAGAAGAACGGCTACCAGTCGCTGCACACCGCGGTCCTCGGCCCGGAGAACAAGGTGCTGGAGATCCAGATCCGCACCTTCGCCATGCACGAGGAGGCCGAGCTCGGGGTCTGCGCCCACTGGCGCTACAAGGGGCACGATACCAGCGCCCGCAGCGCCAGCTACGAGGAGAAGATCGCCTGGCTGCGCCAGGTGCTCGAGTGGCACGAGGAGGTCGGCGACTTCGGCGACCTTCGCGAGGGGCTGACCAGCGACGTGGCGCCGGATCGCATCTACGTCTTCACCCCCGACGGCCACGTCATCGACCTGCCGCGGGTGGCCACGCCCATCGACTTCGCCTACCGGGTGCACACCGAGGTCGGGCATCGCTGTCGCGGCGCCAAGGTCGACGGGCGCATCGTGCCGCTCACCTATCGGTTGAAGACCGGCCAGCAGGTGGAGATCCTCACCGCCAGCAAGAGCGGGCCGAGCCGCGACTGGCTCAACCCCAACCTGGGCTACGTGCGCACCTCCCGGGCCCGCGCCAAGATCCAGGCCTGGTTCAAGCTGCAGGCGCGCGACCGCAATCTCGAGGAGGGCCGGGCGCTGTTCGAGCGCGAGATGAAGCGGCTCGACGTCGAGGGCATGGATCTCACCCGCCTGGCCAACAAGGTCAACTACCCGACCCCGGAGGACATGTATGCCGCCCTGGGGGCCGGCGACCTGCGCATCGGCCAGGTGCTGCACCAGGCGCAGCAGCTGTTCGGCGAGAGCGACGATCAGGAGCAGCTCGACCGCCTGCTGGCCAAGCCGCGCAAGGCCACCGGCAAGGGCCCTGGCGGCGACATCACCGTGCTCGGCGTGGGCAACCTCAAGACCAGCATGGCCAACTGCTGCCATCCGGTGCCCGGCGAGTCGATCGTCGGCTTCATCACCCAGGGGCGTGGCGTCACCGTGCATCGCCAGGACTGCCCCAACATCCTCCAGTTGCGTCTCGATGAGCCGCAACGCATCATCGAGGTGGAGTGGGGGGAGCGCGCCCGCACCCTGTATCCGGTCGACATCGAGATCCAGGCCTGGGACCGCTCGGGGCTGCTGCGCGACGTCACCGGCGTGCTCAGCAACGATCGCCTCAACGTGCTCTCCGTCAACACCCTCACCGATACCGACGACGGCATCGCCCGCATGTCCATCACCGTCGAGGTCGACGGCCTGGAGACCTTGGGGCGGCTCTTCTCGCGCATCCAGCAGCTGCCCAACGTGATCGAGGTGCGGCGCCTGCGCGGCGGCGGCAAGAAGGGCAAGGGCAAGAGGAAGGCCACATGAGCGACACCCGCCACGACCTGAACCACCTGCTGGAGCTGATGGCCGTGCTGAGAGACCCCCAGCAGGGCTGCCCCTGGGACGTCCAGCAGCACTGGGACTCCATCGTGCCGCATACCCTCGAGGAGGCCTACGAGGTCGCCGATGCCATCGAGCGGCGCGCCTGGGACGAGCTGCCCGGCGAGCTCGGCGACCTGCTCTTCCAGGTGGTCTACTACAGCCAGTTCGCGGCCGAGGAGGGGCGCTTCGACTTCCACGACGTGGTCGACACCCTGACCGCCAAGATGCTGCATCGCCATCCCCACGTCTTCCCCGACGGCACCCTGGCCTCGCGGCGCGAGGGCGTGAGTGCGGCCGAGGTCCAGACCCGGCAGGTGCACTCGCGCTGGGAGTCGCTGAAGGCCGAGGAGCGCGCCGAGCGCGCGCGCGAGGAGGCCGAGGCCCTCTCGGTGCTCGACGACGTGCCGCGGACCCTGCCGGCGCTCGCGCGGGCCGCCAAGCTCTCCAAGCGGGCGGCTCGGGTCGGCTTCGACTGGCCCGATGCGCGCGGCGTGCTGGCGAAGATCCGCGAGGAGCTCGATGAGGTCGAGGAGGCCCTGGCCGAGGGTGATCGCCGGCATGCCACGGAGGAGGTAGGCGATCTGCTGTTCGCCGTCACCAACCTGGCGCGCACCCTCAAGGCCGACCCCGAGCAGTGCCTGCGCCACACCAATGCCAAGTTCGAGCGGCGCTTTCGCCACGTGGAGGCGGCGCTGGCCGCCGAGGACGTGCCGCTGCCCGAGGCGGGCCTGGCGGCCATGGAGCGCCACTGGCAGGCGGCCAAGCGACACGACGTCCCCCACAAGGAATCGCCGCAAGGAGAGACCCGGCCATGAGCCATGATCTACATGAATCACTGCGTGACAACGTTCGTATCCTGGGCGACAGCCTCGGGCGCACCATCGCCGATGATCTCGGGCCGGGCTTCGTCGATCGCATCGAGGCCATCCGCGGCTTCGCCAAGGGCGGCCGCCAGGGCGAGCACGGCAGTCAGCGCGAGCTGATCGAGTACCTGCGCAAGCTGCCCGACCGCGACCTGCTGCCGGTCACCCGCGCCTTCAACCAGTTCCTCAACCTCGCCAACATCGCCGAGCAGCACTATCGGGCGCGCTTCCGTCGCGTCGAGGATTACCGGCCCGGCACCCAGCCGGTGCTCTCCGAGCTGCTCGAGCGCGCCCGGGGCGCCGGCCACTCGCCGCGCAAGCTGGTCGAGAGCCTCGCCGGCATGCGCGTCGAGCTGGTGCTCACCGCGCATCCCACCGAGGTCATCCGGCGCACCCTGATCCAGAAGTACGACGCCATCGACGACTGCCTGACCGCCATCGAGTCCTCCGGCGACTACCCGGAGCGCGGCGTGCGCGCCCAGGGGCGCCTGGAGGAGCTGATCAGCCAGGCCTGGCACACCGACGAGATCCGCCACGAGCGGCCGACCCCGGTGGACGAGGCCAAGTGGGGCTTCGCGGTGATCGAGAACTCGCTGTGGCAGGCGGTGCCCGATTTCCATCGCGACCTCGACAACCTGCTGCTGGAGACCGCCGGCGAGCGCCTGCCGCTGGATGCCGCGCCGATTCGCTTCGCCTCCTGGATGGGCGGCGACCGCGACGGCAATCCCAACGTCACCGCCAAGGTGACCCGCGAGGTGCTGCTGCTGGGCCGCTGGATGGCCGCCGATCTCTACCTGCGCGACCTGGAGCAGCTCAAGGCCGAGCTCTCCATGTGGAAGGCCAACAGCGCGCTGCGCGCCGAGGTGGGCGAGGTGGCCGAGCCCTACCGCGAGCTGCTCAAGCGCCTGGTGACCCGCGTCGAGGCGACGCGGGACTGGGCCAAGGCACAGCTGGACGGGCGCAGCGTCGACGACGGCCCGATCATCGAGACCCGCGATCAGCTCTATGCGCCGCTGCTGGCCTGCTACCGCTCGCTGTGCGACGTCGGCCTGGACACCATCGCCAACGGCGTGCTGCTCGACACCCTGCGCCGCGTCGCCGTGTTCGGCGTGACCTTGACCAAGCTCGACCTGCGCCAGGAGGCCAGTCGCCACGCCCAGGTGATGGAGGAGCTCACCGACGGCCTGGCCCTCGGCCACTATCGCGACTGGGACGAGGCGACGCGCCAGGAGTTCCTGCTCGCCGAGCTGGCCTCCCGGCGTCCGCTGATCCCGCGGCGCTGGGAGTGCTCGGCGGAGTCCCGAGAGGTCATCGACACCTTTCGCGTGATCGCCTCCGAGCATCGCGAGGCGCTCGGCACCTACATCATTTCCATGGCCGGTGAGCCCTCCGACGTGCTCGCCGTGGCGCTGCTGATGAAGGAGGTGGGCGGCGCCGTGAGCCTGCCCATCGCGCCGCTGTTTGAGACCCTCGATGATCTCGACCATGCCGGTGAGGTGATCGACCACCTGCTGGCGCTGCCGGGCTACCGGGAGCTGGCCGGCGATAGCCAGGAGGTGATGATCGGCTACTCGGACTCCGCCAAGGATGCCGGCCAGCTGGCCGCCGCCTGGGCGCAGTACCGCGCCCAGGAGACGCTGGTGGAGGTGTGCGATCGACACGGCGTCGACCTGACGCTGTTCCACGGTCGCGGCGGCACCGTGGGGCGCGGCGGCGGCCCGGCCCATGCGGCCATCCTCTCCCAGCCGCCGGGCTCGGTGAACGGCAGCCTGCGGGTGACCGAGCAGGGCGAGATGATCCGCTTCAAGTTCGGCCAGCCGGAGATCGCCCTGCGCTCCATGGAGATCTACGCCTGTGCGGTGCTCGAGGCGAGCCTGCTGCCGCCGCCGTCGCCGCGGGCGGAGTGGCGCGAGGAGATGGATCGCCTGGCCAAGGTGGCCCACGGCGCCTACGTGAGCGTGGTGCGCGAGGATCCCGACTTCGTGCCCTACTTCCGCTCGGTGACCCCGGAGGGGGCGCTGGGTCGCCTGCCGCTGGGCTCGCGGCCGACCAAGCGTCGCCAGGACGGCGGGGTGGAGACCCTGCGGGCCATCCCCTGGATCTTCGCCTGGACCCAGACTCGCCTGATGCTGCCGGCGTGGCTCGGCAGCGGCGAGGCCTTCAGCGAGCGCCTCGAGACGCCGGGCGGCCTCGAGCTGCTGCGCGAGATGCGCCAGGAGTGGCCCTTCTTCGGCACCTATCTCGACATGTTGGAGATGCTGCTGGCCAAGGCCGACGTGGACATCGCCGCCTACTACGAGCATCGCCTGGTGGACGAGCCGGCCCTCAAGGCGCTGGGGGAGCGGCTGCGGACGCGCTTCGGTCGCCTCCAGGACGCGGTGCTGCAGGTGCTCGACCAGCAGGCACTGCTCGAGGGTACGCCGTTGATTCGCCAGGCCATCGACGTGCGTAACCCCTACATTGATCCGCTGCATGGCCTCCAGGCCGAACTGCTGCAGCGTAACCGCGATGCCGACGGAGCCATCAGCGCGGACCTGTCGCGGGCCCTGATGGTCACCATGGCGGGCATCGCGGCGGGGCTTCGCAACACCGGCTGATCCCTGGTCGACCCGGCCCTGCCCGATGCGACGTTGGGCGGCCGACGACATCGCCCCGGCCATCACTGGCCGGGGCGATGTCGTTTATAGCGTGGGATCAGTGGGTTCGACAGGTCAGGGCGTTTAGAAGGGAAAATGAATCGAGGCGGTCATCAGGTTGAGATGCTCGAGGGCCGGGGCATCGATCTGCTCGAACTCGAAGCGGCTGACCACCTGGCGAAACTGCAGGCGAGCCCCGAAGCCCTGGGTCCTCGCCGTGCCGCGGCTCCCCGCGGCGCGATCGTCGCTGCCGATGGGGTCGCCCTGCCACTCCGCCAGTCCCGCCTTGGCGTAGAGGCCGAGGTCGCCGACGCGCACACCGGCCATCAGGCTGCCGCCCAGGCTGGTGGTGTCGTGGAGTCGCGAGCCATCCTCCCCGGCGATCGGCACGTCGTCGCTGCGCTGGTAGCTGAGTTCGGCGCCCAAGTCTAGCCGGGGCAGGCTCTGGGGGGTGAAGCCGGCGGTGAGGCGAAAGCCGGAAGTGGTGCCATCGAGGGTGGCGACGTCGTCGCCCTGAACGAGCATGCCGTTGTCGAGCAGTACCAAGGGCTGGGCGATGCCGCCGTAAGCGGGCATCTCGGCCTCGATCTCTCTGTCGGCGTCGAGTTCAAGCTCGATGTCGGCCTGGCAGGGCAGGGCGACGAACGCCAGCAGGGCGGTCAGGGCGATAAGGTGGCGCGAATCCGGATGCATGATCTCCGACCTTGAGTCGGCAGTGGGGGTGCCGGCCCGGAATTATCACCCTCTCAATCTAGCAACCGTCCCCAGGTTGCGCCAATGCGTCGGCGCGCGCCCGCAGGGCGGTCAGGTGATCGGCCAGGTCGGGCGCCGCCAGGCCGTGCCGCTCGGCCGCGGCGAGCAGCGGCGCGAGGATCGCCTCGTGTTCGGTGAGTCGCCCGGCCTGGACGTCCTGCAGCATGGAGGCGCGGTTGGCGGCCGTCGCCTCGATGACCTGCCACACCAGGCGCCGCCAGCCCTCGATCCCCTCGCCATCGGGCGGCGCGACGCCCTCGGCGGCGAGGATCGGCGCGAGCTCGGCGAGCAAGGTCTCGACCCGGGGACGATAAAACGCGTCGCAGAGCTCGCCGTTGCGGATGCCGAACTGGGCCACCAGCGGATTGATCGCCGCGTTGACGGCGAGCTTGCGCCACAGCCGCCGACGGATGTCGTCGACCGCCTCGGCGGGCAGGCCCGCCGAGGCGAGCGTGTCGGCCAGGTGCACGGCGAGCTCGCCGTGGCGGCCATCGAGGCTGCCGAGGAAGGTGTGGCCGTGCCCGGCATGAGTCACTCGGGCATCGTCCTGGACATGCGCTCCCTCGGTGGTGCTGGCGCACAGCACCGGCCCCGCGTGGCGTTCACTGAGCCGCGGCTGGCAGGCGAAGCCGTTCTGCCACAGCACCAGCGGCACCCCGTCGGGCAGGTGGTCGGCCAGGGCGGCGTGGGCCGCCTCGGCGCCGTGCGCCTTGGTGGTGAGATGCACCACGTCGGGGGGCGGCGATGGCAGGGCCTCGATGTGGGCCACGCCGACTCGGCGCACCAGCGCCGCATGCTCCGGGGTGATCAGCGTCTGTTCGGCGGGCAGGGTTCGGCGGGCGATCAGCGTCACCTCGGCCGCGCCGGCCAGCCGCAGGGCGATCAGCCGGCCCAGCGCGCCGGGTCCGACGATCCAGTGTCGCGTCAGGGTCATGGCGGCTCTCCTTTCAAATTCATGGCCACGGCATCGTGGGCGGCAAGCGTCCGCGGCACGCGTTCGCAGCAGGCGTTCGCATCACGCTTTCGCAATACACTAGGCGGCGGCGCGGTGCATCATGTTTTCCGGGTGCGCTTGGTCGCGGCGGTGCTGCGGCGGCGAGGGGCGCCGCGTTTCTTGCCGCTCCTGGCGCGAGGTGCCGGCGCCTGCTCCCCCTGGGCGCTGGCGAGCGCGGTGCGGATCTTACCGGCGTCCGCGGCGCTGAGCAGGCCGCGCAGGTCCTCGATCAGCGCCGCCAGGAAGGGGGCCGGATCGTCGCCCTGCTCGGCGATGGCGCCCAGCCGCTGCTCCCACAGGGCGGTGCGCTCGGGGCGCCCGGCCGCGTCGGGCAGCGAGGCGATCAGCGCGCTGCCCAGCCGGCTGGCGCGCAGCGCCTTGGCCTGGCGCACCAGATAGCCGCGCTCCACCAGGGTCTCGATGATGCCGGCCCGCGTCGCCTCGGTGCCCAGGCCGTCGTGCTCGCGCAGGGTGCGGCGCACCGCCGGGTCGTCGACATAGCGGGCGATGTTCATCATCGCCTTGATCAGGCTGGCGTCGGTGAAGGGCTCGGGGGCGCGGGTCTCGCGATCCTCCACGCCGGCCTCTGCCACCCGGCAGGCCTCGCCCTCGTTGAGCGGTGGCAGGGGCGGCGCCTCCTCGCGGGTGGTGAACAGCGGCTTCCAGCCGGGGTCGAGGACCTCCTGCCCCTTGGCGCGGAAGTGCTCCTCGAGGATCAGGAAGTCCGCCTTGACCTCGCGCACGGCCAGGAGCGGGTAGAACTGGGCCAGCACGTTGCGGGCGATCAGCCGGAAGACGTCCGCCTCGGCCTTCTCGAGCCGCGACAGATCGGCGGGCTTGCCGGTGGGTGCCAGGGCGTGGTGCGCGCCGACCCGCTTGTCGTTCCAGGCCTTGGAGCGATGTGAGAAATCCGCGCCGGCGAGCCAGCCGCGCAGTGTGTCGTCGGCTCGACAGGCGCCCTCGAGGGTGGTCCGGGCGGCGGCGAAATGCTCCTCGGGCAGGTAGCGGCAGTCCGAGCGCGGGTAGGTGATCAGCTGATGGCGCTCGTAGAGGCGCTGGCAGACGTCCAGGGTCGCCTTGGCCGAGAGCCCGTGGCGACGCGCCGCGTCCACCTGAAGCGCCGAGAGCGAGTAGGGCAGGGGCGCGGCCTGGCGCTTGTCGCGGCTCTCCAGCTGGGTCAGCCGGCCCTGGGCGCCGGGCAGGCGTTCGGCCAGCTCGGCGGCGGGTTCCCGCGCCAGTAGTCGCCCCTGATCGTCCAGGGGATGGGCTTCGCCGGGCTGCCACCAGGCCCGCAGTCGGCCCTGGGCGACAGCGAGATCGGTCCATAGCACGAAGAAGGGCGTGGGCCGGAAGTCACGGATCTCGGCGTCGCGGCGCACGACCAGCCCCAGCACCGGCGTCTGCACCCGGCCTACCGAGAGCACCCCGTCGTGGCCGGCCTGTCGCCCGCTCACTGTCCAGGCGCGGGTCAGGTTGATGCCGTACAGCCAGTCGGCCCGGGCCCGCGACTGGGCCGCCCGATAGAGGGGCGTGAAACGGGCATTGTCCTCGAGCCGCCCCAGCGCCCGCTTGACCGCCGGGCGGTTGAGGTCGCTGACCAGCAGGCGCGAGACCGGGCCCTTCCAGCCCAGGTGCTCGATCACCTCCTGCACCAGCAGCTGGCCCTCGCGGTCCGGGTCGCCGGCATGCACCACCTCGTGGGCGTCCTTGAGCAGCTTGCGGATCACCGCCAGCTGGCCGCGCGCCTTGGGGCGGGGCATCAGCTTCCAGCGCTCCGGCAGGATCGGCAGGGCGTCCAGGCGCCACTGCTTGAGGGCGGGGTCGTATGCGTCCGGCGGCGCCTGCTCCAGCAGGTGGCCCAGGCACCAGGTGACCGTGGTGTCGCCGACCACGACGGCCCCGTCGTGACGGCGCGGGCTGCCGGGCAGCGCGTCGGCGATGGCCCGGCCCAGGCTCGGTTTTTCGGCGATGATCAGGCGCATGGCGGCTCGTCGGAGGAAATGACATGGACATTCTTCCAGTATTCTCAGCGCCTCGCCAGGTGTAAGCTGGCTCTCAGGTGTACAATGGTTGTACAAATTTATGCGAGGAGATAAGGCGATGCGCGAAAGTGGCCGTACTCGACGCCTGCTGGGCCTCGGCGCCCGCACCGGAGGGGCGCTGATCCGCACCCGATTGGGGGGGCAGGCCGACTGGCGGGCCCTGGGCGAGGCGCTCTTCGAGGGGCTCTCCGAGCTCAAGGGGCCGGCCATGAAGCTGGCCCAGATCATGTCCCAGTGGGACGACCTGCTGCCGCCGGATCTCGCCGAGGAGCTCGCCCGCCTCCAGCGTCAGGCCGAACCCATGCCCTGGGCCGATATCCGGCATACCCTGGTCGAGCAGTACGGCGAGCTCGACGCGCGGTTTCGCGAGATCGAGCAGCGCCCCTTCGCCAGCGCCTCCATGGGGCAGGTGCATCGCGCCGTGACCCACGACGGCGAGACCCTGGTGCTCAAGGTCCAGTACCCGGGGCTTGCCGAGGTGCTGGAGAGTGATCTGGCTCAGGTGCGGCGCCTGATGCGCCTGGGACGCTGGTTCAAGGTACCCCAGGCGCGCCTCGATGCGCTGTTCGAGGAGCTGGCGGTGAGCCTGCGCGGCGAGCTCGACTACCATGCCGAGGCCGAGGCACTGGCCCGCTACCGCGCGCGCTATGCCCATCTCGACCGGCTGGTGATCCCCGAGCCGCTGCCCGAGTTCTCGGGCCCGCGAGTGCTGGCCATGCGCTATGTGGCCGGCACCCCGCTGCGCGAGCTCGAGGAGGCCGACCATGAGCTTCGCCAGCAGGTGGCGGTCACCCTCGCCGACTGGCTGACCGAGGAGCTCTTCACCCATGGGGAGCTGCACGCCGACCCCCACGCCGGCAACTTCGCCGCGGACGAGGCGGGGCGCCTGGTGATCTACGACCTCGGCGCGGTGATCCCGGTGCCGGAGGCACGCCTCACGGCGATGATGCATCTGCTCGAGGCGACCCTCGAGGGCGATGCCATGGCCATGGACGCCGCGCTGCTCGAGCTTGGCGGCCGCCAGGGACAGGGTGCCCCGCTGTCGCTCTACCGCGAGTCGGCCGAGGCGGTGTCGCCGCTCTTCCAGCCCGGCGAGCAGGACTTCGGCGACGTGCGGGTGCATCGTCGGCTGCGCGAGCTCTCGCCGAAGGTATGGGCGGCCATGGATCGCCTGCAGCCGCCGGCAGACACCCTGCTGCTGTCACGCACCCTGAATGGCCACTACTGGAACCTCGTGCGCCTCGGCGCGCGCCTCGACATGCACGCCCGCACCCGCGCGCTGCTGCCGAGCGCGCCGGCCTGACCACCTGCCCAGCCCCGCGGCGGGCTGGTAGACTGTGCCCTTTTTGCGGATGCGGAGAGTGCGATGCTGGCAGTATGGGTGGAACAGCTGCTGGGCTTTGCCACGGGGGCACTGGGCGCCATTCGCGAGGATGAGCGCTATCCCACGCTGATGGCCTGGGCCCGCGAGCAGGGGCCGGCGCTGGTCGGCGGCGACGCGGCGCTGGCCCAGGCGCTGGCCCCGGAGCTGTGGTCGCAGACGCCGCTGGCGCGGCTCGACTTCGCCGCCGAGCCGCTGGCCCGGCCGGGACGCAACGAGCCCTGCTGGTGCGATTCCGGGCGCAAGACCAAGCACTGCTGCGGGGCGGTCAGCCTGCCCGGGCACGTGCCGACCCACCTGATGTGGATGCTCTCGCTGCGCGACTGGAAGGGCGATACCTTGAAGGCGGCACTGGCCAGCGGCCGGGCGCCGGCCCAGGCCCTGCTGGAGGCCGGGCTGATCGCCGCCGAGTCGGGCCAGCGCGGGCGCGCCCAGCAGATCCTCGAATCGCTGTTCGAGCGCGCCGACTGGCTGACGCTGCCCGAGCAGGCGGAGCCCGCCTTCGAGATCCTCATCGACCTCTACCAGGAGCGCGGCTTCAACCGCAAGCGCGAGGCGCTGCTCGACGCGGTGCTCGATCGCGGGCCGCTGTTCCTGCGCGGCGTGGCCCTGGAGCGCCTCTGCCTGATGCACCTCGACAACGACGACCTGGACAGCGCCCGGGCCGCCTTCGTGCGCGCCCAGCAGGCGCTGCCCGACTCGCCGACGCTGGCCTACATCGAGGCGATGCTGCTGCTCCATGAGGGGCACGAGCAGGAGGCCGCGGAGCGCTCGCGCTTCTGGTTCCGGCGCCTGGCCCGCCAGGGCGAACTGGATCCCGACCAGCTGCAGTTCCTGGCCGACCTGGCCGACAACCCCGGCGCGACCCTGGCCGACCAGCTGCTCAGCGCCGAGGAGGACCTGGCCGAGCCGCTGGTGGCCCTGCAGGCGCTGCTCGCCGAGCTGCCCGTCGCCCCGCGCCTGGAGATCCGCCGCGACGCCGAGGCCGGCCTCGAGTACCACTCCACCGCCCGCGAGGACACCCTGTTCGCCGCCTGGCAGAAGGTCTTCAAGTCCCGGGTCGAGAGCGATGCGCCCATGGGCTTCGACGAGGATCCCTGGCCGCAGGCCGGCGAGTGGCTCCCCGCGCTCTGTGCCCACCCCGAGTGGCTGGATTCGCCGGCCGTGCTGCAGGCCCTGGCGCTGGCGCTGGCCAGCCGCTTCGGCAGCCTGCCGTGGATGGCGCCAAGCCTGTTCGAGCCGCTGGCGACCCGGCTCGAGCGCTGGCTCGAGCAGGTGCGCGCCGAGGGCGAGGGCGGCTTCCTGTGGGACAACGCCGATAACGCCGTGCTGCTGCGCTCGGGCCTGGCCCTGGTGGTCGGCATGGAGCGCGGCGCCCGCGCCCGCTCCCGGGAGCTGGCCGAGCGGCTGCTGACCCTGGACGCCGAGGACAGCCTGGGGCTTCGTGAGCTGGTGCTCGATCAGCTGCTGCGGGAAGGGCGCGATCGCGCGGCGCTGGAGCTCAGTGTGCGCGAACTCGAGGGCGAGGATGACGAGGCGCCGCCGCTCGGGCTGCTGATGGGGCGAGTGCTGGCGCTCTATCGCCTGGAGCGCCGCGACGAGGCCGACGAGGCGCTGGCCGAGGTGCGTCGCCACAATAGCCATGTGGTCTCGATGCTATGCGCCGAGAACCCGCGCCCGGTTGGCAGCGGCGGTGACGGGGTCGCCGCGCCCGGCTCCCGGGCCGAGGCCTGGCAGTACCGTACCCTGATGCGCGACCAGTGGCGCACCACCCCGGGCGCGCTGGACTGGCTGCAGGGCCGGCTCGGCGAGTGACCCGGCGCCGGCCGTCCCGCGCTGGCTTGGGTACCGGCATGGGTGCCGGCTGGGGTGCCGGCGAGCGAGCCTGGCTCAGGCGGCCCGCGGGGCCGCCACCAGCTCGCGGTCGCGGTAGATCCAGATCGCCAGCAGCACCGCCGGTACGCCGAGGGCGGTGGAGATCATGAAGAAGGTGGCATAGCCCTCGCTGCTCACCACCAGGCCGCCGAAGCCGCTCAGGAACTTGCCGGGCAGGGTCATCAGCGACGAGAAGAGCGCGTACTGGGTCGCCGTGTAGGCCCGCGAGGTAAGGCTCGACAGGAAGGCGATGAAGACCGCACTCGCCAGGCCGTTGGCCAGGTTGTCGCCGACGATGGCCATGACCAGCATCGGCAGGTTCTGTCCCGCCAGCGACAGGGCCACGAACATCAGGTTGGTCAGCGCCGCCGCCGCCGCGCCTAGCACCAGGATCGGCCCGATGCCATAGCGGGCCACCAGCAGCCCGCCGAGAATCCCCCCGCCGATGCTCATGGCGATGCCGAAGACGTTGGTGACGTTGGCGATGGTCGCCAGGCTGAACCCCAAATCGATGTAGAGCGGGTTGGCCATCGAGGCCATGGCCAGGTCGCTGATCCGGAACACCGCCACGAACGCCAGCAGCCAGATGGCCTTGCGATGGTGGCGGGTGAAGAAGTCGGTAAAGGGGCAGACGATGGCGCCGATCACCCAGGCGACCAGGCGGCGCAGCGGCTTTGGTCGCCCGCGAGAGGCGCGCAGGAAGGCGCGCACTCGCGGCTCGTGGATCAGCTGCGTGCCGAGCGAGGTCCGCTCGGGCTCCGGGCGCAGCAGCACCGTGACCGCCCCGACGCCGACCAGCGCCGCCATGCAGAGATAAGCGGCCTCCCAGGAGACCAGCGAGGCCACGTAGAGGGCCCCGGCGCCGGCGGCCAGCAGTCCGCCGCGGTAGCCGATGATGTAGGTCGAGGCCATCGCGGCCTGGACATCGTCCGGGGCCGATTCGATGCGAAAGGCGTCGATGGCGATGTCCTGGGTCGCGCTGCCGAAGGCTACCAGCAGCGCGAAGGCGGCCACCAGCGGCAGGTGATCGACCGGGTCGATGCCGGAGAGGCCGATCAGGCCGGCGGCGATCATCGCCTGGGCCAGCAGCATCCAGCCGCGACGTTGACCGAAGGTGCGGGTCAACAGCGGCAGGGCGAGCCGGTCCACCACCGGGGCCCAGAAGAACTTGATCGAATAGAGCATGCCGATCCAGGCGAAGAAGCCGATGGCCGCCACCTCGACGCCGGTGCTGCGCAGCCAGGCCGAGAGCGTGGAGAACACCAGCAGGAAGGGCAGGCCGGCGGAGAAGCCGAGGAACAGCATGGTGATGACCGGAGCGCGCAGATAGATCACCAGGGCGTCGTGCCAGCTGCGGCGAGCGGTGGGGGGCGACATGTCGGGCAGGACTCCTTGCGCCGGGGCGTGCGTGGGGACTCGAGGGCGGTCACGCAGGTCCCCGCCATCGATGATAAAATTGCAATCAGTCGCCGGGCCAACGGCCGTTCGGCCCATGTCGCCCGCGGGCCGATGCCCGGGGTGGACATGCGGTGGGATTGTTGCAGAGCACCGGCAGTGATACCAGCAGGAAGCCGATCAGGAGCCATATGAGCGATTCAGAGATTCGTCACCACGAGGCCGATGATGCCGTCCCCCGCTGGTACGTGATTCAGTGCAAGGGCGGGGAGTCCTTCCGCGCCGCCGAGCACCTGACCAACCAGGGCTACGAGATCTTCCATCCCGTGCTGCAGGTCCAGAAGAAGCGCCGCGGCAAGCTCGAGTGGGTCAGCGAACCGCTCTTTCCCTACTACCTCTTCATTCGGCTCGATCGCCTGGCCAGCAACTGGCGTCCCATTCGCTCTACCCGCGGGGTGCTGAAGATCGTCACCTTCGGCCTCGCGCAGCCGGTGCCGGTCAGCGACTCGCTGATCACGACCCTGCTCGAGCATGGCAGCGACGAGCAGGACGCGACGGCGAACGTCTACTTCCGCGCCGGCGAGGCGGTGGAGATCACCGAGGGGCCCTTCAAGGACCTGCAGGCGGTGTTCTCGAGCCACAAGGGCGAGGAGCGAGCCATCGTGCTGCTCAACCTGCTGCACCAGCAGCAGCGTCTCGAGATGCCCGTCGGCCAGCTGCGCCGCCGCGAGTAGCCGTCGGCCTCGTCGCCTATCCCTTCATCGCTCAAGGAGCCCCCATGACCATCGACTCTCAACGCGTCGTGTCCCTGCACTACGTGCTCAGCGACCGGGACGGCAATGTCCTCGACGACTCCCGGGCCCGGGCGCAGCCGCTCGAGTACCTGCACGGCCACGGCAATATCATGGCCGGCCTGGAGCATGCCCTGGCGGGCCGCGCCGCCGGTGCCGAGCTCTCCGTCACCCTGATGCCGGCCGAGGCCTACGGTCTGCGCGACGAGGCGCTGGTGCGCGAGGTCGGGCGGCACGCTTTTCCCGCGCCCGACCACGCGCCCGGCATGCGCTTCCAGACCCCCGGCGACGACGGCCCGGAGATCGTCACTATCCTCGAGGTGCGCGACGACGGCGTGCTGATCGACACCAACCACCCGCTGGCCGGCCACACCCTGCGCTATCGCCTCGAGGTGCTCGAGGTCCGCGAGGCCACCCGCGCCGAGCTGGCCAAGGGCCATCCGCTGCCGCCCGGCACCGAGCCCGGCGAGGTCGAAGACAAGAAGATGGTCTGAGCGTCGTCGCCGGGCGACAACGCCAACGGCAATTTGCAGCGACTGGGGAAGCGCGCCTGGGGCAGGCCTCGTCGCGGTCGACTCGCGGTAGGCTGGGCGCCTCGTTCCGCCACCCAGGGAAGCCCATTGATGAGCGACCACTCTGTCCTTTGCCCCCGCCGGCGCACGCTGCTGGCCGCCCTCGGCCTGGTCGGCGTTGCCGCCTACGCGGCCCCGACCCTCTCCACCCTGGGCCAGGCCCAGGCCGGCGACTGGGACGACGGGCGCTGGCGGATCGTCTACGAGACCCATCCGGAGACCCGGGAGCGTCGCTACGTGGACGACTACCGCGAACATCGCCGCCACCGCCACCACAAGCATCACCGTCGTCACCGGCACTCGAAGCACAGCCACAGCCACAGCCATAGCCATAGCTTCAGCTATCCCAGTCACAGCTTCCCCAGCCGCTGGTGAGCGAGTCGCCGATCAGCACGCGGTGTCTCGAGTCCCTGCAGCCGGCGGGGCTCGAGGTGGCCCTGAGACTCGAACAGGCGCCCGAGCTCGCCGAAGCGCTGCGCGCGGCGATGCCCGGCTGGCCGCTTGCGCCCGCGCCGGCCTCGGCGCTCTCGCCGCCATCATCATCTGTCGAGGCGCCCCCGTTCCGGGAGCTAAGGGCCTGGCGTGAGGCAGACGGCTATGGCCAGGCCGTGCCGGGCCGGTCGCGGCCCCGGCGGCTGCCCGGCATCGCCACGGCGGCCGGCAGCCTGATCGCCGACCTGATATCGCTGCTGCTCGAGACCAGGCCACAGCAGAACGGCCTGCACTGTGCCGCCGTGGAGATCGGCGGGCGGCTGGTGCTCTTTCCCGCTACCCACCGGGCGGGCAAGAGCCTGCTCAGCGCCGCCTTCGCCGCCGCCGGCTATCGCGTCTTCGCCGACGACGTGCTGATGCTGAGCGACGGTGATGTAGACAAGGACGGGAGCCAAGGGCGCGGTCGCGTGCCGGGAGAGCCACTGGGCGAGGCGCTGGGCATCGCGCCGCGGCTGCGCCTGCCCTTGCCGGAGCCCCTCTCTGCCGAACTGGTGGCGTTCATCGCCGCCCGCGAAGGCGTCTCGGATGAGCGTTATCACTATCTGGCCCTGGGCGAGGACCGCCTCGCCGGCCACGGCGAGGCGTGCCCCATCGGCGCCATCGTGATGCTGGATCGCGTGCCGGGAACCGCGGCGCCCACCCTGACGCGCCTCTCTCCCGGCGATGGCCTGCTACGGCTGCTGGGCCAGAGCCTCGCCGGCGACGCGCACGATCCCGCCCGCCGGGTCGAGCGGCTGCTGCCGATGATGCAGGGCCTGCCGTGCCGGTCGCTTCGCTACGACGACCCCGTGGCGGCCGTCGAGCGGGTGGTGGCGGGGCTGGCCGAAGATGATCTGACCGAGCAGCCGCTGGACGAGGCCGACCCTCGGCCGGCCTGCCCGTTATCCGAGAGCATACCGACCGTCGGCGTCCCGGACGCGGCTTGGCGCCGTCGGCCGGTGGAGGCGGAGTACCCCCTGGGCGAAGAACACTTTCTGGTCGATGGCCAGGGCGGGGTGCACCGCTTGAGCGCCGTGGCTGCCGGCATCTGGCGCCTGCTGGGCCTCGAGGCCCTGAGTCGTGCCGAGGTGGCGGCGCTGCTGGCCGAATGCTTCCCCGAGGTCGAGCCCGCGCGGCTCGCCCGGGATGTGGCACGGCTCTTCGACGACCTGGCGGCGGCTGGGCTGATCGCGCCCGATGTCGAGCGCTGAGCGCGGCGTTCCGACGCCGATTCCGCCGGCAGCGCTCCCGAATCTGATCTGCATCAAGTCTCGCTGGTCTCCGATCACCGGGCCGGCGGCAAACTTGATGCAGGTCAGTTTACGTCTCCCGATGGCGCGCTAGAGTGCACTCAACACATCGAGACGGGAGGACACACCATGTACTTGGATGACGCCGTAATCTTCGGGCTTGTTACCGTCGCGATGATGATCGCTTTCATGGGGGGCTGGATCGCGTTCGTCGTTCGCGATCACCATCGCAAGAACAAGCACTGATCCAGCCGCTTCTAGAGTCGTCAGGGGAGGGGGGAGCTTTCCCCCCAGTAGCCGACCCACTTGGGTCGGCTTTTTTTCGTCTGTCCTTTTCTCATCCCGAGTCGCCGAGTCGCCCGTCCTCGCCGGCGGCCCGACAGCGGCCGCCGGCTCAACGAGTGCTCTCTAGCAACCTGTGGTGAAGTCAGCCTGCCCGGGTAGACGTATTCCAGTAGCCGAACTCATGGCGCCGAGTTCAGTGGACCGAGCTCGGTGATGTTGCGGATCGCCTCCTGCTCCGCCCTTGCCGCGTCACCGGCGCAGATCGCCTCGATCAGTTCCCGATGGGACTCGGCGATGGTGTCGACGCGAAAGTCGCGGTTGGACGTCTTGATATAGAGCAGGAACTGATTCTTGATCAGGTCGTACTGCTTCTTGAGACGCGCATGCTCGGCGAGCTCCACGATCGCGAGATGAAGCCCCAGGTCGGCCTGGGTGATGCGTTCGATGGAGCCCGTCCGGCACAGTGCCTCCAGCGTCTCGAAGGCGTCCAGCAGCCGTTGCTTCCCGGCGGGCGTGATGCGCTGGGCGGCGAGTCGTGACGCCATGCTCTCCAGCGCCACGCGCAGGGTATAGAGCTCCCAGATGTCCTGCTCCGTGAATTCGACGACCCGCCACCCCACGTAGGGGCGCTGCTCGATGAGCCCCTCGTTGCCCAGGCGCTGCAGGGCGATGCGTACCGTTCCCCGCGACAGCGCATAGTCCTTGGCCAGGCGCGACTCGACCAGTCGTTCGCCGGGCTGAATGACGCCCTCCAGGATCTGCTCCCGGATGAGGTCCACGGCCTGGTCCTCCAGGCTGATCTTGTTGATGGTGCGCGGGCTGGCGGTCACGGGCATCCTCGAGTGGCTGGAACGTTCCTGCGCGGGGCGCGGATGCATTCTAACAGCGATCGATGATCGAAGGGCGGGGTGGCCATGGTGCCGATCTCGCTTCGAGCAGGATATTTCGACTAAAGTCGAGTTTTGTGGATTGTAGGACAGTTTACAATTCGCGCTCGACGCCAGGCCCTCAGGCGTCGCCGAGGAAGCTCGGGGGTGCGCCGCCGCCTCGACTTCCACGCCTCAAGGTCTCCCGTGCAGGAGTAAAGATGTCGAGCACGATCATCGAAAGCGTCGAGGTCCGCGTCGTGGGTCCGGACGTGCCACGCCACCGGCTCGCCGGGGACATGCAGGAGGTGTTCGAGACGCTCACCCTGACGCGTCTCACCTCGGCCAGCGGCCTCGTCGGCATTTCCGGGGTCACCACCTATTCGGAGCACGACTTCGACAGGACGCTCGGCGAGTCCATCCGCCTGCTCGGCCCCGAGCTGATCGGGCGCGATGCCAATGAGACGGCGGCGATCTGGTCGCATCTGGTCGCCCGCTACAGCAGCATGACGCCGCGCCCCCAGTCGGCGATCGACATCGCCCTGTGGGACCTCAAGGCCAAGGCGCTTGAGCAGCCGCTGTATCGGCTGCTGGGGGCGGAGCGTGAAAGCATCCCCGCCTACGCCAGCACCCCGGTGCTCGATACGCCCGAGGCCTATCTGCGCTACGGGGAAGCGCTGTGCGAGCAGGGGTATCGTGCGGTCAAACTGCACGTGCCGTGCCGCCTCGAGCAGGATCTCGCCATTGTCGAGGCCTGGGACGCGCATTTCGGCGAGCGCCTGCCGTTCATGATCGATCTGGAGGAGCGCTATACCCTCGAGGACGCCGAGCGGCTGGCCGAGCGGCTCAGTCGCACCGCCTGCGTATGGCTCGAGGCGCCGCTGCCGGATGCCGACCTCCAGGGCTACGCGCGCCTGCGGGCCGGCACCGCCCCGCGCATCCTGGCGGCCGGCAACACCCTGCTGCATCCCGAGCTGATGGCGCTGGCGATCGAGCGGGGCGCCTGGGATGGGCTGCGCTTCGACGTCAACTACGCGGGCGGCTTCACCCGAGGGCGTGAGATGGTGGCCCTGGCCCGTGAGCACCGCCTGCCCCTGGAGCTGCAGTCCTGGGGCTACAGCCTGCGCCAGGCCGCCAACCTGCACCTGATGCTGGCCAATCCCAACAGCCTCTACTTCGAACAGCCGGTGCCCTGCGAGCCCCATGAGTGGGGCTGTATCGCCCCGATCCGTACCCGCGACGGCCTCGTCTCTGCCCCCGCTGGGCACGGGCTGGGCGTCGAGATGGATGGGGCCCAGGTGGACCGGAACACCCTCTGGCACTGGTCGAGCGACACACCATGAAAATCACCGATATCGACGTCATCGAGCTCAAGGCCGACAGCGGCCGCGCGCTGGATCTCGACCCCACCTATCACTGCTGCCTGGTCCGCGTCATGACCGACTCGGGACTCAGCGGCATCGCCGAGGTGGACAGCGTGCCCTCGGTGATCCGTGCCATCGTCGAGGCACCGGCCAAGACCAGCACGCTGATGGGCCTGAAGGCCCTGCTGGTGGGCGAGGACCCCGGCGACATTCGTCGCCTGTGGGACAGGATGTATCAGCACACCAGCTACTACGGTCGCCGCGGCGTGGTGCTGCATGCGATCAGCGCCATCGACATGGCGCTGTGGGATCTCAAGGGCAAGGCGGAGGGCCAGCCCATCGCCGAGCTGCTGGGGCAGCGCCGCCACGACGCCCTGCCGGCCTACGTGACGGTCTACCCGCTGGGCCGCGATCCGGATGAGCTGCGCCGCGCCCTCGACCGGACGCGAGCCTATCCCGCCCGGGCGATCAAGCTGGCCATCGACGGCTTCTGGCGCGAGGAGCGGGCGCTGGCCCAGCGGCTGCTGCTGACGGCGCGCGAGCACCTCGGCGACGACATGCCGATCATGCTCGACGCCACCGCCACCTTCCACGACGCGGCGGATATCCAGTGGCTGCTGCCGGTGCTCAAGGACTGCCGCATCGACTGGCTCGAGGCGCCGTTCTCGCTAGACAACCTCGCCGCCTTCGAGGCGCTCAAGAACGCCGGCATCCCCGTCGCGGTGGGCGATACCGGGCTGACGGCGAGTGCCGAGTGGGAACCCTACTTCGCCGCCGGCGCCATCGACATCGCCCAGCCCGATATCGGCTGGGTCGGCGGGTTCACCGGCATGAACGACATCGCCACGTTGTGCGATCACCACGGCACGCGGCTGGTCCCCCACGGCTGGAACACCGACATCACCCTGAGCGCCAACCTGCATTTCCTGGCGGCCCGGGCGACGCCGGAGTACGCGGAGTTCTCGACCTCCGACTCGCCCCTGCGCTGGGCGCTGGTCAAGGAGCCCCGCTCCCTCGAGCCCGACGGCACCCTCAGGGTCCCCGAGGGCCCGGGACTGGGCATCGACCTGGACGACGACACCCTGACGCGGTATCGCGTGGCCTGAACGGGCCACGCCGCCGACGCCCCATGACAACAATGGCAACATCTCAGCGAGGCAAGACGATGCAAAGCACGACCCGTGACCCCGAGGTCACGAACAAGAAGTATGACTACGGCCTGATCGTGGTGAGCCTGGTGGTGGTCGCGGCCACCATCGTGGGCCTGACCGTTTCCCCCGAGCAGGGATCGGCGATCGCCAACCGCGCCTTCGCGGCGATCACCTATGTCTTCGGCACGCCGACCCTGGTCTTCGCCCTGGCGAGTTTCGCCTTCCTGCTGTGGCTGGCGTTCAGCAAGTACGGCGATATCCGGCTCGGCCAGGAGGGACCGGATTTCTCCACCAAGAGCTGGGTGGGCATGATCCTCACGGCGGGCCTGGGCTCGGCCACGGTCTACTGGGCCTTTCTCGAGTGGGCCTACTACTACCAGACCCCGGGGCTCGGCGTTGCGGCGCGCAGCGACGACGCCTATGCCTGGTCGCTGGCCTACAACTTCTTCCACTGGGGGCTGAGCGCCTGGAGCCTCTACTGCATCGCCGTGCTGCCCATCGCCTACCACCTCTACGTCAGGAAGCATTCCGGCTTTCGACTGAGCTCGGTGGTGGCCGCCATCACCGGCATCCGTCAGCGGGGGCCGCTCGGCAAGCTGGTCGACCTGATCTTCATCTTCACCTGCATCGGCGGGCTCAGCGTCACCCTGGGGCTGAGCATTCCGCTGCTCTCGGAGGGGGTGGCCGGCGTCTTCGGGTGGCAGAACAGTTTCATGATCGATCTGGCCATCGTCGCGTTGATCTCGGTGAGCTTCTCGCTGAGCTCCTACCTGGGCATCGAGAAGGGCGTGCGCCGGGTCACCAACTTCAATAGCATCCTGGCGATCCTCTTCCTGGTGGCGCTGTTCGTGTTGGGGCCAAGCAAGTTCATCGTCGACAACTCCGTCAACGCCCTCGGCATCATGCTGCAGAACTTCGTGACCATGAGCCTGTGGACCTCGCCGATTCAGGGCAGCGACTTCCCGGAGTCCTGGACGATCTTCTACTGGCTCTACTGGATCACCTACACCCCCTTCATGGGCGTGTTCGTGGCGCGCATCTCCCGCGGGCGCAGGGTCAAGGAAGTGATCATCAACATGCTGGTGAGCGGCAGCCTCGGCTGCTGGGTGTTCTTCGGCGTGCTGGAGAACTACAGCATGGACGCGCATCTCCATGGCCTGGTCGACGTCGTCGGCGAGATGGCGGCCAGCAGCGGCAACGTGGCGATCCTGCAGGTGCTGGGTACCCTGCCGATGGCGAGCCTGTTCGTGCTGTTCTTCGTGGTGCTCTCGATGCTGTTTCTGATCTCGACCCTGGACTCGGCCTCCTACACCCTGGCGGTCACCGCCTCCAGGGAGCTGCGCAACGGCCAGGATCCGAGTGCCTCCCACCGGCTGTTCTGGTGCCTGATGGTGGTGGTCGTGCCCATGGCGATGATCTTCGTCGACGCGCCGCTC
Organism: Halomonas pelophila; assembly: GCF_040196315.1. Taxonomy (NCBI): domain Bacteria; kingdom Pseudomonadati; phylum Pseudomonadota; class Gammaproteobacteria; order Oceanospirillales; family Halomonadaceae; genus Halomonas; species Halomonas pelophila. The sequence continues at coordinate 344,720 of NZ_JBEGCI010000002.1, forward strand.
AACACCATCAAGACCGCCGCGATCATGACCGCGGTACCGCTCTCGGCGATCCTGTTGCTGATGTGCTATGGCATGGTGCGCTGGATGCGCGAGGACTACGGGCTCCACTCACGCGAGCAGATCCTGGTCGAGGCGCGCGCGCCGGTCACGCCTGCGCTGGCCACCCGATCGGCCACGCTCTGATCGGCCACTCTCCTGAATCGCCATGCAGATCGAACCGCCCCGAGGGGCGGTTTTTCGTACGTCGCGATGCTCAGGAGGCGGGGTTGACTCAGCGCTGGGCGGTGGCGCGGCCGGCGTCCTGCACCGACCAGCGGTCGGCCAGGGCGCGCATCACCCGTTCCGGATACCAGGTCTTGCCGAGGCTGCCGTTATAGCGCGCCAGCGCTCGGGTCAGGTCGCCGCGCTCCACGGCCAGGTAGTGGGCCAGGATCGTGCAGCCGTAGCGCAGGTTGCGGCGCGGGTCCTTGAGGTCGTCGGCGGGCAGCCCCAGTTCGCGGACCCAGAACGGCATGATCTGCATCAGCCCGACGGCGCCGGCCGAGGAGACGGCCTCGGCCTGGAAGGCGCTCTCCACCTGGATCACCGCCAGCACCAGCGAGGGCGAAAGGCCCGCGAGGCGCGCCTCGTGGTGGATGCGTCCCAGCAGCTCCCGGCGACGCTGCGCCTCCGGGAGGTAGCGGGCGAGCCGCGGCTCCATGGCGTTCAGCCACTGGCGCGCCGCCCAGATATCGGCAGGCGAGGCGGGCGAGTCGCGCACGACGTCGAGGGTGTCGCGCAGGCTGGCCGGGGTGGACGGCAGGGCCTGCACGAAGGGAGCGGGGCGGTCGGTCGATAGCACTGACGGCAAGAGTTCCGGGGGAAGGGCGGCCAGGAAGTCCTGGTCGCCCTGACCCAGCGCCGCCACGGAAGGCAGGGCGCAGACCACCGCAAGCGCGATGGCCCGATAGCGCTTAGATCGCGACCTTCGCGCGCAGGAAGTCGATGATCTCCCCGGCCGGTACCATGGTGGCGTCACTGTCACGGCGTCCCTTGTATTCGAGTTCTTCCTTGTCCAGCCCCCGGTCGCCGACGACCAGGCGGTGGGGAATGCCCATCAGTTCATGGTCGGCGAAGCGCACGCCCGGGCGCAGGTCGCGATCATCCAGCAACACCTCGAGGCCGGCGGCGGTGAGGGCCTGATAGAGTCGTTCGGACTCCTCACGCACGCGCTGCGACTTGTGGGCGTTCATCGGCACCATGGCGACGTGGAAGGGCGCGATGGCGTCGGGCCAGATGATCCCGGCATCGTCGTGGTTCTGCTCGATGGCGGCGGCCACGACCCGGGTCACACCGATACCATAGCAGCCCATCCAGGGATGCACGGCACGACCTTCGTCCCCCAGCACGGTGGCGTTCATCGCCTCGGAGTACTTCTGGCCGAGCTGGAAGACGTGGCCAACCTCGATGCCGCGCTTGATCGCGAGCTCGCCCTGGCCGTCCGGTGAGGGATCGCCCTCCACCACGTTGCGCAGGTCGGCGACCTTGGGCAGGGCCACGTCGCGCTCCCAGTTGATGCCGAAGTAGTGCTGGCCGTCGATGTTGGCGCCGGCGCCGAAGTCGCTCATCAGCGCCACGCTGCGATCGATGATGATCGGCATCTCGAGGTTCACCGGACCCAGCGAACCCGGACCGGCGCCGACCGCCGCGCGGATCTCTTCCTCGGTGGCCATGGTCAGCGGGGCGGCCACCTCGGCGAGGTTCTCGGCCTTGACCTCGTTGAGCTCATGATCGCCGCGCACCAGCAGGGCGACCAGGCCGCCCTCGGCGCCCTGGACCATCAGCGTCTTCAAGGTCTTCTCGATGGGCAGGCCGTGCTGCTCGACCAGGGCGGCGATGGTCTTGGCGTTTGGCGTATCAACCAGGCGCAGCGCCTCGGCGGGCGCGGCGCGCTCGCCCTGGGGCGCCAGTGCCTCGGCCTTCTCCATGTTGGCGGCGTAGTCCGAGCCGGTGGAGAAGACGATGTCGTCCTCGCCGGAGTCGGCCAGCACGTGGAACTCGTGGGAGCCGGTGCCGCCGATGGCGCCGTTGTCGGCGATCACCGGGCGGAAGTCGAGCCCCAGGCGGGTGAAGATGCGCACGTAGGCATCGTACATCGCCTGGTAGGTCTCCTTGAGCGAGGCCTCGTCCACGTGGAAGGAGTAGGCGTCCTTCATGATGAACTCGCGGGAGCGCATCACCCCGAAGCGCGGCCGGATCTCGTCGCGGAACTTGGTCTGCACCTGGTAGAAGTTGGCCGGCAGCTGCTTGTAGCTGGCGATCTCCTTGCGGACCAGGTCGGTGATCACTTCCTCGTGGGTCGGGCCGACGCAGTAGTCGCGGTCGTGGCGATCCTTGAGGCGCAGCAGTTCCGGGCCGTACTGCTCCCAGCGACCGGACTCCTGCCACAGCTCCGCCGGCTGCACCGCGGGCATCAGCAGCTCCTGGGCGCCGGCACGATCCATCTCCTCGCGCACGATGCGCTCGACCTTGCGCAGGGTCTTGAGCCCCATCGGCAGCCAGGTGTAGAGGCCGGAGGTGAGGCGGCGGATCATGCCCGCGCGCAGCATCAGCTGGTGGCTGATGACCTCGGCGTCGGCAGGCGTTTCCTTGAGGGTGGCGATCAACAGTTGACTGGCGCGCATGGGTCCGGGGTTTCCTCGAGCGGGGGCTTGTGCAGAAGCGGGTACGGGGCCGCACGGAGCGGCGACCATGACCCCGCATTGTACGGCCAACCCCGGTTGGCGGCAAAAGCCCGCCGCCCGCCGGTCCGAGACTCGGCCCTTCGGGGCTCAGCGTCCCGGTAGCCCCTCGGGCCGGTAGCGCTCGAGCAGCGCCCAGAGGATCGCCGCGGTCTCGGCGTCGGGCCAGCCGCGGTAGTCCGCGGGACGAAAGCGCATCTGGAAGGCCCGCAGCACGGCCCGGGTGTGCTCGTCGGTCCTGCCGGTGGCTTCCAGCCCATAGCCCCAGGCCGCCAGGGCGGCCTGCAGGCGGGCAAGCGAGGGCGCCTCGTTCTCGAAGCGGGCGCGCCAGCGCGCCACGGCGTCGGGCTCGGGCCAGGGGCCGATGCCGGCCTCATGCAGGCGCTGCCAGGGCAAGGCCGGTCCGGGGTCGATCTTGCGCGTGGGGGCGATGTCGGCGTGGGCCACCACGTTCGTGGCCTCGATGCCGTGGCGGGCGATGATGTCCTGGGCCAGGGCGATCAGGGTGTCGATCTGGGCGTCGGGGTAGGGGGCCCAGGCGATCGCGTTCGCCTGGTTGGCCGCCAGGCGCCGCTCGAGCTCGGCCGTCGTGCGATCCGGCCCGGCGTTGACGATCTCGATGCCGATGGAGGTGGTGTTGAGATCCGCCTGGCCCTTCCAGCGGCTGGCGCCGGCGTGCCAGGCGCGCCGGCATTCCTCCACCAGCTGGTAGACCCGCGGTGCGGGCCCGCGGGGCAGCACGTAGTGGCTGCTGACGCGGGGGCCCGTCAGGGTGGCCAGCGCCTCGGCCTCGTCGCCGTCGGTGTAGTGCAGGACCAGGTGGCGGACCCGGCTGTTGTGGGAGGGGGCCACCTGGGTGTGGTCGACCGTATAGCCCGCCCGGCGCTCCAGGGGCTCGGGGCCCGCGCAGGCACCCAGCAGCAGCGTCAGGAGCAGGAGGGGCAGCAGCATCACGCGATGGCGCACGACTCAGCCTCCCGTCGGCAGCAGGCGCACCAGCATGCCCAGCACCAGGGTCGTCGAGACGCTGAGCAGGGTGCCGAGCAGCACGTATTCGGTGAGCTTGCGGTCTCGGGTCTCGCGCAGGTCGCCGAAGCGCAGCACCGACTTGGCGGCGAGCAGGAAGCCCACCGCGGTGAGCTGGTCCAGCAGCACCAGGGTCAGCACCAGCAGCCGTTCCAGCACGCCGATGCGCGCGCCGGCGCGGGCCAGGGTGCCGGTGTCCTCGAGCTCGGCGCTCCAGCGCCGCATGATCAGTGCGATGGCGATCGACAGCGGGCGCGTCACCACGAGGTAGGCGGTGGCCACGCCCAGCACCGTCGGTGAGGCCAGCCAGACGCCCAGCGCCTGCAGTGGAGCAAGGCTCTCCAGCCAGACCAGCCAGAGGCCCGCCAGCACCAGCAGGTGGCCGGCCTGGTCGAGCAGGAACCAGCGCAGCTCGACGGCCGGCTGCCGGGACTTGGCGAGGTCGATCAGCCAGTGGCTGGCGCTCACCGCCAGGGCGCCGAGCACCGCGGCCGCCGGCCCCCGGGAAGAGTCCCCGGCGGCCACCAGCAGCACGCCGCCGGCGAGCAGTCCGTGCAGCAGGGCATGCAGCAGCAGGCGCGGGGAGCGCTGGTGCAGGCGGTAGCGCTCGTCCACCCAGCGCCTGGGTTGCAGCAGGAAGTCGCCCACCAGGTGGGCCAGCACCAGCGCCATGAGCAGCGAGAGGGCCTCGGCGCTCATGGCTTCGATGCCTGGTCGTCGAGCCGCCGGCGCAGGTAGGCGAGGCTGTCGGAAAGAAGTGCCCAGCGCGCGGCCCGCAGGCGCTTGTGCACGCTGGGCTGGGAGATGCCCAGGCGCTCGGCGAGGGCCTGCTGTGAGACCGGCTGGGGGGTGTCATGGCCCAGGCTCAGTCCGACGACTTCGGCCGCATAGGGGGACCAGCCATCGAGCAGGTCGTCGATGAAGCGCACCAGCAGGCCAAGCCCCTCGTCCTCGGGTTCGTCCAGCAGGGTCAGCGCCAGGTGGCCGGAGGTGCCCGCGAGTACATCCAGGGCGCGCCCCGAGGCGATGAAGGTCTCGCCGTCGGCCTCGCTCATTCCTGGCTCCGCCGGCCCGACCGCCACGGCGATTCGCGCATCCCAGCGCTGGTCGGGTTCCGACTGCTCGATCAGCGCCGCCCGCAGGGTCACGGCGGCCTCCATGGCCGCCGCCGCCCTAGGCAGGGCGAGCTGGAAGCCGTCGCCGCGGAAGCGCTCGCCGTGGCCGCCGTGGCGGGCCGCGAGGGTCGCCAGGAGCTCATCCAGCCGTCGGTAGAGGCGCGGCCGGTCGCCGACCTTGCGGGACTCGATCACGTCGCCGGTGAGCACGGCGATTCGTCTTGGCATGGGGCTCTCTCCGCAGGACTCTACCGCCAGCATAGCCGTGGAGGCCTATAGCGCAACGTGATAGCCCTTAAAGGCTATAAATCGAGTATATAGTGCTAAAGGGCTATGGATGGGCCTGTTAGAAGGGCTCATGGAAAGAGCTTATATAAAGAGCTTATAGAAGGGTTAGCGGGCCAGCTCGCCCATGGCGCGCTCCAGCCCCGCCAGGGTCATGGGGTACATGCGATCCTCGATCAGCTCGCGGATCAGCCGGGTGGAGTGGGTCATTTCCCAGACGCGCGGCGGGAGCGGGTTGAGCCAGACCAGGCGAGGGAAGGCATCGACCAGGCGCTTGAGCCAGACGGCGCCCGCCTCGTCATTCATGTGCTCGACGCTGCCGTAGCGATGGGTCAGCTCGTAGGGGGACATGGCGGCGTCGCCGACGATCACCACCTGATAGTCGGCTCCGTAGGTGTGCAGCACGTCCATCGTGGCCATGCGCTCGCTGCCGCGTCGCCGGTTGTCGCGCCACAGGCCCTCGTAGGGGCAGTTGTGGAAGTAGAAGGACTCCAGGTGCTTGAACTCCGAGCGTGCCGCCGAGAAGAGCTCCTCGCAGGCCCGGACGTGGTCGTCCATGGAACCGCCGACGTCGAGCAGCAGCAGCACCTTCACCGCGTTGTGGCGCTCCGGGCGCATGCGCACGTTGAGCAGGCCGGCGTCGCGGGCGGTCTCGCGGATGGTCAAGTCGATGTCGAACTCCTGCGCCGCCCCCTGGCGGGCGAACCGCCTGAGCCGGCGCAGGGCCATCTTGATGTTGCGCGTGCCGAGTTCGAGGCTGTCGTCGTAGTCGCGAAAGCGCCGCTCGTCCCACACCTTCACCGCGCGGCGATGCCGTGAGCCGTTCTGGCCGATGCGGATGCCCTCGGGGTTGTAGCCGTAGGCGCCGAAGGGGCTGGTGCCGCCGGTGCCGATCCACTTGTTGCCGCCGGCATGGCGCGCCTGTTGCTCCTCGAGGCGCTGCTTGAAGGTCTCGATCAGCGCCTCGAGTCCGCCCAGGGACTCGATCTGGGCCTTCTCCTCCTCGGAGAGCTGCTTCTCGAACTCGCGGCGCAGCCAGTCGTCGGGAATCAGCGCCTCGATGGCGGCATCGAGGCTGGTGAGCCCCTCGAACCAGGCGGCGAAGGCGCGATCGAAGCGGTCGAAGTGGCGCTCGTCCTTGACCATCACGGTGCGCGCCACCTGGTAGAAGGCCTCCATGTCGGCGAACACCACGCCGCGCTCGACCACCGCGTGGAGGTCGAGCAGCTCGCGCAGCGAGACGGGCACCTCGTGGCGCTTCAGGGTCTCGAACAGGCCGATGAACATGGCTTAGCGGCCTTGCCGGCGCATCATGAACGCCAGCCGCTCAAGGAGCTGGGTGTCCTGCTCGTTCTTGACGAGCGCCCCGGCGAGCGGCGGGAGCGCCTTCGCCGGGTCGCGCTGATAGAGCGCCTCCTGGGCCAGCTCGTCGCTCATCAGGAGCTTCAGCCAGTCGACCAGCTCCGAGGTGGAGGGTCGCTTCTTCAGGCCCGGGGCCTGGCGCAGTTCGAAGAATACCTCCAGCGCCTCGCCGACCAGCCGCGGGGCGACGTCGGGGAAGTGCACGTCGACGATCGCCTGCATGGTCTGCCGGTCGGGGAACTCGATGTAGTGGAAGAAGCAGCGGCGCAGGAAGGCGTCGGGGAGCTCCTTCTCGTTGTTGGAGGTGATGACGATGATCGGGCGGTGGGTCGCGGTGATGGTCTCGCCGGTCTCGTAGACATGGAACGCCATGCGGTCCAGCTCCTGGAGCAGGTCGTTGGGGAACTCGATGTCCGCCTTGTCGACCTCGTCGATCAGCAGCACCACCCGCTGGTCCGCGGTGAAGGCCTCCCACAGCTTGCCGGGGCGGATGTAGTTGCCGACGTCCTCCACGCCCTCGACCCCCAGCTGGGAGTCGCGCAGCCGGCTGACCGCGTCGTACTCGTAGAGCCCCTGGGCCGCCTTGGTGGAGGACTTGATGTGCCAGGTGATCAGCCGGGTGCCGAGCGACGCGGCCAGCTCCTCGGCCAGCAGTGTCTTGCCGGTGCCCGGCTCGCCCTTGATCAAGAGCGGCCGCTCCAGGGTCACGGCGGCGTTCACCGCCTGCTTGAGCGCCTCGGTGGCCACGTAGGTGGAAGTGGAATCAAACGCCATGGGTCGCGCCTCGAAATCGTGGTCGTCGGGAGATCAAACGAGTGTACGGTAGGGGTGGCGTCACAACAAATGGCGTTGCCCGCCGTCCAAGGCTGCCACGCTGGGAGCCGAGTCGTCTCGACCGGTGGTCGTTGATGGTGCACACAGGAGGCATGCTGATGAAAAACCTGTTCGCGTCGATTCCCGCCTCCCTGGAAGCGGAGCGGTTCGAGGAGCTGGCGGGTGGCAAGGACGTGCGGATCGAGCGCATCGTCTCACGCGGCCACGCTTCGCCAGTATGCGGCTGGTACGACCAGTCGCAGGACGAGTGGGTGGTGGTGCTGCAGGGGCGGGCCGTGCTCGCCTTCGAGCAGGGCGGCGATGTGGCACTCTCGACCGGCGATCACGTCACGATCCCTGCGCACTGCCGGCATCGCGTCAAGTGGACGGACCCGCAGCAGGCAGCCGTGTGGCTGGCGGTGCACTTCTCCGCCTGAAGGACGGCACGAGGCTTGTGAGAGGCCGATTTGTGGGGTGACGGGCGGTAGTCGAGCCGGCGCGGAGGTGCCGGAAAAGAACGGTTGGTCGCTGCCGGCCCGAGGCGTAAGAACGAGTGCGTGATGCCCCTTCGATGCCCATGCTTTCGTCAGCGCTTTTGCCTCCTTTCGGAAGCCGTGTGGTACGAAAAAAATAGTGTGGTTGATCGCGATATCGTGCCCTAGGTTAATAGGGCAAACACGGGAAAGTGAGCGCTCTGGTGTCTTGCACGGCAACAACTGGTGCCTTGCACGACAACAAAAGTGCGGGGAGGTTGTCATGCTAAATATCAAGTCAATCGTTGTCAGTTTCGCATGTCTTGCCTGCGCGGGAGCGGCCCTCGCCCATGAACCGCCCACGGCGGGCTGGAATATTCACATCGACGCGAAACGTCATATCGCCGGTGATCTCGAGGCCGTTGCGCATCACTATTGCAAGGGCGATCTTCCCGGCGGCGTGACGGCATGCCAGCTATATGACAGCGATGAAACGAATGCTCGCTTGATTGGTGTGGAGTTCATCATCGGACCCGATGCCTACGCTGCCTTGCCGGAAGCCGAGCAAGCCCTTTGGCATCATCATAAGGAGGAGATAGAGAGGTTGGATCCCGTTCTGCCCGGCATGACGGAAGAAGAAGCCGCGGAATTCGTGACGGGCATAGAAGAAACCTACGGCAAAATCTTCCTGGTATGGGATAGTCCGAAAGACGAGCTGCCGGTCGGTCAGCCACAGGCGTACGACATCGCAGATAATGCGAAACGCTGAGCGAAGAGCACGAACACAGTCAGGCCAAGCGTGTTGTTGGCCCCCTTCAAGCCCCGCTTGGCGGGGCCTTTCTTTGTTGGGTGATGGCCTGGCTGCTCCATCGGCCCCTGATCAAGCCTCGTCGCCGTCCTTGGGACGATAGGCCTCCACCAGGATCGCCGGGTCATGCTCGGCGTGGCCGCGGCCGGCGTGGGCGCGCATCAGCTGGGCAGCCAGTCCGCTCATCGGCGTGGCGCTGCCGCTGCGCTGGCTCTGGGCCACCGCCAGATCCAGATCCTTGAGCAGGGTGCGCAGGTGCCAGGGCGGGTCGGCGAAGTCGCTCGCCGCCATGCGCGGAGTGAGGATGCGAAACGGCGTCGAGTCGGCGAAGCCGCCGGCCAGCGCCTCGGTGAGCCGGCCGGCCTCGACGCCGCTCGCCTCGGCCAGCGCCACCATTTCGGCGATCACCGCCGCCTGGCAGCCGACGATCATCTGGTTGCACACCTTGGTCACCTGGCCGCTGCCCACCGGGCCCATGTGGGTCACCCGGGCGGAGAGCGGCGCCAGCACGGGACGGACCGCTTCCACGTCTTCGGCCTCGCCGCCGCACATGATCGCGAGGCTCCCCGCCTCGGCGCCGGCGACGCCGCCGGAGACCGGCGCATCCACCCAGCGCATGCGGCATTCGCTGTCGAGCCAGTCGGCGAAGTCACGCGTTGCCGCCGGGTCGCAGCTGGAGAGATCGATCAGGCGCTGGCCGGCGCGGCCGTGCTGGGCCACGCCGCCCTCGCCGAACACCACGTCCTCGACCACGGCGGTATTGGCCAGGCAGAGCAGCACGAGATCCACCTCGGCCATCAGCGCCTCGATGGAGCCCGCCACCCGGGCCCCGGCCGCGGCCACGCCGGCGGTCTTGTCCGGCGAGCGGTTCCAGACGCTGACCTCGAAGCCTGCTTCCAGCAGGCGGCGGGTCATGGGATCGCCCATCAGGCCGATGCCGATGAAGCCGAGTCGTGGTTGGGTCATGTGGGGCGCTCCATTAAGGAGGGGTGGACGATGGGGTCACGTGTCGCTTGTGCCATATGTCTGCATAAACTGCCACAACGTCACCCGACGGCGGAAATCAGATCGGCAGCAGGTCGAACCGCGTCAGCAGCCAGATCACCAGGCTGATGGTCACGAAGGAGGAGAGGGTGCTGATCATCAGGGCGGCGGCGCTGGCGTCGCCCTGACCGAACTGCTGACCAAAGAGCGGGTAGACGCTGATCATGGGGGCGCAGGCGAACAGCAGGGCGCCGGCGACCAGCAGCGGGTCAGGGTGGGGCAGCAGCAGGAAGATGCCCAGCACGGCCAGCGGGTGCAGCAGCAGCTTGCCCACCACCACCTGACCGACATCCATGGCCATGCCGCGCACCTTGATGCCATGGAGCATGCCGCCGATGGTGAAGAGTGCCGCGGGACCCGCCGCATCGGCCAGCATGCTGACGGCCCGGGCCAGCGGGCCCGGCAGCTGCAGCCCGGTCAGAGCGAGGAGGATGCCGATGAATAGCCCAATCAGGATGGGGTTGCGGATCAGGCGAGCAAGGGTCTGGCGTGCCACCTGGCCGACGCCGTTGCCGTGCTGGCGGCTGGCCTCGGCCAGAATCAGCGCCGTGGGGATGATAAACAGTGTCTCCACCACCATGTTGAGCGCCATGAAGATGGCCGCCGGCGGGCCGATCGCCATCAGGGCGACCGGGTAGCCGATGAAGCCGCTGTTGGAGGCCGACATGCCCAGGGCGTGAATGGCGCCGGCATCCAGGTGCTTGCCGCGCAGCCCCACGGAGAGCGCCAGCCCCAGCAGGAAGGCCGCCAGCGACCCCAGCCCGTAGGCGAGCAGGTAGGTCGGGTTGAAGACCTCCGCCAGGGGGTAGTCGGTCAGGGCGCGGATGATCAGCGAGGGCAGCGCCAGGTAGATGACGAAGGTGCCCACGCCCTGCATGTTGTCGCGACTCAGCAGGCCGGTACGAGCCGCGGTGAAGCCGGCGCCGATCAGCAGGAAGATCGGCAGCGTGATCGCCAGTATCTCTAGCACTTCGCCGTCCTTGGGTTGAAGGGGGAATCAGCTGATGCTGGCGCGGATATGTCGGGCCTTGTCCTGCAGCAGAGGCAGGTACTGGCGAATCAGGGTGTCGAAGTCGATACGGGCGGCATTGGTACTGATGTTGATCGCACCGAGCAGCCGGCCGTTGCCATCGAAGGCCGGCACCGCCACCGAGCGTAACCCGGAGTCGAGCTCCTGGTCGGCGATGGCGTAGCCCTGCTGGCGCACCTCGAGGATACAGCGCTTGAGCTCGGCCTTGTCGGTGATGGTCTTGTCGGTATGTGGCTCGAGGACCACCCGCGCCAGGAAGGCGTCGAGCTCGGCCTCGGGCAGCTGGGCCAGCAGCACCCGCCCCATGGAGGTATGGGCCGCCGGCAGGCGCGTGCCTACCGAGAGGGTGATGGCCATCAGCCGGTGGCGCGACGAGGAACGTGCCACATAGGTGACGTCATCGCCGTCCAGCACGCCCAGCGACGAGGACTCGCCACACTCGGTGGTGATGTCCTCGAGAATCTGCTGGATCACGCTGCGGTAGTGGTTGGCAGACAGGAACGCATAGCCGAGGTTCAGCACCCTGGGGGCCAGCTCGAAGTGGCGCTGCTGCTTGCGGACATAGCCCAGGGCATGGAGGGTCAGCAGGAAGCGTCGCGCCCGGGCCCGGTTCATGCCGGTGCGCGCCGCCACCTCGCTGAGCGTCATGCGCGGGTGGGCCTCGTCGAAGGCCAGGATGACCTCGAGGCCACTGGCCAGTGCGGTCACGAAGTCGCGATCGTCGGGTGTCAGGGTCTCGTCTTGCATGGGTACGCCATCCGAGGGTTATTTGCTCTGATTATCGGGTCAAAGTGCCCCAATGTAGCATGTTGTGCGAAATGCGAACACTTGTGCGTAAGGCCCATGGTGAGTCATCGGGCATGTTGCGTTGTCTGGCCATTTGCGGACCTCGCCCATCCATTCGTTGTCCGTCTATCCCATGAACCCGTCGCGACCGGCCCCCATTCCGTCCAGTACTGGAAGAGGTGGCGGCGCACAGGCATGAAAAGCACTCGAAAGGGCCAGAGACTCGTTTTCATGCTTTGGTTGTGGTCGAACCTCCACTGCCGTGTGCCATTTCCTGGCCGAAGCGCCAGTAATCGACTGAAGAATCGAAAGTTACGCGGAGCGACCGCACGGGGAGGCCTTGCCTCCCTTTTTAATTGTGCTCCCGCCAGGATTTGACGCGCGAATACGACGGGCGTAAATTGTTCGCGATACAAACTCATGTTCACATGACGAACAAAAGGGGCCGGTCGGCCACTGGGCCGCTGGATTCCCGAGCGCAACAGCAAGAGGCAAACCATCATGGCCGAGTTCCTGAGCCTGCATGACGCGGTCGCGCGCTACGTCGAGGACGGCGCCACCGTGGCCATGGAAGGCTTTACCCATCTGATTCCCTTCGCCGCGGGTCACGAGGTGATCCGCCAGGGCAAGCGGGACCTGACCCTGATCCGCATGACCCCCGACCTGATTTACGATCAGCTGATCGGCGCGGGCTGCGCGAAGAAGGTCATCTTCTCCTGGGGCGGCAACCCCGGCGTGGGCTCCCTGCACCGCCTGCGCGACGCCGTGGAGAAGGGCTGGCCGCGCCAGATCGAGATCCTCGAGCACAGCCACGCCGCCATGGCCTGCGCCTTCGAGGCCGGGGCCGCCGGCCTGCCGCTGGCCGTGCTGCGCGGCTATGTCGGCAGCGAGCTGCCCAACGTCAACGACCAGATCAAGTTCATCGACTGCCCCTTCACCGGCGAGCGCCTGGCCGCGGTGCCGGCGGTGCGACCCGATGTCTCCATCGTCCACGCCCAGAAGGCGGACCGAAAGGGCAACGTGCTGGTGGAAGGCATCGTCGGCGTGCAGAAGGAGGCCGTGCTGGCGGCGACGCAGAGCATCGTCACCGTTGAGGAAATCGTCGACGACCTGACCGCCGAGCCGGACTACCACCCCAACGCCTGCATCATCCCGGGCTGGGCCATCGATGCCATCGCCGTGGCCGAGAAGGGCGCGCTGCCCTCCTATGCCCATGGCTACTACCCGCGCGACAACCGCTTCTACAAGGAGTGGGATGCCATCGCCCGGGATCGCGACGCCTTCACGGCCTGGATCGAAGAGAATGTCATGAACGCAGGGGGGAACGACTGATGAGCACCGAATACACGTCTTCGGAGATGATGACCGTCACCGCCGCCCGGGCACTCGAAAACGGCATGACCTGCTTCGTCGGCATCGGCCTGCCCTCCGAGGCCGCCAACCTGGCGCGCCTGACCCACGCCCCCGACGTGGTGCTGATCTACGAGTCCGGCACCCTGCAGACCAAGCCAGACGTGCTGCCGCTCTCCATCGGCGACGGCGAGCTCGCCGAGTCGGCCCTGACCACCGTCGCGGTGCCGGAGATGTTCCGCTACTGGCTGCAGGGCGGCAAGATCAGCGTGGGTTTCCTGGGCACCGCCCAGATCGACCGCTACGCCAACCTCAACACCACCCTGATCGGTGACTACCAGTCGCCCAAGGTGCGCCTGCCGGGCGGCGGAGGTGCGCCGGAGATCGCCACCAACGCCGGCGAGGTCTTCATCACCCTGAAGCACTCCAAGCGCGCCTTCGTGAAGGATGTGGACTTCGTCACCACCCTGGGCTTCGGCCGCGACGGCAAGGGCCGCGACGGCGTACCGAACATCGGCAAGGGGCCCACTCGCGTCATCACTGACCTCTGCGTGATGAAGCCCGACCCGGAGACCAGGGAGCTCATCGTGGTCTCCCTGCACCCGGGGGTGAGTCGCGAGGACGTGATCGAGGCCACTGGCTGGGAGATCCGCTTCGCTGGCGAGCTCGAGAGCACCCCGGAGCCCTCCGCTCACGAGCTCGAGATCCTGCGCGAGCTGAAGGCCCACACCGAACGCCAGCACGCCGGCGAATAACAGGAGACCCTCCATGAGCGATGTATTCCTCTGTCATCCGCGGCGCAGTGCCGTGGGCCGCTTCGGCGGCACGCTGGCAAGCGTCAGGCCCGACGATCTAGCCGCTAGCATCTTCAAGGCGGTGCTGGCCGAGGCCCCGGGGCTCGACTCGGCGGCCATCGATGATGTCTTCATGGGCTGCGCCAACCAGGCCGGCGAGGACAACCGCAGCGTGGCGCGCATGTCCGCGCTGCTCGCCGGCCTGCCGATCTCCGTGCCCGGCACCACCTTGAACCGGCTGTGCGGCTCTGGCATGGACGCGGTGGGCACCGCCTTCCGCGCCATCAAGGCCGGCGAGATGGAGCTGGCCCTGGCCGGCGGCGTGGAGTCCATGTCCCGGGCCCCCTACGTGATGGGCAAGGCCGACGGCGCCTTCTCCCGCGGCCAACAGATCGAGGACACCACCATCGGCTGGCGCTTCATCAACCCGCTGATGAAGCAGGCCTACGGCGTGGATTCCATGCCCGAGACCGCCGAGAACGTGGCCGAGCAGTTCAAGATCGCCCGCGAGGACCAGGACGCCTTCGCCCTGCGCTCCCAGCAGAAGGCCGCGGCCGCGCAGCAGGCCGGTCGCTTCGCCCTCGAGATCACCGCCATCGAGATCCCGCGGCGCAAGCAGGCGCCGCTGATCTTCGATCAGGACGAGCACCTGCGCGAGACCTCCCTTGCGAATCTGGCGAGCCTGTCCACGCCCTTCCGTGAGGGCGGCAGCGTCACCGCCGGCAATGCCTCCGGGGTCAACGACGGCGCCGCCGCCATGCTGGTGGCCAGCGCCGCCGCGGTGGAGCAGCATGGCCTCACGCCCATGGCGAAGATCCTCGGCATGGCCACCGCCGGCGTAGAGCCACGCATCATGGGCTATGGCCCGGTGCCCGCGGTCAAAAAGCTGCTCGAACGCACCGGCGTGTCGCTCGACGAGATCGACGTCATCGAGCTCAATGAAGCCTTCGCCGCCCAGGCGCTGGCCTGTATGCGCGATCTGGGCATCAAAGACGATGACCCGCGGGTCAACCCCAACGGTGGCGCCATCGCGCTTGGCCACCCGCTGGGCATGTCCGGTGCGCGTTTGTTGTTGACCGCGGCTCACGAGCTCAAGAAGAGCGGCAAGCGCTACGCCCTGTGCACCATGTGCGTGGGCGTGGGGCAGGGCATCGCCACCCTGATCGAGCGGGCATAGAGGAGAGAGATCATGGCATTTATGAACATCCAGGGCCGCAGCGTGGCCTATCGACTGCTCGGCGCCGAGGCCAACCCCCTGGTGATCCTCGCCCATCCCCTGGGCATGAGCCAGGCGGTGTGGGATGACCTGCTGCCGGCGCTGCTGCCGCGCTATCGCGTGTTGACCTGGGACCTGCCCGGTCACGGCGCCAGCCAGGCCTGGGGCGAGGGGCCGATCACCCCGGCCGACCTGGCGGGCGAGGTCCTGGCCCTGGCCGATCACGCCGGTGCCGAGCGCTTCCATTTCGCCGGGACCTCCATCGGCGGCGTGGTGGGCCAGCAGCTGATTAGCCAGCACGGCGAGCGGCTGCTCTCCGCCACCCTGACCAATACCGGGGCGGTGATCGGCAATGCCGAGCTATGGAATACCCGTGCCGGCCGCGTGCGCCAAGAGGGCCTGGCGGCGATGTCCGAGGAGATCGTGCCGCGCTGGTTCGCCCCGGCCTGCTTCGAGGCCGAGCCGGCGCTCAAGGCGGGCTGGTGCACCCAGATGGGCCGCGGCGACGACGAGTCCTATGCGCGGCTCTGCGAGATGCTGGGGCGCGACGTCTTCACCGGCAAGCTGTCCGGGAAGGGCGTGAAGGTGCAGCTGCTCGGTGGCAGCGAGGACATGGCGACCCCGCCGGCCACGCTCGAGGCCCTGGCGGGCGAGTGTGACGGTGCGCCTCTAGAGGTCCTGGAAGGCGTGGGTCACGTGCCGTCCGTGGAAGTTCCGGGCCTCTTTGCGGAGCGGCTGCTGACCGTTCTTCGGCAGGGCTAAGTGGCGCTATATCCCTGTCCGTCATGGCAGGCATCTTCTGATAAACCATGCCGGCCAACCACTGGCATGACGAGAGAACCTTATGTCTAATCCCTGCATCATCTGTGTCGCCATCACCGGCAGCGTTGGCCGCAAGGAAAACAACCCTGCCATCCCCGTGACTATCGAAGAGCAGATCGAGAGCACCCAGGCGGCCTTCGAGGCCGGGGCCACCATCGCCCACTGCCATGTGCGCAACGATGACCAGACGCCCACCTCCGATCCGGACAAGTTCGGAAGGCTGCTGGAGGGCCTCCGGACGCACTGCCCGGGCATGATCATCCAGCTCTCCACCGGCGGTCGCTCCGGGGCGGGAGAAGCGCGCGGCGGCATGCTACCGCTCAAGCCCGACATGGCGAGCCTCTCGGTGGGCTCCAACAACTTCCCCAATCGCGTCTACGAGAATCCCCCCCAGCTGGTGGAGTGGCTCGCCGACGAGATGCTCAAGTACGACATCAAGCCCGAGATCGAGGGCTTCGACCTGTCGCACATCCACCAGGCGGTCAGCCTGTCCAAGCAGGGCAAGCTCAAGGCACCGCTCTACGTGCAGTTCGTGATGGGCGTCAAGAACGCCATGCCGGCGGACAAGCCGACCTTCGACTTCTATATCGAAACCCTGAACCGGCTCGCGCCGGACGCCCAGTGGTGCGGCGCCGGCATCGGGCCCAATCAGTTTGTGCTCAACGAGTGGTCCATTGCTGCGGGCGGCCATACCCGCACGGGGCTCGAGGACAACGTGCGCATCGACCGCGACACCCTGGCGCCGTCGAATGCCGCCCTGGTCGAGCGCACCGTGGCGCTGTGCGAGAAGTACGAGCGGCCGGTGGCCACCTGGCAACAGGCCCGCAGGATCCTCGATCTGCCCGTGTGATGGAGCATCATCCGCAGCGTTCGCCGTGACGGGAGGGTGGCCCGCTCCCTTCGCCGATTAGGCCACCCACCAGTGGAACATCCCCGAGGTCTTGCCGAGCACGGTGGCGGCGATATGGGTGTCGCTCGGCCGCTCCGCCAGGCCGTAGCAGACATGCAGCGGCAGCAGGTGCTCCTCCCGAGGGTGGCAGAATCGGGCGTGCGGGGCGCGCTCCCAGTGGGTCAGGCGCTCGGCGCGCTCCGCCTCCTCGATCCGTCCGTCGCAGCAGGTCTCCTCCAGCCATGCCTCGAAGGCCAGATTGTGCGCTCGGATCTCGGGGGTGTCGGGGGCAAAGAACGCCGATATGTTGTGGAAGGAGAAGCCGGAGCCGATCACCAGCAGGTCGTCGACGTCCAGCGCCTGCAGCGCCTTGCCGATGGCCAGGTGCGTGGCGGCATCCAGGCTGTCGACCAGGGAGAGCTGCACGCAGGGAATGTCCGCCGCCGGATACATCAGCTTGAGCGGGACGAACACGCCGTGGTCGAAGCCGCGCCGGTCGTCGAGTCGGGCGGGGAGGCCGGCCTGCTCCAGCGCCCGGTGGACCTGCGCCGCCAGCGCCGGCTCGCCGGGACAGGGGTAGGCGATCTCGTAGGCCTCGGGCGGAAAGCCGTGGTAGTCGTAGATCAATTCCGGCCTGGCGCCCGAGGTGATCGTCGGCACCGGCGCCTCCCAGTGGGCGCTGATGACCAGGATGGCGGAGGGCCTGGGGAGCCGGCCCGCGATCTCGCCGAGCCGCGTCACGAGCTCACGGTGGCCGGGGTCCCCGAGCAGTGGCATCGGGCCGCCGCCATGGGAGAGGAACAGGACGTCGGTCGGGGTGCTCATGGCGGTTGCTCCTGGGGTCACGTCAGATCTCGCCGGGGCCTGCCGGCACGATCCCGGTGGGGTTCAGCGCCTTGATGGAGTAATACCCCGCCTGGATATGGTCAAGGTTCACGGTCTCGGCGATACCGTCCAGGGCCAGGATCCGGTGCATGTAGGCGTGGAGGTTCGGCATGGCGCGCAGGGTGTTGCGGTTGCACTTGAAGAGCCCGTGGTAGGCGGCATCGAAGCGCACCAGGGTCACGAACAGGCGCAGGTCGGTTTCCGTCAGGCGTTCGCCGAACAGGTAGGGCCGCCCATCGGCCAGCCGGGCTTCCATCTCGTCCAAGGCGGCAAACACCTTGCCGTAGGCCTCCTCGTAGGCCTGCTGGCTGGAGGCGAAACCGGCCTGATACACGCCGTTGTTCAGGTCCGTGTAGAGGTAGGCGTTCAGGGCATCGATCTCGGCGGCCAGGTCGGCCGGATAGAGATCCGGTCCCTGGTCCTTGATGCCGGCGAAGGCGCCGTTGAGCATGCGCACGATATCGGCGGACTCGTTGTTGACGATGGTGCCGGTCCGCGTGTCCCACAGCACCGGCACCGTGGCGCGACCGGAGGCCCGCGGGTCGGCGCTGGTGTAGAGCTCATGCAGGTAGCGCGCGCCGTGGAGCCTATCCTCGTCGGCCCCGGGGTAGCCGCCGAACCGCCAGCCCTGATCGGTCAGCCGGGGATTGACGACCGTGACGTCGATGACGTCCTTCAGTCCCTTCAGCGCGCGCACCATCAGCGCCCGTGAGGCCCAGGGGCAGATGTAGGCGACGTAGAGCCGATAGCGCCCCGCCTCGGCCTTGAAGCCCCCCTCGCCGTTGGGGCCCGGCGCGCCGTCGGGGGTGATCCAGTGGCGAAATGGCGAGGTCTGGCGAATGAAGCGCCCCTGCTCGTCCTTCGCCTGCACCGGCTGCCAGTTCTCCTGCCAGACACCGTTGACCAGCATGATCGCATTCTCCTGTGGAAGGGCGCGCCCGGAAGGGGCGCGCCGGTCGGTCGGGTCGGCATTACTGGCCGGAGGTGGCGCCCTGGCCCTCGGCGGCCTTCTCCAGCGGGTCGAGCAGCAGGGAATCCAGCGCGAGGCGCCCGCCGCCCTGGATCGCCAGGGCCGTCGTGGCGGCGAACAGGGTCAGGGCAAACTCGTAGCCGTTGTTGGCCATGAACAGGCCGTTGCCGATATGCACGGCGAAGATGGCCACCAGCATCGTGAAGGCCGATACCAGCGCCGCCGGGCGGGTCAGCAGGCCCAGCACCAGCGCCAGCCCGCCGAAGAACTCGGCGCTGCCGGCCAGCAGCGCCATCAGGGTGCCCGGGGCGAGCCCTATGCTCGCCAGCCACTGCCCGGTGCCCTCCAGGCCGTAGCCGCCGAACCAGCCAAACAGCTTCTGTGCGCCGTGGGCGGCCAGGATCAGCCCGACCGGGACGCGCAGGACCAGGGCGGCCATGCCGCCGCGGGAGTGGAGCAGGGTCTTCACGAGTTGGTTATTCATGATGGTTACCTCGACTTTTTCTTGGGGGGAGGGTGGCCCGAGGGCGCTCCCCCCAGGTGATGACGCCACTCTACTATCACCAAAAAGAAAGAATAGGGCGGCAGGTGTTGCCTTATAATCAATGATATGTTGATAATTTGGCTTGCCGCGTTGCCAGGAGTCCCCGATAGACCGTATCGATGCCATGCGCGTTTTTATCAGCGTGGTGAGTGAGGGCAATTTCACCCGTGCCGCCGAGCGCCTGGCGATGTCGCCGCAGCTGGTCAGCAAGTACGTGGCCCAGCTCGAGGCGCACCTGGGGGTGCGTCTGCTCAACCGCACCACCCGCAAGCTCCACCTGACCGAAGCGGGCGCGCGCTATCTTCCGCGGGCCCAGCAGCTTCTGGCCGATCTCGACGACATGGAGCAGCAGCTCGGCGACCTGCAGACCCAGGCCCGGGGCCTGCTGCGGATCAGCGCGCCGGTCTCCTTCGCGACCCGCCACCTGGCGCCGCTGCTCGGCGACTTCCAGCGCGCCCATCCCGGCGTCGACATCGACCTGCAGCTGAATGACCGCAAGGTCGACATCGTCGAGGAGGGCTTCGATATCGCGCTGCGCATCGGCCACCTGAAGAGCTCCTCGCTGATCGCCAAGCGGATCGCGCCGGTGCGCCTGGTGATGTGCGCGTCGCCCGCCTACCTGGCACAACTCGGCACCCCCGGGCACCCGGAGGAGCTCAAGGCGCATCGCTACCTGTGCTACAGCTACGCCGAGCAGGAGGCCGGCGACTCGCTCTTTCGCTGGTTGCCGGGCCGTGATCCGGCTCGGGGCGGCGACCTGGTCAGCAACAACGGCGACGTGCTGGTCGAGTCGGCCATCGCCGGCGCCGGCATCGCCCTGCAGCCCACCTTCATCGCGGGGCCCGCCATCCAGGCCGGCAGGCTGCGGGTCGTGCTGCCAGACCACGAGCCCAGGCCGATGTCGCTCTACGCCGTCTACGCTCACCGCCAGCTTCTGGCGAGCAAGGTGCGCTGTTTCGTCGACTTCATGGAGGGCTATTTCGGCGATCCCCCCTACTGGGACCGGTTCGACTGACGCGGCAGAGCGCTTCCCTACAACGAAACACCCCGGGCCCCGCCAGCAGCAGGACCCGGGGTGGGGCGTTCAGCCTCGCGTCGGGTTATTCGCGTCCTTTACTCACGGTACTCGTCGATGCTCGGGCAGGAGCAGATCAGCTGCCGGTCGCCGAAGACGTTATCGACCCGGTTGACCGCCGGCCAGTACTTGGCCGCCTTGACGGCCTCTGACGGGAAGGCACCG